>CAZCKC010000006.1:17214-60621 GCA_964499235.1 uncultured Planctomycetales bacterium | reverse complement strand
GGGCGGCAACTCCGCGGCGGCAGTTTTAAGGTCGATGAGCTCGCGCCGCTCGTTCGCGTACTCCTTCGACGCGAGCCGCTCCCACGGCACGCTGACGAAGTCGGGATCGGCGTAGTAGCGCGCACGGTCTTCAAAAGCGAGCTTCTTCGCCTCGATCAGCACGTGCCAGTAATCAGGCGACGCGTAGCCCCAGCTCGCCAGGTCGTAGCCCTCGAGAATGTTGAGCATCTGGAGGGCGGCGAGGCCCTGGCCGTTGGGCGGGAGCTCGTGCACCTCGTAGCCGCGATAGGTCGTGCTCAGCGGCGTGACCCACTCGCTGCGATGGGCGGTGAGGTCTTCCTTGCGGAGATAGCAGCCGACCTCCCGGCAAAACGCGTCGATCTGATCGGCGATGGGACCCTGGTAGAAGGCGGTCCGGCCTTGCTCAGCGATCAGCGTCAGCGTGTCGGCCAGCCCGGGATTGCGAAAGATGTCGCCCTTCTGCGGCGCGGCGCCGTCGGGAAGGAACGTCGCGGCGAAGCCGGGGTAGTCTTTGCGCAGTGTCGCGCCGCGCTCCCAGTAGTGCGCAATGAGCTCGGAGACCGGGAAGCCGTCGCGGGCATAGCGGATCGTCGGCGCAAGGACGTCCTTGATCGGGAGCTTGCCGAACTCCGCGTGGAGCGCGAACCAGCCGTCCACGCAGCCCGGGACCGTCACCGGCAGCGGGCCGTAGGGTGGGATGTCGTCGCGCTCTGCGGCCGCGACGAGCGACTGAAGTTCCTCGAGGGTCAAGCCTTGCGGTGAGCGGCCGGAGGCATTGAGCCCCATGATCCGCTGTCGGCGGGCATCCCAGACGATCGCGAACAGGTCGCCGCCGAGCCCGCAGTTCACCGGCTCCATCAGCGCGAGCGCGGCGTTGGCGGCGACGGCCGCGTCGACCGCCGACCCGCCCTGCTTCAGGATGTCGAGCGCGATCTGGGTGGCGAGCGGCTGGCTGGTGGCGGCCATCCCGTTGGCCGCGATCACCTCGCTCCGCGTCGCAAACGGCTCACCGGTCAGGCGGTCGGCGCTCCAGGCGCTCGTCGGCAGCAGAACGATCAGCACCAGCGTCAGCACACACCACAGGCCCATGCTCATGCGTTGTTCCCTCCACAGCGGGGGCGCGACGAGAGATGCCAACTGCGGGCGGCCACCGGACGCGGCCGCGCCCGCGAACACGAGCATGCTAACCGCGGTCCCCGCGGCCGCCGAGCGGTTGACGCGCCGATTTGGTCCTTTTACACTTTCCGAAGTAACGAAGTGTTTTTCGAAGCCCCCCGCCGCCGGGAAAGCCGCCGATGCCTGTTGCCCCCACGCCCGAGGTTGCCTTGACGCCGACGCTGGCGATCGCCAAAGCGCTGGCCGACGCCACCCGGCTGCGGATGCTGCTGGCGCTCGAGCCCGGCGAGCTCTGCCTCTGCCAGTTCATCGAGCTGTTCCAGCTGTCGCCATCGACGCTGTCAAAGCAGGCGAATGTCCTGCACGCGGCCGGGCTGATCGAACGCCGCAAGGATGGGCGGTGGGTCTTCTACCGCCTCGCCGGGCGGGGAGCGCCGCCGCGGGTGCGACCGGCGCTGCGCTGGGCGCGGGCCGCGTTGGCCGACGATGCGACGATCGCCACAGACCGCGAGCGCCTCGCGGCGATTCGCTGCCAGGACCCCCGGGAGCTGACCGCATGCTACAACCCAAGCTGAAGATCCTCTTTCTCTGCACCGGCAACTCCTGCCGCAGCCAGATGGCTGAGGGCTGGGCCCGCCACCTGAAGAGCGACGTGCTCGAGCCCTACTCCGCCGGCCTCGAGACGCACGGGCTCAATCCGGATGCCGTCCGCGTCATGCAGGAGGCCGGCGTCGACATCAGCCGGCACGAGAGCACGACCGTTGATCAGCTCCCGACGCAGGCGTTTGACGTCGTCGTCACCGTCTGTGGCCATGCGCATGAAACCTGCCCGACCTTCGTCGGCGCGCCGCGCGTCGTTCATGTCGGCTTTGACGACCCGCCGCGCCTAGCCGCTGCCGAGACTGACCCGGAGCGGGCGCGCGACCACTTCCGCCGTGTGCGCGACGAGATCCGTGACTTCGTGGCCGGGCTGCCAGCATCACTGCCCGAACGACCGCGGTAGCCAATCAAAGAACTCGCAATGGACTGCTGCAATCCCGACAACGCGAACCCGGCGAGCACCGCCGATACCCGTGATGCCGTCCGCGTCACCTACGCCACGATCGCGCAGGAAGGGAGCTTAAACGTGGTCACCGGCGGCGGCTGCTGCGGCCCCGCGGCCACGGCGCCGCTCGATCACGACTTCCTCGCGCACCAGCTCGGCTACGACGCGGAGCATCTCCAACAACTCCCGCGCGGCGCGAACATGGGCCTCTCCTGTGGCAACCCGACCGCGATCGCCAACCTCCTGCCCGGACAGACCGTCGTCGACCTCGGCAGCGGCGGCGGCTTCGACTGCTTTCTCGCCGGACCGAAGGTCGGCACCACGGGCCGCGTGATCGGCATCGACATGACACCCGAGATGCTCAGCAAGGCGCGGCAGAACAGCGTGAGCTACCGCGCAGGAACCGGTCTCGACAACGTCGAGTTCCGCCTCGGCGAGATCGAGCACCTGCCGCTGCCCGACAACCAGGCCGACGTGGTGATCTCGAACTGCGTGATCAACCTCTCACCTGACAAGGCCCAGGTCTGGCGCGAGATCGCCCGCGTGCTGAAGCCCGGCGGCCGGGCGGTCGTGTCCGACATCGCCCTGCTGCAGCCACTGCCCGACGCGGTGAAGGCGATGCCCAGCGCGATGATCGGCTGCGTCGCCGGAGCGGTGCTGGTCAGCGAATACCAGGCGCTGATCCAGGCCGCCGGTCTCACCGACCTCGAGGTGACCCCCAAGTCCGAGTACGTGGCCACCCTCGTCGCCAACGGCGATCCGATGTACGCCGAGATCGCCCGCCACCTGCCGGCCGGCCAGCGCTGCGGCGACGTCATCACCAGCCTCGACGTCGTGGCCCGCAAACCGTAGTTGCCGCTCTCGCCGCCGACAGCGCGCGGATTGCGTCGGCTATGGCAAGGGCTCGCTCGCGTAGATGCGCAGGGCGGCCGGCGAATCGGGCAGGAGCGAGATCGCCTCGTACTCCCTGGCCTCGAACCCGGCCGCGTTGAGCTTGGCGCGGACGTAGTCGTCCGGCGGCCCGCCGAACGGGCCGTGCATCACGAGCACCCAATCGGTGTCCGGCGGATAGCCGTCCTCGACGTACCAGGTCGGCGTGATCCCCGTATACAACTCGAGGTAGTAGCGGGCGGACTGGTGGAACATCGGGCCGCCGGGCGGGTCGTAGCGGCCGAAGGGCGGGTTTTGGATCACGATCTGATCGCCGGGCTCGACGCGGGCGGCGAAGTCGCGTAGGGCGGCGCGGATCTCGGGGTCGCCCGCCACCTTGTAAGGGCGCAGGACGTCGTAGACGATCCCGCCGACGGGGATCAACACCAGCACGCCGCCGACCAACGCTCCAACGAGATCGCGGTACCGCCGGGCCAACACGTGGTCGATCAGGTAACCCGCCCCGGCGCCGGCCAACAGGCAGAACGCGGGCGCCATGAAGATCGACACGCGGACGCTGCCGCCGTAGGGGTACTTCTCCAGCCCCGCGGCCGCGAACGTCGGCACCAGCGGCGCGAGCACGAGCAGCGCAATCGACCCCCGGCCGGCACGAACGAGCGCGACCATCCCGACCAGGACCAGCAGGAGCGTCCCACTGCTCGTAAACTCACCCCCGCCGAACGGATACGCCAGCATTCGCCCCGCGTGGATTTCGAGCAGCCACCACAAGAACTCGCCCCACTGCTGCGGCGGGAAGGCGTCGCGCCAGTAATCCTCGAGCCACGAATCGCGCGTGCGGGCGGCGTGCCGGTCGATGTAAAGGAAATAAACGCCGGCGAAGCTCGCCGCCGACACCACCCCGTACACGCCCCACAGCAGCCAGCTGCGCACGGGCGCCCGGCGCCGCCAGAAGCTGATCGCCACCGCCAGGCCGATCCCCGCGGCCACGAAGGCGCCCGGCAAGCTCAGCCAGACCATCCCCGCCGCGACCAGCGCGATCGTCAGGCCCCGCCACGCTGCCGTCGGCCGCTCGAGCCACCACCCTGCCAGCCACAGCAGCAGCATGCTGGCGAACAGGTCGGTCGCGTACTGCTTCGCTTCGCAAGTGTGCCGCACGAGGTAGTACGAGCCGGCGAAGATCCCAACCGCGATCGCGGCCGACCGCGGGGGCAGGGTCCGCCAGGCGAACGGCACGAACAGCAGCAGCGCCGCGACGCCCGCCACCAGCGCGACCGCCCGCAGCGCGTACTCGCCGCCCCCGAAGAGGACGAACACGCCCTTCTGCAGCCACAGGTAGCCGATCGGCGCCACCTGGAAGTACTCCAGCGGCGCCAGCAGCCCCGCGAAGCTGCGCGTCAGGACGCTCGTGTTCAGGAAGCTCTCGTCGCCCCAGAACGGGAACGCCAGGGCATAGCGCGCCAGCCGCCAAGCGCTGCCGAGCGCCACCAGCACCAGCGTCCACCGCCACAGCGTCGGGACGTCGACCGCTCCCGGCGTGGGACGCGCGGCGCGGGTTTCCAGGCGGTCCGGCGACGGCATCGCGGCTCCTCAGCTACGCCGCCCTTGATAGCGCCGGCGGCGGCTGCTGTAAAGCCGCCAGCAGCCGACAGCGTGTTGCCCCGGCTTCTGCGAACAACTAGGATTCGTTCGTACGCGTTTGATCGCCGGGTCTGCTGGCAGGCCGCGCGTTGGACGCCCGACCCCTACCGCCGCAAAGGAGCGCCGATGGCAGCCCCAGCCGATCTCGAACCGCGGGTTAAGCAGGTCATCGAGGAGTTTCGCCCGATCACGCAATCGCACGGCGGCGACGTCGAGTATGTCGCGCTCTCCGACGACCGCATCGTGCAGGTCCGGCTCAAGGGGACCTGCGCCGGCTGTCCGGCCGCAACCCAGACGCTTCAAATGGGCCTCGAGCAGCTGCTGCGGGCCAAGGTCCCCGAGGTCGGCGGCGTCGAGAACGTCGGCTAGACCCCGTACAGCGGCTTGAACTTCCGCTCCACGTAATCGATGAACGGCTGCGGCGACGGCGGCGCGCCCGTCACGTGCTCGATCAGTTCCTTCGCGCGGTAGCGCATCCCGTACTGGTGCACGTTCTCGCGCAGCCACTCGCGGAGTGGCCGTAGCTCGCCGCGGCGGATTTGCTCTTCGAGATCCGGCAGGGCGCGCTGCGCCGCATCGAAGATTTGCGCCGCGTAGAGGTTGCCCAACTGGTAGGTCGGAAAGTAGCCGAAAGCCGCGAACGACCAGTGGATATCCTGAAGGCAGCCCTGCGCGTCGTTCGGCGGCGTGATCCCGAACAGCTCCGTGAACAGCTCGTTCCAGCGGGCGGGGATCGCGCTGGTCGCCAGCTTGCCGCTGATCATCTCCCGCTCGATCATGAACCGCAGCATGATGTGCAGGCCATAGGTCACCTCGTCGGCCTCAACGCGGATGAACGACGGCCGCACGTTATTGATCGCGAAGTGGAAGTCATCCAGCGCGACGTCCTTCAGGCTCGCGAACGTCTCCTGGAACGTACCGTACCAGCACTCCCAGAACGGCCGGCTGCGCCCGACCTGGTTCTCCCACAGCCGCGACTGCGACTCGTGAATCCCGAGCGAGACGCTGCTGCCCATCGGCGTGCCGGCGTGCTCGACCAGCAGCCCCTGCTCGTACAGCCCGTGGCCGGCCTCGTGCATGCAGCCAAACAGCGACGTCGGGAAATAGTGCTCGTCGTAACGCGTCGTCAGCCGCACGTCGTTCGGCGTCGAGCCGGAACAGAACGGGTGCGTGGAGACGTCGATGCGCCCGGCCGCAAAGTCGAACCCCATCGACTCGACGACCCGCCGGTTGAACGCGGCCTGCTGCGCGGGCGGGCAGGAGCGTTTCAGGATCTCGAGGTCCGGCTGCTTCGCCGCATCGCGGAACGCGGCGACCAGCGGGACGAGCGACTTTTTCAGGCCGCCGAAAAGCTCCTCGATCTCGCGGGCGGTCGCGCCGGGCTCGTAGTCATCAAGCAGCGCGTCATAGGGCTCGACATCCCAGCCGATGCGGTCGGCGACCTCACGCTTCAGGTCCAGCAGCTTGTTCAAGTGCGGCTCGAACTGGCTGAAGTCGGAATCCTTCCGCGCCTCCGTCCATGCCTCCTGGCCGAGCGTCGTCGCCTTGGCGAGATCCTTCACAAGCTGGTTGGGCAGCTTGACCGCCCGGTCGCGCTCGCGCTTCGTTTCGCGCACGTTCGTCGCGATGACAGGATCCTCGGAAGCCTCCGCCGCCAAGGTTTCGAGCGTCCGGCCGAGTTCGTCACGGGTCAGCTTCTCGTGCGCCAGGCCGGCGAGGTAGGCGAGCTGGTTCGCGCGGTCCTCGGCCGCCTTGTCGGGCATGTAGGTTTCCTGGTCCCAGCTCAGCAGCCCGGCGACCTGGTTGATCGTTGCGTACTCTTTCAGCTGGGCGACCAGCCGCTCGTAATTCTCATTCGCCACCGCGTACAACTCCTTTACAGCAAGGGACGTTTGGCAATCGCTCGCTAGGCGTCACGACGGGCCAGCCGTAGACCGTCCGGGGTGTCCGAGATTGTAAACGTGCCGCTCAAGCGCCGGCCGGCGAGCCGCACCACGACGGCCTCGGCGTCGAAGGCCTCCCACGCGGCGGTGCCGGCGTCGACCTGCTCTACGTGGCCGCGGTCACCTGATACGGGCCCGGCGTAATCCAGGTAGAGCGGGCGGTGGTCGGCGATCCGCTCGCCCGCGACCGCAGTCTGTTCGACCGGACTCGCGGCCAGGCGCCAAGTCGGCACCCGCTCATGTTCCGGGTGCTCGACGAGTAGGTCGAAGTGGGCGCTGCCGTCAGGCAGCGTGTGCCGCAAGAGGGCGAAACGCGGCGTCACTGCGGGGCCTTCACTTCCGTTTCGAGATCGAGCGCCCACTGCTCCAACTCACGCTCCCAGCGGCGGGCGGCCACGGCGTCGGCCGTCGCCCGGAGTTCGCCGGTCATCGCGAGCCGGCCATGCAGGTCCGGGCTGCTGCCGAGCGTGCTGGCCAGCGACAGGTCGACCCGCTCAAAATTGCAGATCAGGACGTTGTCCGCCTGTCCTGGCTTTACGTAAACAAACGCCGAGCCGTCGTAGTAGCGGGCCCCGTCGTCGGTCGTGATCAGGTAGCGGACCAGCGCGTTGGCGGTCGAGCGGTCGTCGTAGCTCACGCCGGCTCGCGACCGCCAGTAGATGTCACAGATCAGGATCTCACGCAGCCCATCGACCGCCGCCGCGGTGCTCGTCACCTGCGCCGCCAGCTGGAGTTCCCCCCCGGCCAACTCGCGGTAAACGACGTCGTTCAGGGTGGTCTCGTACGTGAACGCGCTGCCGTCAAAGTCGACACCCTGGACGGTGAGTACGTTGCGGGGCGTCTGGCAACCGACGGCCAGCCCGGCCGCCAGCAGCACGCCGATTGCGCTTAGCTGCAGGCCGCTATTCGTCATCAGCCAGGATCGTCGACGCTTTCCGCGCGGGCGCTTTGGACGTCTGCAGGTCCAGCAGCTCGAGCACGTCACGCTCCACGACCGCCCGCAACTGTTCGCGCGGGATCGTCGTCAGGTTCGTGCCGTAGCTGACCTGGTTGACCGTGTAAAGCGCTTCGATGCAGGCGGCCGGCACGCTGAACGGAAAATTGCTGCCAAAGAGCAGCTTATCCATCACGCCGTACTCGTAGGCGGTCACCAGCGCATTGTACGCCAGCCATGGCCGGCGGAGCAGGCCCGAGACCTCGGCGTATACGTGCTTGTGCTTGCCGAGCAGTGCGACGGCCTCGTGCAGCCACGGGTAACCGAGATGCGTGATGATGATCTTCAGGTCGGGGAACTCGCGGGCGACCTCGTCGACCAGCAGCGGGCGGGCGAACTCCATGCGGGCCTGCGGCGTGCGGTGGTCGTGGTCGAAGATCAGCGGCAGCTTCCGCAGCAGGCATTGCTCGTAAAGCCGGACGACCTGCGTATCGACCGGGTGGAAGTTCTGCATCGCGGGGGCGATGGTCACGCCGCGGAGCTGAAGGTCCTCGTGGGCGATCCGCAGGTCATCGAGGCAGTCGGCGTCCGTTGGATCGAGCCCTGCAAAGCCGATCAGCTTGGACGGGTAGCGTCGGACGTAGCTCGCCACGAAGTCGTTCGGGATCTCCGCGTTCAGGTGCCGGCTCTTGAAGCCCAACACGAACGCATAATCCACCGGCCCGATCGCCTCGATGTGCCGGGCGGTATCGGCCTGGACGGCCCGGCGACCGTCGGTCACCGCAACCCGGCCCATCCAGTCCAGCGTGTCCCAGACCTGCGTGTGGCAGTCGACGATCATCGCGTGACCTTCCTCCCTGCCCCGGCCGAACGGCGGTAGCGGGCAAATGTGACGTGCGGCAAAATGCAAAAAGCGGCGGTCCTTGCCCTGCTCAGGCCCGGGAACCGCTTCTGCCGATCACGCCCGCCTGTTGCCATCTCGGAGGGCTCCACTCGTGCGCCAAACCGTGTGTGGATCGTACCCGATCAGCCTCCGGACGCAACTGAGAGCGCTCCCGGGCCGGGGAATGCTGTTGGTCGGTGGCCGGGACGACCCTACTCCGGGTGGTTCTTCAGGTTGTCCTCGAGGACGGCGATCGCGGCCAGCACGTCGTTGACGATCTTCGGGTG
This sequence comes from uncultured Planctomycetales bacterium, assembly GCA_964499235.1. GTDB lineage: Bacteria > Planctomycetota > Phycisphaerae > UBA1845 > Fen-1342 > JAFGRR01. Next base: position 51,863 of record CAZCKC010000006.1, on the reverse strand, counting down.
GAGGTGCTGCCGCATCTGCTGGCTGACAACGGTTACCACCGGCTCCCAGAAGCCGCCCAGGAGCACCAGCGCGCGGGTGGTGCCGAGCAGCCCCTTGTTCGCGAGCTCCCAGACGGCGGCCATCTCGAGCAGTGTGCCGGTGCCGCCCGGTAGCGCAACGTACGCATCGGCGACTCGGATCAACGTCTGGACCCGCGTCATGAGATCAAACGTGGGCACTTCCTGACGGATGTAGGGGTTGGGCTCGCCCCGGCCGGGGAGGATGCGACAGGTCACGCCAATGGTGTGACCGCCAGCCTCGACAGCGCCCTGGGCAGTGGCCTCCATCGTACCGCCATAGCCGCCGTTGCAGAGCGTCCAGCCGTTCTCGGCGATCGAGCGGCCGAGGAGGCGGGCGTCCTCGTAATCGAACTCGCCGCGGGCGACGGCGGCGCTGCCGAAGACGGTGACGACGGGGGCGGGCATGGTGGGGCTCCTTCATGACGGCAGGTGACTGGCGCGAAAGCCGGGCTTTTTGTTCGGGAGACAGTGTAGCCCCGAGGCCCGCGGGCTGGGAAGGTGATGGACCCGCGTCGAGGCAGGGGCTGCCTGTGCGGGCGTTGCGTCGACCTTCGATGCTTGCACGGTGGAACGCGCTGAACTGAATGAAGAGCGACCGGTACAGAGCCCGGTCGCTCCGGTTGCTTCTGGTCAGGTTGAGTGGCCGGCGCTCCGGCCGTTCAGCGTGTTGAGTCGGGTGTATCCCTACTCCAAGACCGCCGCGGCCGTGTCTTCGAACTCGGTGCGGAGCTTGGCCATCGCGCGGGCTTCGAGCTGGCGGATGCGTTCCTTGCTGACGCCGAAGACCTGGCCGATCTGCTCGAGCGTCTTGGACTCGCCGCCGGCGTCCAGGCCGAAGCGGTGCCGCAGGATGTCCGCCTCGCGCGGCTCGAGCGACGAAAGCATCCGGTCGACCCGGGCCCGCAACGCCGGCAGGTGGTCGCTGTTGGTCTCTTCCGCGATCGGGCACGGGGCGATACCGAGCAACTCCTCGCGGCCGGTCTGGAAGCGTTCCTGGTGCCGCCGCTGGTTGGGCAGCGACCGGGCGAAGTTCTTCATGATCGCCCACGAGGCGTAGGTGCTGAACTTGAAGCCACGCGAGTAGTCGAACTTGTCGACTGCCCGCATCAGCGAGATGTTGCCGTCGCTGACGACCTCGAAGAAGTCGCGGTCGCGCGACGCGTGCCGCTTGGCGATGCTCACGACCAGGCGCAAGTTAGCTTGCACGATCTGGTTTTTCACCGCCTCGGCGTCCTCGACGAGGGCGTCGATCTGGTCGAGCGCGGCCGCCGTGGTGGCCTCGGGCTCGATCGCCTGGCGGAGCTCTTCCGCACAGTGGCGGAGGTAGTTCATCTTGCGGAAGAGCGCCTGCTCGCCGGCCTTCGTCAGCAGCGGCAGCTCGAAGAGCTGACGGAGGTACGGGGGCAGGTCACCGGGCGTCCGCTTTTGTCCGGCCGTCGCATGGTCGTACGGGTCGGCGACGCCCGGGTCGCCCAGGATCTCGTGGGCGCCGCGCTCAGCGAACTCGTCCGAGGCGATGTATTCGATCTTGCTGGCCTTCAACTCGCGCGCCCGCATCTCCGTGACGATCGCGTAGATCTTCCGGACCGGCTTGGCGAAACGCTCGGCCAGTGCGGCGACGGTCTGCCCATCGACGTAGGCTTCCCAAATTGCGAGCCGTTGATCGTCGGCCGGCACCGCCAGCGCCGGGCGATTGAACAGCCCGCTGCCCGGATGGGCCTCGTCGTGATGCTTGAGGATCAGGCGAATCGTCTCGACCGCGCGGCCGGTCTCGTTAGCGAGCTCCTTCGCCACCGCGTTGACGGTCAGCGGCTCCTCGCTCGCATCGACGATTGATCGAGCATGGTCGACGATCGCCGCGCGTTCCTTCTTGCTGAGCTGCGAGAAGCTGCTGCCGCGGCTGACGAGCGCCACGTTCTCGGCGACGAAGCGCCGGACGCAGTGCTCGGGGAACGCGATGCGGTTGCGGCCATCAGGGTACTCAAAGCGCCACGCGACCAGACCGCGCTTGCGCCAGCGGAAAATCGTCTTGGTGCTGACGTCGAAGCGCTCGGCCAGCTCGTTGACACCGGACATCGGCTCGGACCAGACGCAGGGCGTCAGCTTGGCGTCGCCGCTGAGGTCCTCGGCCAGCATGACCAGCCCGTCGCGGAGCAGCCGCCCTGCGATCGGGTCGTCGTTCTCGTCATACTCGTGCAGCTGTGGCTTGCGGTAGCCGGTCAGGACGTGGCGGACAAACTCGAAGGGGTAGTCGTGGTCCTGGTCAACGACGGTCAGGAGAAAGTCGATCGCGAAGAGCTGCTTCAGCCGGAGTCGGCGGGGACCGCGCTTCAGCTGCTGCGCCAGGCCGGCAATACTCGGGGAGGCGTAGTCGCACATCGTCAACCCTCTCGGGGAACTCGGTCACGCCCGGCAGGCGTTCTGCGAGGATCGCCAGCGTCGCAGGGGGAGCCATGGGGACGCGGACGCCTCGGCAGGTTGGTCGCTCAACACCTCTTACTTTCTGGCCAACCCGTCAGTTCGGCGGGGGCGGATCGCTCGTTGCCATCCGCTATCTTAGTGATTCCATTATCGCCGGTGCGGGTTGAGGGGTCAATCTGATTTTGCGGCCAGCTCCGCCGACGCGCCTTCCTCGCGTACAAACAGATAATAAAGCTGCCCTTCGGCTCCAATCCGGCCCGCAACCGCTTCCGCGCGCTCGCCGGTACCGATGTAAATATCGGCCCTTCCAGCCGCCCGGATCGCACCGCCCGTGTCCTGGTCGAGCAAAAAGCTGCGGAATGGCAGGTCGTAAATTTCGCCCCCCACCTCCCGCGCGATCCGCGTATCGGCAAAGGTTAGCGCCGCCCGGGGAAACACGGCCTTGTCGGTCGCAATTGTCCGGTACGGGGTGACTGGTACGCCGATGCTGCCGTAGGGGCCGCCCTCCTCTTCGGCGAAGAAGACGTAGCGGGGGTTTTGCCACGTGTAGTAGGTGACGAGGTTCGGGTTCTCCTGGAAGAAGCGGATCATGTTCTGGAGCGAAATCTCGTCCCTGTCGAGGACGCCGTCGGCCACCATCTTCAGGGCGATCGCCTCGTACTCACGCCCGTTGTTGGCGGTGTAGCCGAGCTCCCAGAGCGAGCCATCTGCCAGCCGCAGCTTGGCCGAGCCCTGCACCGAGACGACGTAGGCCTCGAAGGGGTCTTTGAGCCAGGCGATCTCGTGTCCGGCGAGGAGATTCTGCTCCTCGATCGCCCGGCGCGTGGGGTAGGGCTCAAGCCCCTGGGCAGTCTGGCGGCCGAGGATGTTGCCCTCCTCGTCCTTCACGAGGTCGGGTGGCATGCCGTAGAGCGGGTACTGGAACGCGCCGCCGCGCTGCTTGCGGCCTTCGAAGATCGGGGTGTAGTAGCCGGTGAAGTAGACGGTTCCCTGGCGGTCCCAGCCCTTTGAACGATAAACGTCGAAGCGGCGCCGGACCAGGGCGTTGAACTGTTCCGGCGAGTCGGCGGCGTCGAGCGTCTCGAGAAACGCCTGGAGCGAGCGGCGGACGCGCTCGTGCGTGATGTCCGCGTAGGGATAGTAGCGCTGGCTGCTGGGCTTGGTGAGGTACTCGAGGCTGTAGTGGATCGCCTGGCGGAGGCCGGAGCGTTCGAGGTAGCCGCGGCTGAAATCGGGGTATTCCGACGGGTCGACCTTCTCGAGCGCGAGCTCACCGGGGGCGAGCGGCTTGCTGTAGTCCTTGGCCTCGGGCTCGAAGGGGCGAAGTTGCTCTTCCTGCTGACACGCGGTCAGGGCCAACGCGGCGAGCGTGGCGAGAACGGCTAGCCTCGGCATGCGGGTGACACTCCTTTGAGAAGGCGAGCGGACCGCCCGCGCACTCCATCGCGCGAGCGGTGGGGTGCGCGGCTCACGGGCAGGTCGGCTCCGCGACCGAGATCGGCCGGGTGGCGGCCGACGGCGGAACCGCACCACGACTCTTGCGGTAGCCGGCGAACGGGTCGCCGAAGAGCGCCTTGCCGTCGCCGCCGCGGAAGAAGTAGTGCTGCGTGCCCCACGAGTAGTCGGCATTGCGGAGCTTGTAGTAGCCCTCGCCGATGCCGCTGCCGGCCTGGGGATCCATGAACTCGTACAGCTCCACGTGCATCGGGGCAAAGACACCGGTCGACTGCGGCGAGGTCGCGCCGTAGAACGCCACGGTGATGGTGTTCGGCGAGAAGACCAGCAGGTTGCCGATGCTGGTGGAGTAGTCGGTCGCCCCGCGGTTGGCGCCGCGGAAGTTGCCATTGCTGCAGCCCGACGTGGTGATGATGTTCGCGCCGGTCTGGTCGAACTGATTGAAGTCCAGCCGCGTGCCGCGGATCGCCGCCTGCTCCCAGTAAAATCCGTCCGGCGCGCCGTGCGTCAGAATGTGGATGTGCTGGTAGCGGCCTTCCTCGAGCGCGTTCTCGAGGTCGTCCGGCTTGAACTCCTCGCCTTCGGGGTGGACCGCGAAGGACATCTCGCCGTGGCGGCTGTAGACCTTCTGGACCTGCTGGTCAGTGGACTTCATCGCGTCGTTCATCAGCACGGTCCACGACTCGGTGATCTCGACGCTGTTGCCGTTGCCGGCGATGAAGACCATGCCGCCCTCGCCGACAACCTCGCCGCGGTAGTAGCGGTCGAGCTTGTCGAGGTAGGCCTGCAGCAGCTCGACCTGGTACGGATGGTCGTTGGCGGGCGGCAGCCACCACGCCGTCCAGATCTCCGTCGGGTTGTTGATCCGGTCGTAGTCGTAGCTCTCGAAGTAGCCGTCCTGGTCGCGGTCGTGCCAGGCCGCGTCGAAGTCCTCGTAGTACAACGGCGCGGGCGTCAGGTAGTAGTAGGTGTAAGGCTCCGGCTTGCCGCGGACCGCGTACGGGATCGGGCCGACCATGATCGCGCCGGTCATTTGCCCGCCGCTACGCTCGTAGCGCGAGCGGAGCAGGTCGCGGATCTGCGGCGGCGGCATGTGGTAGAAATCTTCTACGAGCACGTCGAACTCCACGTCCGCCATCTGCTGGACGTGGTCCATGTAGCGCTCGAGCCTCGCTGCCAGCGCCGGGTGGACCGTTTCGTCGACCAGGATCGCAACCTGCTGCTCGCCGCGAAAGCGGTCCGCGGGCTCCGCCAGCCCGCTGGCAGCCACGGCGAATCCCAGGATCAGGGCCGATGTCACTCTTTGCACGGCGTTACTCCAGGTTGAACGGCTTCGGGGTCACGTGGCCACCGCCGGCCACGCCGTGCTAGGATGCCAAAATACGGACAATTTGGGAAGCGGACCGTCCCAAGAAGCGACCAGTCCGGCTAGCAATCCGCCCCAGCGGCCGGCAGACTCCGCCGAATCCACCCGCCACCCAGCACGACGTCGTCCTCGCGATAGAGGACGGCGGCCTGGCCCGGCGCGACCGCGAGCTGTGGCGCGTCGAAGTGGACGCGCACGCTCCCGCCGCCGTCGTACTCGAAACGCCCCGCAGCCGGCGTGTGCTGGTGGCGGATCTTGATTGCGGCCGACCCGGAGCCGGGTGGCGGGTCGACGAGCCAGTTCATCCGGTCGGCCTCGAGACCGGCGTGCTGGAGCGCGGCTTTCTCGCCCACCGTGACGGTGTTGCTCGCGTGATCAAGGTTTGTCACGTAGATCGGGTAGCCCATCGCGAGCGCGAGCCCGCGTCGCTGGCCGATCGTGTAGTTCACGACGCCTTCGTGCGCGCCGACAACGGCGCCGTCGCAGTTGCGGATCTCGCCGCGGCGCTGCGACTTCGGCCGCCGCTCGCGGACGAGCTGCTTGTAATCGTTGTTGGGGACGAAGCAGATCTCCTGGCTGTCGGGCTTGTCGTGGACCCGCAGCCCGAGTTCGGCAGCTTTGTCACGAACGAGCTGCTTGTCGGTCACGCTGCCGAGCGGAAAGAGGCAGCGGCCGAGGTCGGCTCGCCGAATCCCGAACAGCACATACGATTGATCCTTGGCCGCATTCAGCGATCGAAGCAGGTGCGGCTGGCCGTCGCGGGGCTCGACGCGGGCGTAGTGGCCGGTGGCGACGAACTCGGCGTCAATCATCTCGGCGTAGCGGAGCAGCTTGCCGAACTTCAGCTCGATGTTGCAGACGACGCACGGGTTGGGGGTGCGCGCCTGGCCGTACTCGTCGACGAAGTAGTCGATGATCTTGTCGAAGTCGTCCTTGAAGTTGAGCGCGTAGAACGGCATGCCGAGACGGGCGCAGATCGCGCGGGCGTCCAGGGCGTCGTTGACCGAGCAGCAGCCGTGCTTCAGCCGGCGCGGTGGCTGGTCCGGGGCGGGGCTTGCGCAGGCCTCGACCGCCTCTTCCTGGGCCGCGCCCACGCGCATGAACACGCCAACGCACTCGTACCCCTGCTCCTGCAGGAGGCACGCCGTCACCGACGAGTCGACGCCGCCGGACATCGCCACCAGGACCTTGCCGTTCCGCGACACGCGGCCCCTTGCTCCTTGAATACCGAGAAATCGGGCTCGCCATCGGCCCGCGATTTCGCCGCGGTGCCGACGCCACGCTAAAGGATAGTGAAATCCGCCCGCGGATTCCGGTTCACGCGACCGCTTCCAGACTTTTCGTCGCGGCCGCACGATGGCATCCTGCAGCCGCAGGCCATTCTAGCCCGGAGGGAGACCACGATCGTGAGCGACACCAAGCCGCAGGCAACCGACCCTTCAGCGGTCGTCGACGAGATCATCCGGCTGTTCCGGGAACGCGGCGACCGTAGATACGGCGAGGATGTCACCGAGCGGACGCACAGCTCGCAGTGCGCGCTCCTGGCTGAGCAGGCGGGTTGCCCGCCTGCGTTGGTCGCGGCCGCTCTGTTGCACGATGTCGGACACCTGCTGCACGATCTGGGCGAGGACGTGGCCCAACGGGGGGTCGATGCTCACCACGAAGTCGGCGGCGACCGCTGGCTGCGACAATGGTTTGGCCAGGAGGTCACCGAACCGGCCCGCCTGCACGTCGCCGCCAAACGCTACCTCTGCACAATCGACGCGGCCTATCGCGCGGGCCTGTCCTCGGCCTCCGCCCGCAGCCTCGAGTTGCAGGGCGGGCTGATGACCCCTGAGGAGGTCGCGGCCTTCGAAGCCAGCCCTCACCACCGTGCCGCCCTCCAGCTCCGCCACTTCGACGACCGCGGCAAGGACTCCGACAAGCCGGCAGTCGACCTGGAGCGCTTCCGGCCGGTGCTGGAAGCGCTCGTCCTGGCGGCCCTGACGCGAGCGTAACACCCCCCGCTCTGACCGCGGCGACAGCACGTGTTCTCCAGTCAGCGGCCACGCTTTGCAGCCCCTTTCGTTGGCAGAAGACTCACCCCAGACGGCGGCAGCCAGAATTGCGCGAGAACTTCTCTGCCTGCGGCTTACCCTCTCCCACCCAGATCGGAGAGTTGTGCCCGTAAACCGCGGCCACCGCCCTGGCAATCAAGCCACGGCGACACGACTGGCGCGGCACGAATCAAATCTGAGGACGTGGTCCTGGATTCGGGCAAGGTGGACGGGCCGCGGGACGATACCGTTGATATCGGCCAAATCACTCGCGGTTGCGTGAGCGGTTTGGTCCCCAACAGACAGACTCGCATGCACGTCGGTTCCAACAAGGAGCTCTCCCCATGTCGCTTGGTGTTCGACTGATCCTGGCCTTCTTGGGTTGCGGTGTCGTCCCCCTCGCGCTGGTGGCGACGTTGAGCTACCACACGGCCAAAAACGGGCTGGAGGACGTGGGCGCCCACGGCGGCGAGGCGTTGTCGGCGACGTCGTTCGACCAGCTGATCGCTCTGCGAGACGTCAAGAAGGCCCAGATCGAGCGCTATTTCAATGAGCGTCAGGGCGACTTGCAGGTCCTGGTCGAGAATGTTGGGGTGCTGCGCGACAGTGCCTTCCGCAACTTGGCCGGCGTCCAGGCGCTCAAGCGCGACGATGTGCAGAAGCTATTCGAAGGACTTTTTGCGAACGTCGAGTTGCTCGCGGCGCGGGTTGACACCCGCACGGTCCTGACGGAGTTCGAGGAACTCCGCGACTCCATCGTCGCGGCCGACGGAACCTTCGACCCGGCCACGCCCACGTACGCGGCGTTCTGGCAGAAGTGGGCGCCGGCGTTCGATGGCTACGTGACGAAGGCCGGCTACTACGACGTCTTCCTGATCGACGCCGAGCGCGGGCAGGTCGTCTTCTCGCAAGCCCGCGAAAGCGACTTGGGCCAGCGCCTCGATGCCGGCCCGCTGGAGGATTCCGGCCTGGGCAAGCTATGGCGGTCGGTCGTCACGACCGGCGCAGTCCAGGTGGCGGACTTCGAACCATACGCGCCGAGCAATGGGGATCAGGCCGCCTTCATGGGCGGGCCGATTCGCGACAAGTCCGGCGCGGTGATCGGCGTGGCGGCCGTCCAGCTGCCGACCGAGCCGATCAACCGGATCGTCCAGCGGCGGGAGGGACTGGGTGAGACTGGCGAGACCTACCTGGTCGGAAGCCACGCCGGGCGCACCGCCTTCCGCAGCGACATGCTCACGATGGGCGCCGGTGAGTACGTCGTGGGTCGCGCGATCACCACGCCTTACATCGAGGCGGCGCTCGACGGTGAGTCCAGCGTCGAGGTGCTTACCGACAGCGCCGGGCGGCTCGTGATGGTCGCGTACGAACCCCTCGAGATCCGCGGCCTCGAATGGGCACAGATCACGAAGATGAACCTCGAAGAGGCGATCGTGCTGCAGGCCGACAGCGCCGACGAGGACTTCCTGACGCGCTACAACGAAGTGTACGGCTACTACGACTTGTTCCTGCTCGCACCCAGCGGCCAGTGCTTCTACTCGGTCTGCCGCGAGGCGGACTTCGGCACCAACCTGATTTCGGGTAAGTTCAAGGAGAGCAACCTCGGCAAGCTCGTGCGCGAGGTCCGCGCGAGCGGCAAGTTCGGTTTCGCCGACTTCGAACCGTACGCACCCAGCAACGGGACGCCCGCGGCCTTTATCGCGCAGCCGGTGGTCACCAACGGCCAAGTGCAGCTCATCGTGGCGCTCCAGCTCCCGCTCGATCACCTGAACGCGATCATGAGCATCCGCAGCGGTATGGGCGAGACCGGCGAAACATACCTGGTTGGCCCCGATCACTTGATGCGCTCCGACTCCTACCTCGACCCCGCCGGCCACAGCGTCCGCGCGTCATTCGCGAACCCCGAGCAGGGCTCGATCCGGACGGCCGCAGCCGAGGCCGCACTGGCAGGCGACGCCGGGGCGAAATTGATCACCGACTACAACGGCAACCCGGTCCTGAGCGCCTACACGCCGATCGACACGTTCGGTACCCGCTGGGCATTGCTGGCCGAAATCGACCGGGCCGAGGCGCTGGCGGCTGTCGGTGAAATGGAGACGGTCGCAAGCAACGCGACCTGGAGCCTGCTGACGTGGATCGTCTTCTGCGGGCTCGGGGCGGCGATTGCGGTCGCGATCGTCAGCGTGCTCGTCGCCCAGTCGATCAGCCGACCGGTCACGCGCGTCATCAACGGCCTTACCGAGGGCGCAAACCAAGTCAGTGCGGCCGCAGGGCAGGTCTCGACGGCCTCGCAGGACCTCGCCAACGGCGCGAGCGAACAGGCCTCGTCGCTCGAGGAGACCTCCAGCGCCCTGCAGCAGATGACCGCGATGTCGCGGAAGTCGGCCGACAACGCCAGCGCGGCCAACGAGCTCGCCTCAAGCGCCCGGGCCCGGGCGACCGAGGGCGACGCCACCGTCCGGCAGCTCAATGACGCCATGACGGCCATCAACCAGTCGGCGGTCGAGATCAACAAGGTCATCAAGGTCATCGAGGAGATCGCGTTCCAGACCAACCTGCTGGCGCTCAACGCCGCCGTCGAAGCGGCCCGTGCCGGCGAGCACGGCAAGGGCTTTGCGGTCGTCGCCGACGAGGTGCGGGCGCTGGCGTTGCGGGCGGCGGAGGCGGCCCGCGAGACCACTGGACTGATCGAGGGTTCGGTCAAGCGGGCGGAGGAGGGCGGCACAGTCTCACAGCAGGCCGGCAGCGTGCTCCGCAGCATCGTGGACGACGTTGCCCAGATCGCCGACCTGCTCAACGGGTTGACGCAGGCGGCTCAGGAGCAGTCGCAGGGCGTCGAGCAGATCAACGGCGCGGTCTCGCAGATGGACCAGGTCACGCAGAAGAACGCGGCCGGCGCCGAGGAATCCGCCTCGGCGGCCGAAGAGCTCACCGCCCAGGCCCAGATGGTCAACCAGATGGTCGGCGACCTGGCGCGACTGGTGCGCGGCAACCGCGCGTCGGCTCACGCCTAACCGCCCGACCGATCGCTCCGCGCGGTCGACACCGCGTTAATCGCCGCCGTGGTCCCGCCTCCCCGCCAGGGGGCGGGACCACGTTTTTGCGCACGCGGCGGCTTTGGCTTCCATTGAGCGTCCCCTTCAGTTCCGCTGGGCGGCGGCATGCTGGGCGGAGAGAATGCAGTTTGGGACACGCTGGTGCGGCGGATAACCTCCGCGCGCCGGATGCTCGCTGGCTGACACCGCTCCGCCGGCGTTATCATTTCCTCGGTGCCGCGCCCGTAGCTCAGCAGGACAGAGCGACGGTTTCCTAAACCGTAGGTCGGGGGTTCGAGTCCCTCCGGGCGCGTTGGCCGGGGCGCAGCTCACCCGGCCACCCCCGTCGGCCCCAATTTGATCGGAGCGCTGGGCCGATCATCCGTCCTGCCTACTCGCCTGGCCACACCCCCAGCGCCTTCCGCACGTCGACCAGTTGGCCGAGGTGGTAGGCGTTGTGGTCGGCCACGATCAGGGCCTCGCGGAGCAGCGTGTGCTCCGCCGCGTGCGGAAGACCCGCCAGCAGGTCGGCGGCCGGGTCCGCGACCAGCGCCCGTAGCCCGGCCGCGTCGGCTCGAAAGGCCTCCAGGCTCCGCAACCAGGTCGCCTCGTCGTCGGGTCCCGGCTTGGAGGCCCAGTAGCCCTCCGGCCACTCCGGCGACGCGTGGTCGGGATCGCGGCAATAGTCGCGCACATCTCGCTGGGCAATCCGCAGGTGCTCAACGAGTTCCCAACCGCTGTGCGGCAGTCCCGGGGGACGTTTCCCGACCGCTTCGAACGGAAATTCGTCTGTCGCTCGGTCGAAGTCGAGGTGGGCGTGCCCGCCGTCCAGAAGCCATAAGACGTGCTCTCGCAGAGCTTTAGCCGCATCCGCCATGGTCGCGATCCTCCTGGGCGCCCCTTATCGCCAGCCGCTCAATGCCGCTCGTTCCGAACCGTGCGCGCCAAAACCGATAGTAACATCACCGAACGAGACTCGGCCCGGCTTGCAGCAAAGCCCCCGCCCGGTCATACTGTATGGCTCGATTGAGACGCGTGCTCGCACGCCCATGGAGCGTTGTCATGAAGACGAAGATCCATCCGAAGTACGACACTGCCAAGGTCTCTTGCGCCTGCGGGAACTCGTTCGAAACCCGCGCGACCGTCCCGGAAATCAAGGTCGACATCTGCAGCCAGTGCCACCCCTTCTACACCGGCAAGCAGAAGTTCGTCGATACCACCGGCCGCGTCGAGCGCTTCCAGAAGAAGTTCGGCGGCAACTACTTCAAGAAGTCCGCCAAGTAGCGATTCAACCCAAAGGCGTGTAGGTCGCCCGGCGGCCTCCGCGCCTTTTTTCTCGCGCGGTGACGGCCCGATGGCGACCGAAGTCAACGATCCGGTCTGGATGGCTCGCGTACAGGAGAAGGTCCAGTACGCCGACGAGATCGCTGCGCGGATGAACCAGCCGGAGGTCGCGTCCAACGGCCAGTTGATGGTCAAGCTCTCGCAGGAGCACGGGGCGCTCGAGAAGATCGCCAAGCCCTACCGCGAGTACCGCGCCGTCACCGACCAGATCCGCGAATCGCTCGACATCCTCAACGACCCCGGTAGCGACGCCGACCTGCGCGCGCTGGCCGAGGGCGAGCTGCCCGCGCTCGAGGCCGAGCGTGACCGCCTGATCCAGGCCCTTCAGGAAAAGCTGGTCACCGGCGACGAGGCCACGGTCAACTCGATCATCGTCGAGATCCGGGCCGGCACCGGCGGCGAGGAGGCCGCCCTCTTCGCGGGCGAGCTGATGCAGGCCTACCTCACGATGGCCAATCGCCGCGGCTTCAAGGTCGAGGTCCTCTCCGACTCGCCCTCCGACATGGGCGGCGTGAAGGAGGCGATCCTCAACATCACCGGCGAAGAAGTCTACCTCGCGTTCCGCTTCGAGGCCGGCGGCCACCGCGTCCAGCGCGTCCCCAAGACTGAAGCCCAAGGCCGCATCCACACCTCCGCCGCGACCGTGGCCGTCCTGCCCGAGCCCGAGGAGGTCGAGGTCGAGATCAACTGGGAAAAAGACGTCGTCGAGCACGTCAGCCGCGCCGGCGGCCCCGGTGGGCAGAACGTCAACAAGGTCTCCAGCGCGATCAAGCTCGAGCACATCCCGACCGGCATCACCGTGTCGATGCGCGACGAGAAGAGCCAGCACAAGAACCGCGCCAAGGCCCGCCGGATCATGCTCTCGCGCGTCTTCGAACACCACCAGCAGCAGCAGAACGCCCAGCGCGAAACCGAGCGCCGCTCGATGGTCGGCTCCGGCGACCGCAGCGACCGCATCCGCACCTACAACTTCCCCCAGAACCGCTGCACCGACCACCGCATCAACAAGGACATCTTCGGCCTCGACAAGCTGCTCGTCGCCGGAGAGTTCGAGGAGTTTCACCAGGAGCTCGCCGCCCGCGAGCTCGAGCTCCGCCTGCAGGCCTTGTAACCGCCATGGCCAAGCAGTTCGCCCTCGCTCCCGCCAAGATCAACCTTACGCTGCGGATCCTCGGCCAGCGCCCCGACGGCTACCACGAGCTCGAGTCGGTCGTCGCCCTGCTCGACTTCGGCGACCGCATCAGCATCCGGACCGCGGCTGATCCGGGCATCGCGCTGGTCTGCTCGAATACCGCGCTGCCCACCGGCCGCGACAACCTGGCGTATCGCGCAGCCGAGATGCTGGCGGAAGCTGCCGGCCGCACGCCGCATTTGAAGATCAACCTGCTCAAGCGCGTGCCCGCCGGTGCCGGGCTCGGCGGCGGCAGCAGCGACGCGGCCGAGACGCTCCGGCTGCTCAACGAGCTCTGGGGGCTCGATTGGCCGCTGGAGCAGCTGGCCGCGCTCGGCGCCCAGCTCGGCTCCGATGTGCCCGTCTTCGTGTATGGCCGGCACGCGGTCATGCGTGGGCGCGGCGAGCGGATTGAGCCCGGCTTCGATTTGCCCGGCGTCAGCGTGATCCTGATGCTGCCGACCTTCGCGTGCACGACGGCCCGGGTCTACGCGGCGACCGACCCGCGCACGCTGCCGCCACGCGGCACGACGCTCGGTGATCTGCGCAGCGCCCCGGACGCCGGGACGCTCTCCGCCTTGCTGTACAACGATCTGGAGCCGGCGGCGACCAGCGCGTATCCCGAGGTGGGCGTGCTGCTCGCGGGATTGGCTGAGCGGCTCGGTCGGCGGGTGCACCTGACCGGCTCGGGCAGCGGGCTCTTCGCGCTCGCCGACAGCGAGGAGGAGGCGGACGAGCTCGTGCAGCGGATCGCCCACGTGCCGAGCTTGGAGCACGTGATCGTGACGCGGCTGCTCGCGACGGCATCCTGACGCTGCCAGAAACCTGTTGATGGCGAAAACCTCAGACTGTTTCCGCCGCGCTCGCCGCCGGGGCGCGGGCGATCGGGAAGCTTCGCCCGTACGTCCCCATCCGCCACAGCCACTCCAGCGGGCCGTACTGGAATCGCCGCATCCAGAGGTGGCTGCAGACGATCTGCAGCAACAGGATCGGCGGGATCAGCGCCAGCGCGCCCGCCGGCCCGATCCGCCCCATCTGCCCCAAACCATAGCCGTTGGCGATCAGCGTGACGATCGCGGATTGCAGGATATAATTCGTTAGCGCCATCCGCCCAACCGGCGTGAGCACCCCCACTGCCACCCTTCCGCGCGGGCTGTCCCACGCCGCAATCAACAGCAGCGCGAACGTCAGGCTCAGCAGCGGCCCGGCGACCACGATCAGCCAGTCGCCCAGCGCGACCAAGGCCGGCGCCACGGCCGACGCGTTCAGCCAGTAGGCCGCCAGCCCATTCAACACCACGGCCGGAATCGACAACCCCGCCAGCCACCGCCGCCGCAGCCGCGCGTCCTGGCTCAGCCGCGCGATCCAGTTGGCCCGTTCGGCCGCCATCCCGAACAGGAAGTAGCCGAAGACGACTGGCGCGATGAAGATCAGCCCGATCAGGTTGAAAAGGTAATCAACGCCGCGGGCCCGCACCGCGTCCCAGTAGCTCTGGAGGTACATCGACTTGAGCCACTGGATCATGCCCAGCGCCCCCGCGCTATCTTCCGCCGGCCCGGCGAACGCCGCCGGCGCGAGCAGCAGCCCGAACAGCACGATGCCCGCTCCATAGAGCATCAGCGTCGCCCGCAACGCCGCGCGGCTCGACCAGTGCCGCAGAAAGAACAGCCCGCCGCCGGCCGCGGCGTACAGCATCAGGATGTCGCCCGCCCACAGCAGCACCACGTGCAGCAGCCCGATCACCCACAGCAGGAGGAGCCGCCGCCGAAAGATCTGCCCGGCCGCCGCACCGCGCGCTTCCAGCCGACGCAGTTGCAGCGAGAAGCCGAGCCCGAAGAGCATCGAGAACAGCACGAAAAACTTGCCCGTCGCCAGAAACGTCAGCACGCCGTTCGCCGCCCGGTCGAGCGTCCCCGGGAAGAGGGCCGCATCGAGTGCCAGCGTGGCGATGGGCACCAGCATGCCGATGATGTTGGCCGCGAGGATCCCGAGCACCGCGCAACCGCGGAGGGCATCGATCAACGCGTTGCGCTCGCCGGCCGCTCGCGGTGTGACGAGGCCAGGGGTCGGAAGCTGCTCGCTTGCCTCGGCCGTCCCGGAGTCCGCGGTCGGGTCGGATCCCGCACCCGGGTCGCGGCCGTGCGGCTCGTTCACCACGGCCTCAGCTCGACGCGACGCTGGGGATCTTCAAGCTGTAGACTTCCTGGACGGTGGTGTAATGATCGCGTCCAAGGCGGCCGACGGTGCGCAACCGGTCAGCCGCGATCAGCCCGTCCGCGTCAAGCAGCCAATCCGCGATGTGCAGCTGGACGATGTCGCCGAGGATCATCCGCCCGCTGCCGGGCTCGTCGCCGAAGCGAATCGCATCCCGCAGCCGGCACTCGAAGTTCACCGGCGACTCGGCCACCAGCGGCGGGCGGACCTTGCGGGCGTCGGCCGGCGTCAGCCCGCTGAACGCGAACTCGTCCTCGCCGGCCGGCAGCGGCGTCGCGCTGCGGACCATCTGGGGCGCGATCGCCTCGGTCACGAGCGCGACGACGAACTCGCCGGTCGCGGTGACGTTCTCGAAGGTATCCTTCTCGCCCCGGTCACGCCGGATGCTGGGGCAGAACATCAGCACCGGCGGCTGCGCCGAGACCAGGTTGAACCAGCTGAACGGCGCGAGGTTCCGCGCGCCCTGTTGGTTGAGGCTCGAAACCAGCGCGATCGGCCGCGGGGTAACCGTCCCGATCAGCAGCGGGTACACATCACGCCAGTGCCGCTCGCCGGCTTCCAAATCGATCTTCACCGCTGCGCCCTCAGTTCAGGGACCCGTCTTCATCATCTGGCGGCTGCGTCATCTGCGTCGCCGACGCCAACGCCGCGATCGCCGCCAGCCGCTCGGCGTCGCAGATCTCCGCCAGCGGCGCCATCACGAACGGCCGCGCCAGCATCCGCGGATGCGGCACCGTCAGCGTCGGCGTCCGCAGCACCATATCGTGGTAGATCAGCAGATCAAGATCGAGGGGCCGCGGCCCGTTCCGGATACCACGCTCGCGCCCGGCCGCCCGTTCGAGCGCGTGCAGCCGCTCCAGGATCGCCGCCGGCTCCAGCTCGGTGTCCAGTTCGCAGACCGCGTTCAAAAAGTTCGGCTGCGGCGGCCCGCCATCGGGCTTGGTCTCGTGGAAGGAGGACACGTGCCGGACCTTCCCGATCTGCTCGCCGATGCCGCGCAGCGCCGTCTGCAGGTGGGCCGTACGATCGCCGAGGTTGGACCCGAGCGCGATGAAGATGCCGAGCTGCTCGTTTACCAAGCCAGACCTCGCAGACGCTGAACCGCTTCCGAAATCCGCTCCTGCGGGACCGTTAGCGCAAACCGCACATATCCTTCGCCCGCTGGCCCGAACCCCGCCCCCGGCACGCAAACCACCGCCGCCTCGTCCAGCAGCTTGCTCGCCAGCCCCATCGAGTCATATCCACCCGGCACCTTGGCCCAGATGTAAAACGTCGCCGGCGGCACCGCCGCCTCGAAGCCCACGGCCCGCAGCCCCTCGACCAGCAGGCGCGCCCGCTCGCGGTACCGCACCCGGAGCTGCTCCAGTTCAGGCCGATCAAAGCCCTCGTACGCCGTCACCGCCGCCTGCTGGACGGCCGAGAAGACGCCGGAATCGATCACCGACTTCGCCTGCCCCAACGCCTGCACCACCGCCGCGTTGCCGGCCGCGAAGCCGACCCGCCAGCCGGTCATGTTGAAGGTCTTCGAGGCCGAGTGGAGCTCGATCGCCACGTCGAACGCCCCGGGCGTTTGCAGGATGCTCCGCGGCGCCTCGGTCAGGTATAGGTCGTTGTACGCCGCGTCCTGCACCACCACCAGGTCGTTCGTGTGCGCGAACGCCACCACCTCCTCAAAGAACGCGGCCGTCGCAACAGCGCCCGTCGGGTTGTTCGGATAGTTCAAGAAGAGCAGCTTCGCCCGCCTGGCCACGTCCGCCGGCACGTCGCCCAAGTCCAGCTGCCACCCCTTTTCCGCCAGCAGTGGCAGCGTCCACGGCTCCCCCCCTGCGAGCAGCGTGGCTGACCGGTAGACCGGGTACCCCGGCTCCGGCACGATCGTAACGTCCCCGGGGTTCAGGCACGCCAGCGGCAGGTGCGCCAACGCCTCCTTGCTGCCGATCGCCGCCCACAGCTGCTGGTCCGGGTCCAGCTCGACCCCGTACCGCCGCGCGAAAAACCCCGCGATCGCCTGCCGAAACGCCGCCGCCCCCTGGCCAGCCGGGTAGCGGTGGTTGGTCGGCTCGGCCACCGCCTGCTGCATCCGCTCGATGATGAAGCCCGGCGTCGGCCGATCGGGGTCGCCGATCCCGAAGTCGATCACGTCCGCGCCGGCCGCGATGGCGGCCCGCTTGCGGCGATCGATCTGCACGAAGAGGTACGTCGGCAACGCCTGGAGGCGGTCCGCTCGCTCAAACGCCATCGTCTGCCCGCTCCTCCGGCTGCCCCGAATCGCCGTCGCTCGCCCCGGCCTGCGGCGACGTGGCGCGGAGTTTAGCGCGCGGCCCGCGGGCGAACAACCTCGCGCCCCAGCCGCGCGGGCGAACGAAACATCGGGAATCTCCGTAAGTGTCACTAGCAATGCGGACCGCGACGATCTAAACTGACAGCTTGTATTGAACGCGCCACGGAAGCGTCACGGATGATGATCTGCTGGCTCAACGGGAGCTCCCCGGTGATCCGAATACGACGCTGCTCACACCGGTCCTCCCACGGACCCACGCGCGCCGCCCCAATCCCCAAAGCGAGAACCACATGACCTCCTCGACCCTCACCGACACCGAGCGCCACGACCGTTCCACCCACCGCATCGAGGAACTCGAGCACGTCGCCGTCCGCTTCGCCGGTGATTCCGGCGACGGCATGCAGCTCGTCGGCACGCAGTTCACCAACGCGTCGGCCGTCTTCGGCAACGAGGTCAGCACCTTCCCCGACTTCCCCTCGGAAATCCGGGCCCCGGCCGGCACCGTCGCCGGCGTCTCCGGCTTCCAGGTCCACTTCGGCGCCGAGGACGTCCGCACCCCCGGCGACGTCGTCGATACCCTGCTCGCCATGAACCCCGCCGCCCTCAAGGTCAACCGCAAGGACCTCCGCGAGGGCGGCCTGCTCATCGTCAACAGCGACGAGTTCACCGAGCAGAACCTCAAGCGCGCCAAGTACGAGCAGAACCCCCTCGCCGACGACAGCCTCAGAAACTACCGCGTCTACCCCGTCCCCATCACCCAGCTCACGCTCGAGGCGGTCAAGGAGTCCGGCCTCGGCCCGCGCGAGTCGCTCCGCTGCAAGAACTTCCTCGCCCTGGGCATCGTCTGCTGGATCTTCGACCGCGACCTGACCCCGACGCTCAACTGGATCAACAAGAAATTCGGCAAGATCCCCGCCGTCGCCCAGGCCAACACCCTCGCGCTGCGGGCGGGCTACCACTACGGCGAGACCGCCGAGTTCTTCCCCGTCCAGTACCGCGTCCGCCGGGCAAAGCTCCGTCCCGGCCGCTACCGCAACATGACCGGCAACCAGGCCACCGCCATGGGCCTGGTCGCCGCCGCCAAGCTGGCCCAAAAGCCGCTTTTCTACGGCAGCTACCCCATCACCCCCGCCAGCGAGATCCTGCACGACCTCGCCGCCCACAAGCACTTCGACGTCCGCACCTTCCAGGCCGAGGACGAGATCGCCGCCATGTGCGCCACCATCGGCGCGGCCTTCTCCGGCGCGGTCGCCGCCACCGGTACCAGCGGCCCCGGCGTCGCCCTCAAACAGGAGGCCATCGGCCTCGCCGTCATGACCGAGCTCCCCTGCGTCATCGTCAACGTCCAGCGCGGCGGACCCAGCACCGGCCTGCCCACCAAGACCGAGCAGGCCGACCTCTTCCAGGCGCTCTTCGGCCGCAATGGCGAGTGCCCCCTGCCGGTGCTTTCGGCCGGCTCGGCCAGCGACTGCTTCTGGAAAGTGATCGAGGCGGTCCGCATCGCGGTCAAGTACATGACGCCGGTGATGCTGCTGACGGACGGCTTCATCGCCAACGGCGCCGAGCCGTTCCGCATTCCCGACGTCAGCGAGCTGCCGAAGATCCCGATCAGCCATCCCAGCGATCCCAGCACCTACCAGCCCTACCAGCGCGACGCGCTGGGCGCCCGGCCCTGGGCCGTCCCTGGAACGAAGGGGCTCGAGCACCGCGTCGGCGGGCTCGAGAAGGCGGACGTCACCGGCCACGTGAGCCACGACCCGGACAACCACCAGCGGATGGTCGAGCTGCGGGCCCAGAAAGTCGCGAACGTCGTCGCCGACGTGCCGCCCGCCGAACTGATTGGCGCCGACAGCGGCGACCTCCTGGTCGTCTCGTGGGGCGGGACCCGCGGCTCAGTCCAACTGGCGGTCGAGCAGGCCGCCCGCGAGGGCTACAGCGTCGGCGGCGTGCACTTGGACTGGATCAACCCCCTGCCGGCGAACCTGGGCGCGTTGCTCAAACAGTTCAAGCAGGTGCTCGTCTGCGAGCTCAATGCCGGCCAGCTCTGCTGGGTGCTGCGGGCCCGCTACCTCGTCGACGCCCGGCCTTTTGGCAAGACCAAGGGCAAGCCCTTCATGATCAGCGAAATCTATGACGCCATCGTCAACCGCCTCGGAGCCGCCCAATGACCGACGCGCCCCCTCTCACTGCCAAGGACTTCCGCAGCGACCAGGACGTCAAGTGGTGTCCCGGCTGTGGCTCCTACTCCATCCTCGGCCAGATTCAGAAAATCCTCCCCGAGACCGGCCACCCGCGCGAGAAGATGGTCTTCGTCTCCGGCATCGGCTGCTCCAGCCGCTTCCCGTACTACATGAGCACGTACGGGTTCCACGGCATCCACGGCCGCGCCCCGGCGATCGCCACCGGCGTGAAGCTCGCGAACCCCGACCTGGACGTGTGGGTGACGACCGGCGACGGCGACGCTCTCTCGATCGGCGGCAACCACTTCCTGCACACGATCCGCCGCAACATCGGGCTGAAGATCGTCCTGTTCAACAATCGCATCTACGGGCTGACCAAAGGGCAAGCCTCGCCGACCAGCGAGTTCGGCAAGCGGACCAAGTCGACCCCGGCCGGCTCCGTCGACCAGCCGATCCACCCTGTCTCCGTCGCGATCGGCGCCGAGATTACCTTCGTCGCGCGCGTCGTCGACACCGACATCAAGGCGGCCCAGGCGATCTTCCGCCGGGCGGCCGAGCATCGCGGCACGGCTTTCATCGAGGTCTACCAGGACTGCAAGGTCTACAACGCCGGGGCCTTCAATTTCGCAACCGATAAAAAATCGCGCTTGGAAAACGTGCTTTACCTCGAACACGGCAAGCCAATGATCTTCGGCAAGGACCGCGACAAGGGCATCCGACTTAACGGCACGACGCCGGAAGTTGTCAAGCTTTCCGAGGGCATCTCCCCCGACGACCTGCTGATCCATGACGAGAAGGCCATCGAGCCCTCGCTCGCGTACCTGCTCTCGCGGATGCGTTATCCGGACTTCCCGGAGCCGTTGGGCGTGTTCCGGGCCGTCGACGTGCAGGAGCCCTACGAGAAGCTGGTCATGGACCAGATCGCCGCGTCGCGGGAGCGCTTGGGCGAGGGCGACCTCGAAGCGCTCTTCAACGAGGGAGAGACCTGGGAGGTCGAGTAGCGCGCCCGCCTGACACGCCAGCAACCGACTGACCGCAAAAGAGCGGGGCGCGGCAGCCAATCAGGCCGCCGCGCCCCGTGTCACTTTTAAGACAGCCCAGGTCGGCTTAACGCTCCGCCAGCCGCGCGTCCAGTAGTTGGGCGTAGTCTTCCTTCCGCTTCGCGCCGACGACGCGTTCCACGGGTTGACCGTTCTCGAACAGGATCACGGTCGGGATATTCTGCACGCCGAACTTCGCGGCGAGCTGGTTCTGGCTGTCCACGTCGACCTTGCCGACCTTGGCCTTGCCCTTGTATTCCGTCGCCAGCTGGTCAATCGACGGGCCGACCATCTGGCAGGGGCCGCACCACTCGGCCCAGAAATCCACCAACACAGGCTCGCTCGCCTTCTCGACCTCGCTCTCGAAATTGCTTTCCGTGAATTCCAAGGTATCCGGACCAGCCATCAGCATTGCTCCTTGCGGGTTGAACTCGCGCGTTGCCGCTTCCTGAGTCCGATTCTATGACCCCAGTGGAGCCAGTCAACTCAACGCGGCGGCATCCGCAGCCGCCCCCGCGGCCCCCCCGAATAGGCTCTCACGGCTCCCAAACAGGGTATCGGCCCCCAAGTCGCTGCGTCCACCGCAATAGCCTCGCATCGGCGACGTTCAGCCGAGATAATAGGGACATCCGCTCGGAAACCCTTTCGAGGTATCCGCCATGAAACGCGCGTCATTGCTCCTGGTCGCCCTGGCGTGCCCCTTGCTCGCCTTCGGCCGGGGCGCCGACTCCCTTCGCCCCCTGCCACCGGAGCAATGGGACGTCTTCGCGGCCGCCCACCTGCTGCGCCGAGCGGCCTTTGGCGGCACGCCGGAGCAGGTCCGCGCCCTGGCCGCAATGACGCCCGCGCAAGCCGTCGAGCGGCTCATCAACCCGCCGACGACCTACAGCCCCCCGCCGCCGCTGATCCACCCGCTGCTCGACGACGACGTCGACCGCGCCACGATGACCCCCCAGCAAAGGCAGAACTTCGCCCGCCAGCGCCGGCAGGCCGAACGCCAGACGATGCGCGAGGTGCAGCTCTGGTGGCTCGAGCGCCTGGCCGCCTCGCCCCGCCCCTTCGAGGAGCGGATGACGCTGATGTGGCACGGCCACTTCACCAGCGGCTTCCGCGAGGTCCGCAACCCACTTTACCTCTACGAGCAGAACCAGCTCCTCCGCGAGCACGCACTCGCGCACTTCGGCGACCTCGTGCTCCAGGTCAGCCGCGATCCCGCGATGCTGGTCTACCTCGACGGCCGGCGGAACCGTCGCGAGCAGCCGAACGAGAACTACGCCCGCGAGCTGCTCGAGCTGTTCACGCTCGGCGAGGGCAATTACAAAGAGGCCGACATCAAGGAGGCCGCCCGGGCGTTCACCGGCTGGGGGCTCGATGAGCACGGCTTCCGCTTCCGGGCCCGCCAGCATGACTACGGCCAAAAGACCTTCCTCGGGGTCCAGGGGAAGCACGACGGCATCGACGTCATCGCGGTCATCCTGGAGCAGCGCGAGTGCAGCGAGCACCTCGCCGGGCGATTGCTGAAAACCTTCGTTCGGCCGGACCCTGCGCCGCGACTGGTGCGAGCGTTCGCCCGCGAGATCCGCCAGCTCGATTACGAACTCGAGCCGATCATGCGGGTGCTGCTGACCAGTGAAGCGTTCTATCACCCGTCCGCTCGCGGCACGCTGATCAAGAGCCCGGTCGAGCTGCTCGTCGGGACGGTCCGGAACTTCGCGCTGCCGCTCGAGGATCTGACCGCCGCCGAGGCGGCTTTACGCCAGATGGGCCAGCAGCTCTTCCAGCCGCC
The DNA here is from genome assembly GCA_964499235.1 of uncultured Planctomycetales bacterium. Lineage (GTDB taxonomy): Bacteria > Planctomycetota > Phycisphaerae > UBA1845 > Fen-1342 > JAFGRR01. Next base: position 29,474 of record CAZCKC010000006.1, on the reverse strand, counting down.
GAACGTGAAGGGCTGGGACGGCGGCCCGAAGTGGATCACGACGGCCACGCTCTTTAACCGCTACAACACGGTGACCGAGCTGATCAAAGGCACCCGCGCACGCCCGGGCGCCCGCGTCGCGATGCGGACCGCGACCCGCGCGATGACCGACGGCGACCAGACCCCGCGGCAGATCCCCCAGGCCCAGCCGGCGCTGGACGTCATGGCCTGGCTACACCGCTACGGCCTGCGCGACCCGGAGCAGATCGTTGACTTCTTCAGCGCGCACCTGCTGACGCAACCCTTGGAGAGCGTCAAACGCTCCGCGCTGATCAGCTACCTCCGCAGCCCGCAGAACAACTTCGACATCGATTCCGCCGACGCCGGCCCGCGCGTCCGTCGACTGTTGCAGCTCATGGTCAGCACGCCCGAGTATCAGCTCCACTGACCCCGCTCCTTTCACCGTTGAGGACCCCGCCATGCCCGATCCCCTAGCGTTCACGACGCGGCGCGAGTTCCTCGCCGGCAGCCTCGGCCTCGTCAGTGCGGCCAGCACCCTGCCGGTCTTCCTCGGCCACACCGCCCGTGCCCTCGGGCAGACCGCGCCAGCCGGGACACCTGATGACAGCCAGCGCATCCTCGTCGTCGTCCAACTGGCCGGCGGCAACGACGGGCTGAACACCGTCGTCCCCGTCGACCAGGGGGCGTACTACGCGCTGCGGCCACGGCTCGCGGTCCAAAAGCGCGACGCGCTCGCGCTGACGAGCGACTACGCGTTGCACCCGGCGGCCACCGGGCTGAAATCGCTCTACGACTCCGGGCGGCTCGCGGTCGTCCAGGGTGTCGGCTATCCGAACCCGAACCGCTCGCACTTCACGTCGACGGATATCTGGATGACGGGTGACCCGAGCGAGCGGACGCACACGGGCTGGCTCGGCCGCTATTTCGACGCCACCTGCCAAGGCACCGACTGCACCCGCGGCCCGCTCGACAGCATCGCCCTGACCGGCGAGGCGCCGCTGGCACTGCAAGGGCAGAGCTTCACGCCGCTGGCTTTCCAGAACGCCAACTCGCTGGCCTGGAACGCGCCCAAGGGCGACAAGCAGGCCGAGGAGACGTTCCGGATCCTCAACAACCACGCCCCGACTGTCGCCAGCGAGCCCGAAGCCGAGTTCAGCGCGGAGGACCACGCAGCCTTCATCCAGCGGGCCGCCCTCCATGCCCAGATCGGCGCTGACGAGATCCGCGCCGCCCTCGGCCGCGGTCAGACGCGTATGCGTGCGAATGGCGCGCTCAGCCAGTCGCTCGATCTTGTAGCACGGATGATCCGGGCCGATTTCCCGACGCGGGTCTACTACGTCACGCTGGGCGGCTTCGATACGCACGCCGCCCAGGCGGGACGGCACGCCGCCCTGCTACGCCAGCTCGGCAACGGACTCCAGGACTTCATCGCCACCCTCGAGGACGACAAGCTGCTCGACCGCGTAATGGTCATGACGTTCTCGGAGTTTGGCCGCCGCGTCGCCGAGAACGCCAGCGGCGGGACGGACCACGGGGCCGCGGCGCCGCTCTTCATCGCGGGCGGTGCGGTGCGGGCGGGCATGCACGGGCGGCACCCTGATCTCGACAATCTCGACCAGGGCGACCTCAAGTACACGGTCGATTTCCGCGAGGTCTACGCCACCGTCCTCGAGCGCTGGCTCGAGCTCCCCGCCCGCGAGGTTCTCGGGCGGCACTTTCGCAGCCTCCGGCTGCTCGATCGCGTCTGAGCCCCACCGTGCCCGGCGGCGGTTCGCGTGCCCTTCTGCCGCGTCAGCCAAGGACCGCCGTTCGGGCCGCGGGGGCGAACGCGTGACACCACTGGTCGAGCACGATCCGCGTCGCCTGCTTCTTGGGGATCTCGTAGCCGCGGTAGACGTCCGGGTCGTGCTGAATCGGGACGTGCAGGTTCGGCGGCGCGACGCATGCCGGACAGCCCTCCTCGCATGGGCACTCCGCCACGAGCCGACCGGCCAAGCCCAGCACTGCGTCGAATGCCTCGTACGCATGCCGGGCATAGCCGAGGCCGCCTTCGTACCGGTCGTAGATGAAGATCGTCGCGACGCCAAGCTGCGACGATTCGACGATCCCGCCAATGTCGAACCGGTCGCACATCGCCAGCGGCGGCAGCGCGACCATCAATAGGTTCCGCACGCCGCTGAGCGCCTCGCTCACCTTGAAGCCCGCGTCGGCGACCGCCTCAAGGGCGCCCGGCGGCGCCTGGAGCCAACAGCCGGTCGTATTGATCGCCAGCGGATCCAGGTGGAGCTTGGTCAGGCCGATCAGCTCCTGGGTGTAGTACTTGAATTTGCGGAACGCAATCGTCTGCCACTGGACGCGCAAATCCCCGAAAAACCGCCGCCCGCCCGCAGCCGCATCCTGGTAGCGTTCTTGAATAATTTTACATTCATCCGCCAGCACCGGCTGCGTGTAGTAATCCGCCTCAAACCGCTCGACGCGCGCCACGCGCAACTCCTGGTCGAGTTCCCGCACGATAAAACTCTCCGCCTGGTGCAGGTAGATCGCCTCGGGGTAGACGAGCTCGGGCGCGCTGATGGCGTCCACCTGACCGATGACGACGTTGCGGCCGGCGGTCTGGTCGAGGATCGAATAGTTGGCGTCGCTGATCGAGCGCAGGTCGGTCTGGGCGGCGGGAAAGTCGCTGGCGGCATAATAGTGCGCGCCGCCCGTCTCGCGCAGCGTGCCCTCCTCGCTGAGCACGTCCACCACGTCGGCGATGATGTCGCTGGTGGTCGTAAGTTCCTCGGTCTGCAGCGGCAGCTCGAAGGCCGCACACGCCAGCTGTTTCGCGAGGATGTGGGGGTTGTGGGGATCAACGATGGCGTGCTCGAGCGGCTGGTCGAAGACAAACTCGCCGTGCCGCATCAGGAATTGGTCGATCGGGTCGTCATACGCCACCAGGAACGCGACCGATTCCGCTTGGCGCCGCCCGGCCCGGCCGACCTGCTGCCAGAGGCTGCAGAAAGTCCGCGGAAAACCGACAATAATCGCCGCATCAAGCGCCCCGACGTCGATGCCCAGCTCGAGCGCGGTGGTGGTGCAGACACCCTTCAGACGACCACTAAAGAGCCCCTGCTCGATCTCGCGGCGCTCGTTGGGCAAATAGCCGCCCCGGTAGGGTTTGATCTTGGCGGCCAGCTCCGGACGCCGGCGTCCCAGCGATTCGGTGACGAACTTGTAAATCAACTCCGTGACGACGCGGGCCTTGGTAAAGGTGATCGTGCCGGCGCCGGCCTCGAGGCAGGCCTGCATGAGCTCCTGGGCTTCGACGTTGGTGCTGCGGCGGCCGATCTTGGCCCCTTCGAGCCACGGCGGGTTCCAGAGGACGATGTGCTTGCGGCCTTGGGGGGAGGCGTCCTCGTCGATGAGCGCCATGGGCCGGGCGGTGAGTGTTTCGGCCAACGCGCGCGGGTTGCCGAGCGTGGCGGAGCAGCAGATGTACTGGGGGTTCGAGCCGTAGTGCGCACAGAGGCGCTGGAGCCGCCAAAGGACGTTGGCGACGTGGCTGCCAAAGATGCCGCGGTAGCTGTGGACCTCGTCAATGATGACATACTGGAGCCGGCTGAGAAACTGCGCCCACTTGGCGTGATAGGGCAACACGCTGACATGCAGCATGTCGGGGTTGGAGAGGACGATATTGGCGGTTCGCCGGATCCGGGATCGCTTGCTCTGGACGGTGTCGCCGTCGTAGCAGGCGGCCTTTACCCGCTCGCCGAGGCCGCTAAGCGAGATGAGGCGTTCGAGAGTGGCGAGCTGGTCCTGGGCGAGGGCCTTGGCCGGCGCGAGGTAGAGGACGCGGCTGTCAGGGTCGGCCAGCAGGGTCTCAAGCATGGGAACCTGGTAGCAAAGGCTCTTGCCGGAGGCGGTCCCGGTGGCGAGGACGACGTTCTGACCAGCGAGGATCGCGTCGCAGGCGGCCGCCTGGTGGGCGTAGAGCTGCTCGACGCCGGCTTCCTGGAGCCACTGGCGAACACCGGCGGCCAGGCGCCGTTGCGGTTCGGCATAACGCGCTTCGCGGGGCTCGAGCGTGCGGGCGGCCGCGATTTGGCCGCGGTAGTGCCGGCTGTGCTGCAGCCGCGCGAGCAGTGCCCAGACGTCCATTGGGGTGGCCTCCTTGCCGATTCCTCCGCATCCTAACAAATTGCAAACACCAGGCAAGCGGTCAGCCGGCCACCGGCGTGTCTTGGGCGCGGATTCTCGTTCCCGCGCGGGCGCTGCGGTGGTAGCATCGCACGAGCGGGACCGGGTTGGGTATCTGGGGCAGCGTGATGCACGCGGACGAAAGCGCACAGCAGCGTGAGCCCAAGCGCGAGCGGCTCGCCGTCCTGGTCGAGCGAGCGCGGGAGAAGTACACGACCGCGCGGGACCAGTCCGAGCACCTGGCCTTGCTGTTCGAGATGAATACGCGTTAGATGTTCCAACAAAACCGCATCCTCACAGAGCTGTTTGAAAAGCACCGCGACGACGGGAAGCCCGCCATGTCCGGGGGACCGCCGGCGGACGAGACGATGGCCGCGCCGCTCGCGAAGCAGCGGCTGACCGTCGAGCAACTGCGGCAACAGACGGAACAGAACCGCAAGCGGTACGAGCAGTTCCGGAAGCTGACTGCAACGCGGCTGAAAGCGCTAAAGCGCGAGTTCGAGAATAGCATGCGAACGTTCGACGGCGACCCGTGAGGGAGGAGCTTCGCAGCGTGTATTGCGGACAGTGTGGAACCCGGCTCGGTGACGTGGAGGTGAGCTGCCCGGTTTGCGGGCGGCCGCGGCGGACCCTCGCGCCGCGGGCCGGGCAGGCGGCGGTCGAGACGGATTGGACGCCGCTGATCGCGGCCGGCATGAGCCTGGTGATCCCCGGGCTGGGGCAGATCTTCAAGGGGCGGATCTTCAGCGGGGTCGTGTGGTTCTGCCTGGTGCCGGTCGGCTACCTGCTGCTGATCATTCCGGGCGTCATCCTGCACGCGATCTGCGTGCTGAGTGCCGCCACCGCGACACCGCGCCGCTGACCGCACCGCGGCTCAACGCCGGTGAAACTGCTTCTCGAGGTCGCGCAGCGAGAGGTTCAGCGTCGTCGGGCGGCCGTGGGGGCAGTGGCTCGAGCGTTCGGCCTCGTGGCGGCGGGCGAGCAGCGCCTCGATCTCCGCCGGCGTGAGGGCGTCGCCGGCCTTGACGGCGGCCTTGCAGGCCATCATGTCGAGCACATTGTGGACGAGCGTGTCGGTCTCGGGACGCGCCCCGCGCTCGCTGAGCTGATCGAGCAGGTCGCGGACGAAGGCCGACGCGTCGACGCGGCGCTCGCTGAGCAGCGTCGGGAAGGCCTGGAGGGCGACGCTCTGCGGGCCGACGAGGTTGAGCTCGACGCCGAGGCGGTGCAACAGGTCGGCGTGGCTTTCGAGCACCTCGAGCCGGTCGGCCGGCACGCGGATCACCTCCGGGATCAGGAGGCGCTGCGATTCGAGCGGGCGGGCCTGGATCCGCTGGCGGAGGGTCTCGTAAAGGATCCGCTCGTGGAGGGCGTGCTGGTCGATGATCTGAACGCCTTCGTCGCTCTCGACGACGATGTAGCTGCGATGGACCTGGAGCGCGGGACGGTCGCCGACGTGCCGCGATTTGTCTTCGCGCGGCGAATTCGACGGCACGCCCTGAACGGGACCGCCAGCCAAGCGCTGGGCCGGGCGCGGCTCAGGTGCCGCGGTGTCAGGCCATCGTTCCGGCCCCGGGAGTGCCGGCGGCGGGTCGGGCGGCGAAGGCGGCGTTGACGGCGGCATCGCGCCGGGCTGATCCGACCCGCGGGGTTGCCCGGGCTGCTTGCGCGTGAAGAAGTCGACCATCGCCTGGCGGACGCGTTGCTGGTGAGCGTCGTCGGTTCGGTCGGCCGCGAGGTCGTGATCGAGCCGCGTGCTGAGGAACTTGTCGCGGAGGGCGGCCAGCACCTGGCCGTGGACGTAGTTCGAGTCCCGCCAGCGGATCTCGGTCTTCATCGGGTGAACGTTGACGTCGATGGTGTCGGGATCGACCGTGATATAGAGAAAGACGACCGGGTACCGCCGCGGATCAATCAGGCTACGGTAAGCTTCCCTGACGGCGTGCGAGACAAAGCGGTCGCGGACGAAGCGCCCGTTGACGAATATGTACTCCCACTTGCCCGACCCGCGGCTTTCGGCCGGCGGGGCGACGAGCCCGCGGATCTGGATCCCGTTGGCCTGGCGGTGGATCGGCAGCAGCGGGTCGGCGAGTTCGGGCCCGTAGAGGTCGCGGATCCGCTGGCGGGGGTCGCTGGTGGGCAGCAGCTCGTGGACGGTGCGGTTGCCGCTTTTCAGCGTGAAACCGACGCCGGGGTGGGCGAACGCGAGGCGGGCGACGTGTTCAGTAATGTGGCCGGCCTCGGTCTGGTTGGTGCGGAGGAACTTGCGCCGGGCGGGGACGCAGTAAAAGAGGTCGCGAACCTCGACCCGGGTCCCGACCGGGGCGGAGCAGGGCTTCGGCGGGCTGACCTCACCGGCATCGACGCGGAGTTGATAGCCGACATCGTTGTGGGCCGTGCGGCTGGTGAGCTGGAGGCGGGCGACGGCCCCGATCGAGGCGAGGGCTTCGCCGCGGAAGCCCATCGTGTGGATGTTGAAGAGGTCGGCGTCGGTGGGCAGCTTGCTGGTGGCGTGCTGGACGACGCTGAGCTCGAGGTCGACCCGGTCCATGCCGCTGCCGTCGTCGGTGATCTGGATCAGGTCGCGGCCGCCCTCGGCGATCTGGATGTCGATCTGGCGCGCGCCGGCGTCGAGGGCATTCTCGACGAGCTCCTTGACGACGCTGGCCGGCCGCTCGACGCACTCGCCGGCGGCGATGCGGCTGATCAGGTCCGGGGGCAGACGGCGGATGGTGGGCATGGGCGGTGGACTCCTTGGCATCCGCAAGGTACCACGAAATCGGCTAAGATGAACAGCCCGACGGGCGCCGGCGGCAGCGGTGGCGCCCCGGAGCACGGAAACCGGTCTCGCGGACGAGGAGTTGCGGGTGGACGACGTCCTGAGCTATCTCACCAAGCACGAGCAGGCCCACCTCGAGTGGGCGACCGAGCTGTGTCGCTTTCCGACGGTCAGCACGCTGTCGGCGCACAAGGACGACCTGGTGCTGGCGGCCCGCTGGCTCCAGGAGCTGGCGACCTCGATCGGGCTCAAGGCGCAGATCATGGAGACGGGCGGACACCCCAGCGTCTTCGCCGAATACCACGCCGGGGCGGACAAGCCGACGTACCTCGTCTACGGCCACTACGACGTCCAGCCGGTGGGCGAGGAGAAGCTCTGGGACCAGGACGCGTTCGAGCCGGTGGTCAAGGACGACTGGCTGATCTGCCGCGGGGCGGCTGATGACAAGGCGCAGTTTTTAGTCTACTTCCGGGCGGCGGCAGCGTGGCTGGCGACGCGGCAGACGCTGCCCGTGAACCTCAAGTTCCTCATCGAGGGCGAGGAGGAGATCGGCTCGCCGAACCTGGCAGCGTTCATCGAACAGCACCAGGACTTGCTGAAGTGCGATCACATCTTGATCTCGGACACGGGGCTCTACCAGGACGGCTGGCCGACGATCACCTACGGCACCCGCGGACTGCTGTACAAGGAGATCATCCTCAGCGGGCCGACGTTCAACCTGCACAGCGGCTCCTTTGGTGGGACGGTGGCGAACCCGGCGCACGTGCTGGCGGAGCTGCTGGCGGGGCTGCACGACGAGGACGGGCGCGTGGCGCTGCCGGGTTTCTACGACAAGGTCGCAAAGCCCGAGCCCGAAGAGCGCGACGCGTTGAACAGCCTGCCGTTCAATGACGAGCAGTATGCCGAGCAGCTCGGCGTGCCGAAGCCGTACGGCGAGACCGGCTACTCGACCAACGAGCGGCGCTGGATCCGCCCGACGCTGGAGTGCAACGGCGTCTACGGCGGCTTCATGGGCGAGGGCGCGAACACGATCGTGCCCGCGAAGGCCGGCGCGAAGATCAGCCTGCGGCTGGTGCCCAACCAGAGCAGCAAGGAGCTCAGCGAGCTGTTCGACCGCACGATCAAGGAGCGCTGCCCCGACACCGTGCGACTCGAGATCGGCAACCACGGCCAGGCCGACGCCTACGTCGCGCCGCTCGACGCGCCGATCATGGCGGCCGCCCGCGCGGCGCTCGAGGAAACCTTCGAGCGCGACGTGGCGCTGGTCCGCGAGGGCGGCTCGCTGCCGATCCTGCCGATGTTCAAGGAGCGGCTCGGCGTCGACTGCCTGATGCTGGGGCTGGCCAGCCCGGACTGCGCCGCCCACGGCCCGAACGAGAAGATCTACCTGCCGGACCTCAACCGTGGGACGCAGGCGATCGCCCGGCTGTTCGCAAAGCTGGCTGACTGAGCGACGCGGACCGCGATGATTCCAATCTCGATCGAACACGTTTCCAAACGCTTCGGCCCGGTCCAGGCGCTCGACGACGTCAGCCTGACGATCGAGCGCGGCGAGCTCTTCTTCCTGCTGGGGCCCTCGGGCTGCGGCAAGACCACGCTGCTGCGATCGATCGCCGGCTTCTACGTGCCCGAGGCCGGCCGGATCCGCTTCGGCCCGCAGGACGTGACCACCCTGCCGCCGCAGAAGCGTAACACCGGGATGGTCTTTCAGAACTACGCCCTCTGGCCGCACATGACCGTCGAGGCCAACGTCGCGTTCGGCCTGAACGTGCGGCACGTGCCGCGGACGGAGCGCCGCCAGCGCGTGGCCGAGGCCCTGCGCCTGGTGCGGATGGAACCGTACGGCGCCCGCAGGCCGAACCAGCTCTCCGGCGGCCAGCAGCAGCGGATCGCGTTGGCCCGGGCGCTGGTCATTCGACCGCGGTGCCTGCTGCTCGACGAGCCGCTGAGCAACCTCGACGCGAAACTGCGGCTGGAGATGCGGACCGAGATCCGGCGGCTGTGCAAATCATTCGGCCTGACCGCGATCTACGTCACGCATGACCAGAAGGAGGCGCTGTCGATCGCGGACCGGATGGCGGTGATGTTCGACGGGCAGGTCGCGCAGGTCGGCACGCCGGAAGCGCTCTATCGCCGGCCGGCGACGCAGCGGACCGCGGACTTCCTCGGCGAGAGTAACTTCCTGCCGGCGACGGTGGCCGCGGCGGAGGGCGCGCAGTCGGTGCTCGAGACCGCGATCGGGCCACTGCGGGTGACGCTGGAAGCCCCCGCGCCGCGGGGGGCCTGCGTCGCGGCCATTCGGCCGGAGGCGCTGCAGCTCGCGGTGAACGGCGCCGCGGTAAACCGCCTGGAAGCGGACGTCGTCGAGCGCATCTACCTGGGCGAGGCCACGCAACTGACGCTCCGGGTGGGCGACGCTACACTACAGGCCCGCGTCGTCGAGCGAGCCGACGGCCCCATGCCCGCGGTCGGCGCCCGCGTCGTCTGCGCGATCGACCCGCGGGAAATCGTCATCTTGCCGGCCTGAGCACGTGGGGCCGGGCCGATACTGCCAAGGGAAGGGAGGCCGATGGCCGGTAAACGGATGGTGCTCGCTGCACTGGGGTTGTGGTTGCCGCTGTTCGGCTGCGACCGGCAGCCGACAACATCGCGGTGGGACCTGGAGATCATTACGCCGCACAACGAGGACATCCAGCGCGAATTTGACGCCGCGTTCGACGCGCACATGGGACGCGATGTCAACATCCGCTGGGTCGGGCAGTCGACCGCGCAGATTCTTAAGACGCTGGAGGCGAGTCGCGGCGCGCAGTCGCGTTTCGACCTGTTCTTCGGCGGCGGGATCCCGCACCACGAGCTGGCGGCCGAAAACGGGCTGCTGGAGGCGGTTGAGCTCAGCCCGGAAACGCTGGCGGGGATTCCCGCGCAGATCGCCGGCATCGACAACTTTGACGACGAGGGCTACTGGTATGGCTCGGCGTTGTCGTCGTTCGGCGTGCTGGTGAACGAGCGCGCCCGGCTGAACCAGTCGCTGCCGCCCGTGACGCGGTGGGAGACGCTGGGCAGCCCGGAATACTTCAGCTGGACGATCGTGGCCGACCCCCGGGAGTCGGCGAGCGTGCTGGTCGCATACGAGCTGATCCTGCAGCAGTACGGCTGGGCGGACGGGTGGCCGAACTTGATGCAGCTGTTCGCCAACGCCCGCCAGGTGACGAGCTCGAGCAGCGCGATCCCGAACGAGGTGGCCAGCGGCAACGTCGTGGCCGGCCCGTGCATTGACTTCTACGCGTTCGGGCGGCTGGCGGCGGCGGGCGCGGGCGTGTTGCAGTTCGTCTATCCGCAGGGCGGCTCGGCGATCACGCCCGACCCGATCTCGATGCTGAAAAACCCGCCGCACCCCGAGCTGGCGCGGGCGTTCATGGCGTTCGTGCTAAGCCCGGCCGGCCAGCGGCTGTGGATCCTGCCGCCCGGGACGGAAGGCGGGCCCGCGAACCAGGCCCTCTTTCGACTGCCGGTGCGAGAGGCAATTTACGAAGAGCACGCCGCCGTGATCGCGGCGGAGAACCCGTATACCGGGACGGCCTCGGCGTTCATGACACTCGACGGCGAGCTGGAGCAGCGACGATCGCCGCTGCTGAAGGCGCTGATCGGCGTCGCGCTGGTGGATTTGCACGAGGAATCCCGCGACGCGTGGCAGGCGCTGAACGCGGCCGGACAACCGGCCGCGGCGCTGGCGCTCTGGCGGGAGCTGCCGTTTGACCGGGCGCAGAGCCTGGCGTACGCGGACCAGCTCGGCGACCTGTCGCGCGAGCAGGAGAACCGGACGATGCTGCGTGAGTGGCGCGACTGGTTCGGGGCAAAGTACGAGCGGGTCAAGTCGCTATCGCGGCAAGCGGGGGCCGGCGCATGAGCGGCCGCCGGTCGGCGCGGCGCGGATGCTGGAAGCTGCTGCTGCTCGCGTCGTGCGCACTGCTGCAGGTTGGGTGCCCCGTGTCGATGCCGGACGCGCCGCCGACGGACCTGACGTTTCCGCAGCGGGTGGTGGCGGACAACTTCGTCTACCGGTTCCTCCGAACCGCCCGGGTGTTTGCCGCATTGGCGCCGCTGACGAGCGTGCTGCGGGAGCAAGCCCCGGGGCCGTGCGTGACGACAACGGAGAGCACCCATGACACCAGCCGCCTGATCATCCTCACCTACGTGGATGCTTGCGAGGGTGACGGCAACGCGTTGGCCGCGGTGGGTTCCGTGCGGTACACCTACGAACCCAGCACCCGGGTGGGGACGCTGACGTTCGTGGACTTCGCCATCAACGGCGAAGCGGTCACCGGGAGCGGAACGCTGGGCTACAGCGTCGACGCGGCGACGGTGACGCTTACCGGGTCGTTCGAGCTGACCGTCGGGACGCTCGACACGCGGGGGGTGGTGACGATCGCCTACGAGGCCGACCAGCTGCGGATCGTGAGCGGCTTCTGGGACACGGGCCTCGGGGCGGACATCGAGCTGCTCGATACGTCGGAGCCGGTCAACAACGCGATCTGCATCGCCCTCGGCAACAACCCGGACGTGATCCCGCAGGCCGGCCAATTCGCGTTTCGAATCGACGGCGAGCGGAGCCGGGCCGAGTTGGCGTTCAGCCCGCGGAGCCCGGCGCGGCGGGAGGCCGAGATCACGGTCGACGACGACGGGCCGTTCGCGTATTCGATCCCGAACCTTCCGGGTGCACCCCAGGCGCAGGCACGCTGACGGGCGGCGTTCTTCAGTCCCCGGGCTCGCCCGGCGGCGCGTCGCGGTCGGCCACGCCGACCGGCTGCGATTTTGCAGCGGCGGCAGCCTGGGCGGCGGCGGGCAGCCGTTCGCGCCAGGCGCGGCGGTTGGCGATCATCTCTTCCCGCACGGCTTTCTTGGCGGCCTGGGGCCGGTCCTCGAACGCGGTTGGGCAGTGCGGGCAGCAGTAATAGATGGGCTGGCCGTTGACGGGGTGGTTGATCGTGGGGTTAATGAGGTTGTCGCAGGCGGCGCAGGTCGTCTGCCAGGTGTAGGTCCGGGCGAGGCGGCGACGCTGCTCGTCGGGGGCGAGCTGTTCCCATTTTGAGCGGGCGTCAGCGTTGGCGAAGTAGATACGGGCCCGCGGCCCCTCCACGTGGATCTCGAGGTCGATCGCCTCGCCGGTCATCGGGCAGCGCACCTGCGTCCGCAGCGGCTTGAGCTGTTCCCACTGCTGCTTCAGCTTTTCGGCGTAGGCATAGGGGTCGAGCTCGAAGGCCTGCTTGGCCTCCGGCGAGGCGAAATAAACGCGGCGGCCCCG
>CAZCKC010000006.1:0-17114 GCA_964499235.1 uncultured Planctomycetales bacterium | reverse complement strand
CGAGCTCGAAGGCCTGCTTGGCCTCCGGCGAGGCGAAATAAACGCGGCGGCCCCGAAAGTAGCTGTACTGCGTCGCATCGATCGGCTTGGTCGTCACGGGGCACGCGGCGGGCGGCAACGGGGGCGCGGACGTCGTCTTGCTGATATCGGCCGACGTCGCCGCATCGTCTGGGGCGGGCTGGTCGGCGGCGAGGCCTGTGACGGTCGCAGCGCCGAGCAGCAGCCCGGCGGCGAGTCGCAGTCGCTTCAGCACTTTCAATTCTCCTGCATGCACACGGCGGCATCGGGATCAACCCGCTCACCCGGGTGGCGAGCGGGTCGGCGGTTTCCATGTGTGCCCGAGGGATGTTATTGGGGCAAGTGCTTTACTTGGGCAAGTGCTTCTGGGCCTGGGCGCAGAGCTCTTTCACGTGCTCGACGCTGGCGCCGAAAGCTTCCTTTTCCTTGCTGTCGAGCTCGACCTCGATGACGCGCTCGACGCCCCCCTGCCCGAGGATGCACGGCACGCCCACGAAGTAGCCGCCAACGCCGTACTCCTTCTCGCAGTAGGCCGCACAGGGCAGCACCCGCTTCTTGTCGCGGACGATCGACTCGACCATCGTGATCGTGGCCGCGGCCGGCGCATAGAACGCGCTGCCGGTCTTGAGCAGGCTGACGATCTCGGCGCCGCCGTTGCGGGCCCGCTTGACGATCTCCTCGAGCTTGCCGGCCGGAATGAGCTGGGTGACCGGGATGCCGCCGACGGTGGTGAAGCGGGGCAGCGGCACCATGTCGTCGCCATGACCGCCCATCAGCAGCGCCTTCACGTCCTCAACGCTGCAGCCAACCTCGTGCGCGATGAAGGTCGTGAAGCGGGCCATGTCGAGCACACCGGCCTGGCCGACGACGCGTTCGGTCGGGAAACCCGAGACGCGGTGGGCGGTATACACCATCGCGTCGAGCGGGTTGGCGACCACGACCAGGATGCAATCGGGACTGGCGGCGACGGCCTTGCTCGTAACGTCGGCCACGATCTTGACGTTCGTCTCCAGCAACTCGTCACGGCTCATCCCCGGCTTGCGGGCGATACCGGACGTGATGATGACCACGTCGCTGTCCGCCGTCTCGGCGTAGTCGTTGGTGCCCGTGTAGAGCCCATCGAAGCCCTCGATCGGGGCGGATTCGGCCAGGTCGAGGGCCTTGCCCTGGGGCATGCCTTCGACGATGTCGACGAGGACGACGTCGCCCAGTTCCTTGGTGGCCGCCCAGTGCGCGCACGTCGCCCCCACGTTGCCCGCTCCGATGATCGTGATCTTCGGTCGCCCGAGACTCATAGCCGCTCCGTTTCTACCGCGTGAACTGGTCTGTTTCCGTTGTTTGGCTGGCCGGGCAGGCGCGTGCCCACCAAGGCGACGACAATTGTAGCGGCCGCCGGGACGGGTCGCGAGCGGACAGACCGCCGAGCGGCTGGCGGGGCTTGCCGGGCATGCTACCATCAGGAATTCGCTCCCCTTCGGGACGGATATCCAGCCCACGGAGTCACCTTGCCCACGGCGAAACCGCGTAGCAACAGCCCGACGTCGAAACGGCGTGCCGCACCGCTGCTGCCCGATCCGAGCAGCCCGCAGGTGCCCTGGCTGACCGTGCGCGGAGCCCGCCAACACAACCTGAAGAACCTGGATGTCGCGTTCCCACTCGGGCGGTTCACCTGCGTGACCGGCGTGTCGGGCTCCGGCAAGAGCTCGCTGGTCAACGACATCCTCCACGCCCGGCTGGCCCGCGACCTGAACGGCGCCGTCACCGAGCCCGGCGACCACGATCGCATCGACGGCACCGAGTACCTCGACAAGGTCATCGCGATCGACCAGGCGCCCATCGGGCGCACGCCCCGCAGCAACCCCGGCACCTACATCAAGCTCTTCGACGAGATCCGCGCCCTGTTCGCGAAACTGCCGGACGCGAAGGTCCGCGGGTATCGCCCCGGGCGGTTCAGCTTTAACGTCCCGGAACGCAAGGGCGGTGGACGCTGCGAGGCCTGCGAGGGCAACGGCGCGAACCGGATCGAAATGGACTTCCTCGCCGACGTGTGGGTCGACTGCCCGGTGTGCGGCGGCCAGCGCTTCAACCGCGAGACGCTCCAGATCCGCTACAAGCACAAGTCGATCGGCGACGTCCTGGACCTGGACGTCCAGCAGGCGATCGCGCACTTCGACAACGTGCCGCGGATCCGCCATATGCTCCAGACCCTGCACGACGTCGGGCTCGACTACATCAAGATCGGCCAGCCCAGCCCCACGCTCTCCGGCGGCGAGGCCCAGCGCATCAAGCTCGCCCGCGAGCTGGTCAAGAAGCCCTCCGGCCGCACGCTGTACGTCCTCGACGAGCCGACGACCGGCCTCCACTTCGAGGACATCCGCCGGCTGCTGGCGGTGCTGCACGGCTTCGTCGACGCGGGCAACACCGTCGTCGTCATCGAGCACAACCTGGACGTGATCAAGACGGCCGACTGGGTGATCGACCTCGGCCCCGAGGGCGGCGAAGGCGGTGGGGAGCTGGTCGCCACGGGCACGCCCGAGACGCTGGCCGAGCGCGAGTGCTCGGACACCGGGCGGGCGTTGGCCGAGGTGCTCAACGGCACGCCGCCGGCGCAGCCCGCCGCGCCCGCGCTAACGGCGAAGCGCTCCCGGGCCGCCGGCCTCGACGCGATCCGCGTCACCGGGGCGGAAGAGCACAATCTCAAGAACCTCACCCTCACCGTCCCGCGCGACCAGATGACCGTCTGCACCGGCGTCTCCGGGTCCGGTAAGACGAGCTTCGCGATCGACACGGTCTTCACCGAGGGCTACCGCCGCTACGTCGAATCGCTCTCCGCGTACGCCCGCCAGTTCCTTGGCCAGCTCACCAAGCCGAAGGTCGAGCACGTCGAAGGCCTCTCCCCCGCGATCGCGATCGAGCAGAAGGCCGCCAGCAAAAACCCGCGCTCGACCGTCGGCACCATCACCGAGGTCTACGACTACCTCCGCGTGCTCTGGGCCCGAATCGGCATCCCCCACTGCCCCGAAACCGGCGCGCGGCTCGTCAAGCACACCGTCGACGAGATGCTCGACGCCGTCATGGCACTGCCGACCGGCGCGCCGATCACGCTCCTCGCCCCGGTGAAGCTCGAGCTCGGCGAGACCTTCCGCGGCGTGCTGAACCGCCTCAAGCGCGGCGGTTATTCGCGGGTGCGGATCGACGGCACAATTCAACGCGTCGACGAGGCCGCCCTGAAGGACAGCCCCCGCCGCCACCGGCTCGAAGTTGTCGTCGACCGCACCACCGTCCGGCAAAAGTCCCAGGGCCGCATCGGCGAGGCCATCGAGCACGCCCTCGCCATCAGCGACGGACTGGCGGTCGTTCACGTCGAGGCGGTCGAGGTGGCCGAGGACAACCCGGCCACCGAGCGGAACACCTTCCGCACGATCGCCGCGCAGGAGCTGCGCTTCTCGCAAAAGCTCGCCTGCCTCAGCACCGGCAAGGTCTACGACGAGCTCGGGCCACAGCACTTCAGCTTCAACGGCCAGCTCGGCTGGTGCGAGACCTGCGAAGGGCTCGGAATGCAGCGCGGCGCGCCCGAGAAGGTGATCATCACGCAGCCGCGCAAGAGCCTGTTCGATGGCGCGATCGCCGGCTGGGAGAAGATTTACAAGCGCACCGCCTTCGGCCAGCTCATGCTGGCGCTGTGCGCCGCCCTCGAGGTCGACCCCGACACCCCCCTGCTCGACTGGACCGAGGAGCAGAAGCGGATCCTGATGTTCGGCACCCGCGGCACCTGGCTCGACGGCGACAGCGCGTTCGCCGGCCTGCGGTTCCACTGGCGCGGCTTCTACCCAACGATCGACAACGCCACCCGCAACAGCTGGACCTTCCGCCACAAGCTCCGCAACGTCGTCACCGAGATCCCCTGCGTCAGCTGCCAGGGCGGGCGGCTCCGCGCTGACGCCGCCGCCGTCGAGGTCGCCGGCCGACGCCTGCCCGACCTCTGCCACCAGCCGCTCCAGCAGGTCCTCGGCTTCTTCCGCCACCTGAAGCTCGACTCCCGCGAGCAGCGGATCGCCGGCGAGTTGCTCAAGGAGATCCGCAACCGGCTCCAGTTCCTCGTCGACGTCGGGCTCGAGTATCTCACGCTCCACCGGGCGGCCCCGACGCTCTCCGGCGGCGAGGCCCAGCGGATCCGCCTCGCCTCGCAGATCGGCAGCGGGCTCTCCGGCGTGCTCTACGTGCTCGACGAGCCGACCATCGGCCTGCACCCCCGCGACACGCAGCGGCTTGTAAAGGCACTGCACAAGCTCCGCGACCTGGGCAACACGCTGCTGCTCGTCGAGCACGACCGCGAGGTCATCCAGAGCGCCGACCGCCTGATTGATTTCGGTCCCCACGCCGGGGCATTCGGCGGCGAGGTCGTGGCCGAGGGCACGCCCCAACAGTTCGCCCGCCGCCGCAGCCGCCCGGCCGCCGGTCACTTCAGCCGCTCGCTGACGCGGGCGTTCCTGGCCGGCCAGACCGCCATCGCGATCCCCAGCAACCGCCGCCCGTTGCCGCCCTGGGACCCCGGCCTGCTGCGCCACCTCGGCAGCCAGCCGCCCGAGCCGGCAAAACGCCGCCGCATCGCCCAGCGCGACGCGAACACGCCCCCCTGGCTGACCGTCCACGGCGCCCGGCACCACAACCTCCGCGACATCACGGTGCCCTTCCCGCTCGGGTGCTTCTCCTGCGTCACCGGCGTCTCCGGCTCCGGCAAGAGCTCGCTAGTGAACGACATCCTCTGGCCGCACCTGGCCGTCGAGCTAAACAACGCCAACCTCAGCGTCGGCGCTCACGAGCGCGTGACGGGCGTTGCTGCGCTGGACAAGGTCATCAACGTCGACCAGTCGCCGATCGGCACCACCCCCTCGAGCAACCCCGCGACCTACACCGGCGTCTTCGACTGGATCCGGCAGCTCTTCGCCCGCCTGCCTGACAGCAAGGTCCGCGGCTACACCGTCAACCGCTTCAGCTTCAACCGCCCCGGCGGGCGCTGCGATGCCTGCGAGGGCTACGGCCAGAGGCGCATCGAGATGCACTTCATGCCCGACGTCTGGGTCGAGTGCGAGGTCTGCCACGGCCGGCGCTACACCCCCGAAACACTCGACATCCGCTACAAGGGCCAGAACATCGCCGACGTGCTGGAGATGCGGGTCGCCGCGGCGCTCGAGCACTTCGCCAACGTACCGAAGGTCCGGCGAATGCTCCAGACGCTGGCCGACGTCGGGCTCGATTACCTCCAGCTCGGACAGCCCGCCCCCACGCTCTCCGGCGGCGAGGCCCAGCGGGTCAAGCTGGCGGCCGAGCTCGGCAAGCCCAACACCGGCCAGACCCTCTACATCCTCGACGAGCCGACGACGGGCCTACATTTCGAGGACGTGCGGAAGCTGCTGGGGGTCATCCACCGCCTGGCCGACCTCGGCAACACCGTCATCGTCGTCGAGCACAACGTTGACGTGATCAAGTCGGCCGACTGGATCGTCGACCTCGGGCCCGAGGCCGGTGCCGGCGGCGGCCACCTGGTCGCCTGCGGCACGCCGGAAGCACTCCTCGCCGGGGAGGCCTCCACGTGGGCGGCGGATCTGCACCCCGAGCTAAAGGGCGAGCCTCCGGCCTCGCACACGGCGGCCATTCTTGAACCCATCCTGGCGGCCGGCCCTTACGAGGAACGGGCCTGGTACGACGCCGAAGAGCACGCCCGCATCGAGCTCGAAGCGGACAAGGTCGGCCTCGGCAAGATCGGCCGCGAGGTGAAGATGCCCTGGCAGATCGACGGCCGCCGCTGGCATCTCGAGCAGCGGACCAGCCGCGACGCCCAGCCGACGCGCTGGGAGCCGGCCGCCCTGGAGTACGTGATCGAGCTGTGCGAGCAGATCCCGGATTTCGCGTCCGCGAACTGGAACAGCCAGGCGAGCGTCGAGGTCACGGCGCCGGGGGCCGAGACATGGTTCCTGCACGCGCTGACCGGCGGCGAGTGGCTGCTCGAGCTGTACTTCCGCGTCCCGCCGGGGACGTTCGACTGGATCAAGCTCGACGATGACCTCGGACTCCTGACGCTCGACGAGCGGGATGACCTCGAAACCTACGGCGACTGGGCGCGGGTGGATGTCCGCCCCCGCCGCGACGGCCTCGACGCGGTCGTGATCTATGTCCACGACCGGCAGGAAATCGACACGCCGGCGTTTCGCCGGTTCATCCAGGAGGCGGCAACCGCCTACCTGGAGGCGATCGCGCCCGCCGGAAGCGGCAACGGACGCGGGGATCGGCGAAAAGCCCGCCGCTGAGCTTGCCAGCGGGTCAAAGGTTCGCCGTCACGCTCAATTCGGCCAATCGACACTACCGATAATTACCGGCAGGAGCACGTTCGGGCCCCCGCGCAAGGAACCCCGGGACCGTGAACCAGCCGCTCAACCGGAAAATCGTCCCCGTGGAGCGCCTGGCCGAGTGGTTGGCCCACCAGCGCGCCGACGGCAGCACGGTGGTGCAATGCCACGGCTGCTTCGACATCGTTCACCCGGGTCACGTTCGCTACCTCCAGTTCGCGCGGCGGCTCGGCGACGTGCTGATTGTGTCGCTGACCGGTGACGCCGGCGTGAACAAGGGTTCCGACCGGCCGTACATTCCACAGGAGCTGCGAGCCGAGAACCTGGCGGCGCTGGAGTTCGTCGACTGGGTGGTCGTCGACGACAACGCCACGGCGTGCGAGCTCCTCGAGACGCTGCGGCCGGACATTTATGTCAAGGGACACGAATACGCCCACGCCACCGACTCGCGTTTCTTGCGGGAGCGGGCGGTCGTGGAGCGTAACGGCGGGCGGGTGGTGTTTCACTCGGGCGATGTGGTGTTCAGCTCGACGCGCCTGATCGAATCGATCGAGCGCGATCCGCTCCTGGAGGAATGCCGGCTGCGAACGACGTGCGCGCGGGCGGACATTCGGCCCGAGACGCTGCGGGCAGTGCTCGACGGATTTCAGGAGCTGCGGGTGCTGGTGGTCGGCGACCTGCTCTGTGAGCGGTACGTCCTCTGCGACCCGAACCCGACCAACAGCCCGTCGCCGCTGCTCGCGCTGCAGGAGATCGGCGTCCGCGAGTACTGGGGCGGGGCGGCAGCGGTCGCCCAGCACGTCCAGGCACTGGGGGCCGAGCCCTACCTGGTCACGAGCATCGGCTCCGACGCGTCGGCCGAAACGCTGTGCGGGCGGTTCGCCGAGACCGGCATCCCGAGCACGCTGCTCGCCAAGCGGTCGTCGCCAATCGTCCGGACGACCTTCGTCGCCGACGACAACCGGGTCATGGAGCTGACCAGCGGCCAGGCGGCGCCGATCGACACGGCCGCCGAGCGCGAGGCCCGCGACGCCCTGCTGAGCCAGTTGCCGAACGTGGACGTCGTGCTGTGGTGCGATCTGGGCTACGGGATGGTGACGCCGGTGCTGACCGAGGCCGTCGCGCGGGCGGCGCGCCGCGACGAACGGGTGGTGGCCGGCTACGGGGGCGGACCGCGAGGTGATCTGCATCGGCTGGCGGGCTGCGACCTGCTGAGCACGACGGAGCGGCGTCTGCGAGAGGCGACCCAGGATATGAGCTCCGGGCTCTCGTCGGCGGCGTATCGCTTGCTGGCGTCGCTGCACACGCCGGCGGCGCTGGTTTCGATTCACAAGCGCGGGCTGGTGGCGTTCGATGGGCGACCAGATGACCAGCCTGAGCCGGACGGACGGATGGCCCGTTTGCGGAGCGACTTCGTGCCGAGCTTTGCGAGCCACTACGTTGACCTGCTCGGTGCGGAAGAGGCCGTCTTTGCGACCGGCGCGCTGGCCTATGCCGGTGCGCGATCGGTGACGCTGGCGGCGTACCTGGCGGCGGCCGCCGAAGCGGTGGTCGTCGGGCGGCCGGGCGGCCGCGCTTTGGCATTGCCGGAATTGCACGCGTTGCTATCATCGCGGCCTGAGCTTTGGACCGACTCGCGCTTTGTTGCGGGGGAACGGGCCGAGCCAACGGACCGCGACGAGCCCGCGCCGCGGTCCACGACCCCCAGTGCGACCGCTGCGTCAGCGGAAGGATAAGTGATGGGCCAGCCGCTCGTTTCGTTCGTGCTCGCGACGCACAACCGCCGCGACGTCACCGAACGCACCCTGGTTGAATTGAGCACGATGCCGCTTAACGGCATCGACCGGGAGATCATCGCGGTCGACAACGCGTCGACCGACGGGACGCCGGCGATGCTGGCCGGTCGGAGCGACGTGCGGCTGATCGCGTTGCGGCAAAACGCCGGGAGCTGTGCGAAAGCCTGGGGCGTCGACGCCGCGCGCGGCGATTACGTCGTGTTCCTCGACGACGACTCCTACCCCCGGCCGGGCACGGTCGAGCGAATGGTGGCACACTTCCTGGCCGAGCCGACCCTCGGGGCGGCGGGCGGGACGATCCATCTCCCCACCGGCACCGAGGAGTGCAGCGCGTTGCCGCCGGTCTTCGTCGGCTGCGGCGTGGGGCTGCGGCGGATCGCGCTCCGCGAGGTCGGCGGGCTCGACCGCACGTTCTTCATGCAGGCCGAAGAGTACGACCTGGCCTTCCGCCTGCTGCGGTTCGGCTGGGGCGTGCGGGTCTTCGGCGACCTGCCGTTCACCCACCTGAAGACGCCCTTCGCCCGGCAGCACGAGCGGACGACCTATTTCGACGTGCGGAACAACCTGCGGGTCATCGGGCGCTACCTGCCGCGCGAGTGGGCCGACGTCTACCAGGCCGAGTGGCTGCAGCGCTACGAGTGGCTGGCCGCGGCCAACGGCTACCAAAACGCCTTCCTGCGCGGCTGCCGCGACGGGCGGCGCAAGGCCATGCTCGAGCGGATGGTCTACAAGGTGCATCGGCTGACGCTGCCGGTCCTCGAGCGGGTGTTCAACTGGCGGCGGGTCCGCCAGGAGATGGAACAACTCGCCGCGAGCGGCGCGCAGCGGATCGTCCTCGGGGACCTCGGCAAGAACATCTATGCCTTCTATCGCGGGGCCGTGGCCGCCGGCCTCGTGATCGTCGCCGTGGCCGACGACCAGTTCGCGAGCCTCGCCACCCGGCGGTACCGCGGGATCCCCATCGTGCCGCGGCAGGCCGTCGCCAGCTGGAGCCATGACGCGGTCGTGATCAGCAACACGTCCTACGTACACGCGGCGGCGGCTGCGGCCGAGCTGGCGACGATTTCAAGCGCGCCCATCCACAACTGGTTCCCCCCGCCCCCAAAGACGTCCAGCCAAGGGTTCAGCCAGCCCTCGGCCCTCAGCGCCTAACGCGGTCGTGGCCAATCAATAACCATTTCTTTACCCCGATCCCGAAAATCGCTACGATCGTCGGCGTCGAAATCAAGTGCGCGGCCCGCGGGGGTACCGCGTTTACGGCGACGTCCGCAACGACAACGGCCATCTCGAGATCTTGCGATGAGCAACGCGTTGGCATGCATCGGCGGGCTGGCCGCCCACCAGCTCCTGCGGGACCGCGGCCTCATCTCCGAGCGCCTGGGGCCGCAAAACACGCCCTACGGCGATTCGCAACCGATCGTCGCCTGCGAAACGAGTTCGGGCACGTACTTCTTCCTCGCCCGCTACGGGGAATGCGACGCGCCGATCCCGCCGCGCTATGTGAATTACCGCGCGAACCTCCACGCCCTCAAGACGCTCGGCGCCGGGCGCGTCGTGGCCTGGAACGACAGCCGCGCGATCAGCCACAACTACCGCGTCGGCCAGTTTGTCATCGTCGATGACCTCATCGATGAAACCGTCACCCCCCCCACCTCGTTCTTCGAAACGCTCGACATGGCCCACGTGCGGCAGTGGCCGATCTTCTGCCCCAGTCTCCGCCAACACCTCAGCACGGCTCTCAATAACACCGACGTGTGCGAGCTCGCTGACCGCGGCGTTTACGTCTGCGTCGAAGGCCACCGCCAGGAAACGCCGGCCGAGGCCCGCAAGCTCGCCGGGTTCGGCGGCGACCTCATCGGCCGGGCCCTCGCCCCCGAGGCGTTCCTCGCCCGCGAGCTGGAGCTCGCCTACGCCTGCGTCTGCTACGTGGCCACCTACGCTGAGACCGGCTCGTCCGCCCGCCCCTTCGAACGCGGCGAGGTGCTCGCAACCCATGTCGAGCAGCAACGCGTCGCGGCCGCCGTCGGCCGGCTGCCGATCGTCATGGAGCGGCTGGTCGAGGTCCTGCGCAGCAACGGTGAGTTCCACCAGCCGTCGTCGCTCTCGAGCCGCCACCGCGACGACGAGGCCGTCGAGCGCGACCGGCCGGGCCGCGTCGCCTGACGATGATCCTGCGGGCCCGGTGGATCCTCCCTGGCAACGGTCCGGCAATCGAGAACGGCTATCTCGAGGTCCACGCCGACGCCGTCACGGACGTGGGCCCCTTCTCCCGGCACGTGCCCCGCGGCCATGACGTCCACGACCTCGGCCACGTCATCGTTACCCCAGGCTTCGTCAACCCCCATACCCACCTGAACCTGACCCACCTCGCCGCCGCACTGCCGCCGCAGCCGTTTTGGTCCTGGGTCGACCAGCTCGTCAGTCGGGCTGGCGGCACCCCGACCGGCGACCAGCTCGCCGCTTCCCTGGCAGCCGGCGCGCGGCAAAGCCTCCAGCACGGTGTCACGACGGTCGGCGACACCGTAGCCCCCCCCACCACCGCCGCCACGGCCTTGGCAACCTATGCGCAGCAGCCGCTGCGGACGGTCGCCCTGCTCGAGTACCTCCCGCTGCGCCGCGAAGATCCATCCACCGTCGCCGAGTTCCAAAACCTGGTCGACCTTCTACGCCCGTTGAAGGGCCCGCGAACCCACCTCGGCCTCAGCGCTCACGCGCCGTACACGGTCCCGCCGCAAGACGTCCAGGCCGTCAGCCAGTTGGCGGCGGCCCTCGACCTTCCGTGGCAGCTCCATTTCGCCGAGACCCCGGAGGAGATCGCATTTTTGGGCGGCGATCCGAGCGGCATCGCGCCATTCATTCGCGCCGCGCAGGCCGAGGCGAATTTCCCGGATCGGGCGTTCACCCCAGGCGAGTGGCTGGAGCACTGGACCCGCGACGGCCGGCCCGGCGCGCTGATCCACGGAAACTACCTCGACGAGCCGGCAATCGAAGCCGTGCGCGCGGCCGGCCACACGGTGGTCTACTGCCCCCTGGCGCATCGCTACTTCGGGCATTCGCCCCACCCCTGGCGAGAACTCCGAGCAGCCGGACTCTCGGTCGCAATCGGGACGGACAGTGCGGCCAGCGGCGCGACGCTCTCCGTACTCGACGAGCTGCGCTTGCTGCATCGACTGGCCCCGGACTTTCCGACACCAGAACTCCTGAAAATGGGAACACTCGCCGCCGCCGCCGCCCTGGGCCTGGCGGAAAATGTCGGCTCGCTCGCACCCGGCAAAGCCGCTGACTTCTGCGCGTATGTCTGTCCCCAGCGGACGCGGGCGCCGCTGGATTTCCTGCTCAGCTCAGATGATCAGCCCGTCGCGGTGTGGGTGGGCGGCGAGCGGGTTGTCGGAGCAGACGAGCCGCCCTACGGCGTGTAGCGAAGCCCGTTGACGTCAACAACGAGCACGGTTTCGACGTCGGGCAGGTAAGCCAGTTCGAGGTAGGCGGTACGGTCCGGTAAATACGTCCCCGGCCGGAAGAGCGCGGTGAGGTAGCCGCCGCCACGGCTCACGCGGGCCATCTCGATCGAGAGCGGCCATTCGCCGTCCAGCGGGAGCCCGGCCCAGCTCACGAGCCCCACCACTAGCCCCGCGCTCAGGTCCGGTGCGGCGCTCAGGCCCGGAACCGCCTGGCGTAGCTTTTCCCAGTCGGCGGGATCCTGGATGGCAAGGAAGCCGAAGCGGTTGTTGAGTGGTCGGCAGAGGGCGTCGACCGCGTCCGGGTTGGCGACCAGGTGGCGTTCGGCGTTCTCGGGCAGGACGATCTGGCCGTGCTCGAGCTCTTCGACGCTGATGATGCGGCTGGGGGGGTGCTGCCGGCAGCCGCTGGCGGAAACGTACACCACGAGCAGCGCCGCCGCGAGGCTCGCCGGGAGCTTGCAAAGCGATAATGCCGGACGTACCCTCATCCGATTCTCCGCGCTTTCTATCGTTGTCGGTTCGAGTGGCGCGGTGATTTGGTAGCGTCTGGTGTGAGTCGCAGGAGTTGGGAATGATCGTCGGCGTCCCGAAGGAAATTAAGCCGGATGAATACCGCGTGGCGATCGTGCCGGCCGCGGTCGAAGCCCTGAAGCGCGGCGGCCACGAGGTCATCATCGAGCGGGAAGCCGGTATCGGTTCCGGCATCGCGGACCAGGAATATGCCCAGTACGGGGCTGAGATTGTGGACAGTGCGGCCGCGGTGTGGTCGGCGGCCGACCTGATCTGCAAGGTGAAGGAACCGCTGGCGTCCGAGATCAAGATGACCCGGAAGGACCAGGTGGTGTTCACGTACTTCCATTTCGCGGCGAGCCGGGAGTTGACCGAGGGCATTCGCGACAGCGGCTGCATCGCGATCGCGTACGAGACGATCGAGGACCAGCAGGGGCGGCTGCCGTTGCTGGCGCCGATGAGCGAAGTGGCCGGCAAGATGAGCGTCCAGGAGGGCGCGAAGTTCCTCGAGAAGCCCATGGAAGGCCGCGGCATCCTGCTCGGCGGGATCCCGGGCGTGGAGCCGGCGCGGGTACTGGTGCTGGGCGGGGGCATCGTGGGCACGTGCGCCGCGAAGCTGGCGGCCGGGCTCGGGGCCGACGTGACGATCATGGACATCGACCTGTACCGCATGCGCCACCTCAGCGAGGTGATGCCGGCCAACGTAACAACGGTCTACAGCACGCCGGAAGCGATTCGGCGGCACCTAACGATCTCCGACCTGGTGATCGGGGCGGTGCTGATTCCTGGCGCGCGCTGCCCGACGCTGGTGCCGCGCGAGTACCTGAAGCTGATGCAGCCGGGGGCGGTCATCGTGGACGTCGGCGTGGACCAGGGCGGCTGCACCGAGACGATCAAGCCCACCACGCACAGCGACCCGACGTACGTGATCGACGGCATCGTCCACTACGGCGTCGCGAACATGCCCGGCGCCGTTGGGCGGACGAGCACGTTCGGGCTGACCAATGCGACGATGCGCTACCTGGTCAAGCTGGCGAACATGGGCTACGAGGCGGCCTGCGCCGCGGATCCCGGGCTCGCCAAGGGGATCAACATCGCCCGTGGCAAGATCACCTACCAGCCCGTGGCGGAAGCGTTTGATCTGCCCTACGAAGCCTACACGCCCTGACCGGCCGCGGCCGCGTCGCGACATGCAACCGCCACTTGGTGACGGCGTATAGTCCACGAGACTCTGCCCGAGGGATGGCGTCATGAAAAAGTGGACCGTGCTTCTCCTGGTGCTCGCAGCCGTATTCGGCGGCTGGTACTACGTCACGAACTACGTGCGTTTTACGCCGAACTGGATGAAGCCGACGCTGGTGGAGATCTCGCGCGGCGACATCCGCGTGCCCGTGACCGCCGCGGGGCTGATCGAGCCTGAAAGCCGGATCCAGGTCAAGTCGAAGGCGTCGGGCGAGGTCGTGCAGGTCAACATCGAGCCCGGTGACTTCGTGCGCCAGGGCGACACACTCGTTCTGCTGAAGCGTGACACGGAACAGCGGAACTTCGATCGCGCGAAGGCCGAGCTCGATCGGGCGAAGGCGCTGCGGTCCCAAAGCCGGGTCAACCTTCAGCGGGCGGAAGCGAGCGTCGCGCAGGCCAAGGCCCAGCTCGCTCAGCTCGAGGCGGTCAGCAAGCTGCGCGCGTTCGAGCTCAAGCGGGTGCAGGAGCTCCAGGAGCGCGGCCAGTCCAGCGAGAAAGACCTTGTTGCCGCCACCGCGCAGTTCGAGATGAACCACGCTGACAAGCAGGCGGCGACGGCGAGCGTCACCGCCGCCGAGCTCGCTGTCAGCGACGCCCGTGAAGCGATCGCGATCAATGATGCGGCTGTTGCAATCGCCCAGGCCGCGTTCGGCGACGCCGAAGAGCGGCTGGCCGATACGAAGGTTGTGGCTCAAGAGGACGCGCTCGTCACCAGCGTGAACGTCGAGGTCGGCGAAGTCATCCAGGGCGGCGCCCAGAACCTGACCGGCGGGACCGTGCTGGCCGAGCTGGCCGACATCAGCGAGCTCAAGGTGATCGCCAAGGTCGACGAGGCCGAGTACGGCCGCGTCCTCTCGATCGCGCCGCGGAAGGCCTGGCCGCAGATGGACCCCGACGTGGCCGCCCGCGCCGCGACGGTCCGCGACCTGGAAGAAAAAGCGGGCGAAGTGCGGCTGTTCGTGGACGCCTTCCCGGAAGACATCTTCGCCGGGCGCATCGGCCGGGTGGAACCGCAAGGCCGTCTGAACACCGGTTCGTCGGTCATCCAGTACGACGTGCACGTGATCATCACGGATGAAAAGCGGCGGAAGCTGCTGCTGGGCAGCCAGGCGCAGGTCGAGTTCACCGTCGACAGCGCGGAGGACGTGCTGCGGGTGCCGGCCGAGGCGGTCAAGAGCGAAGGCCAGCAGCGGGGACTGTACATCGAGGTCCCGCCGCCGCCCGATGCGGACACGCAATGGGGCAAGCAGTTCGTGCCGGCGGTGTTCGGCATCACGGACGGCACGTACACGGAAGTGGTGCGGGCCCTGGGCGACGCGCGATTCGAAGAGGGGCAGCAGGTGTACAGCAAGCTGCCGGCGACGCCGCCAAATGACTAGGACGCCACGGACGAACCAGGGGGCGGGCGGCGTCACGCGCGGGCCGGCGGCGGCGGCGGCGAGGACGGCGGGCGTGCTGATTCGAACCGTTGGTCTAACGAAGACCTACCCAATGGGCATGACGCTGGTGCGGGCGCTCAACGGGGTCGATCTCGAGATCGCGGCCGGCGAGTTCATCGCGATCACCGGCGCCTCGGGCAGCGGCAAGAGCACGATGATGCACCTGCTGGGGTGTCTCGACCGGCCGACGAGCGGCAAGTTCTACCTCCAGGACCGGGACGTGAGCCGGCTGTCGGACCGGGCGCTCGCGGAGGTCCGAAACCAGCAGATCGGCTTTGTCTTCCAGACGTTCAACCTGATTAATCGGACCTCGGCAATCGAGAATGTGGCGATCCCGCTGTTCTATGCCCGGCAGGCGAGCACACGCGACCGGGCGATTCGCGCGTTAGAGCGGGTGGGACTCGGCCCGCGGGCCTTTCACAGGCCCAACGAGCTCTCGGGGGGCGAGCGGCAGCGGGTGGCGATCGCCCGGGCGATCGTGAACGACCCGCTGATCCTGCTGGCGGACGAGCCCACGGGGAACCTCGACACGCGGACGGGCGAGCAGATCATGGGTATTTTCCGGGACCTGAACGCCCAGGGGGTGACGGTGATCCTCGTCACGCACGAGCAGGAGATCGCGATCCAGGCCCGCCGCATCGTCCAGATGCGCGACGGGCAGATCGTGCGGGACCTGCCGACGGCCGAGTTGCTGGCCGAGCAATCGGCGGGGCTGCCGGCCCAGGTGCCCTCCTCGCCCTGAGGGGCGAGACCAGGCGACCGCCGGCAACCGCTCCCCGACCCGGTTGCCGGGCGCGGCGGCGGGGCTTATACTTTTTCGGTTGACAGGTATGCTGCGGCGAGGGTGCGCTCTGGGCGGCCGGTGCTGCGGCTTGACCCGTGTGTTTCAGGAGTCGTCAGGTAATGCCACTGGATACTGAGAAGAAGCAGGAAATTGTCGGCAGCCACCGGCGTCATGATGGCGACACCGGCTCGGCGGAGGTGCAGATCGCGCTGTTGACCGAGCGGATCCTGCAATTGACGGAACATCTGAAGACCCACAAAAAGGACCACTCTTCCCGGCGTGGGTTATTGAAAATGGTTGGTCGCCGTTCGTCGTTGCTCAGGTATCTGCGCGACACGAAGCGGGAACGCTATCTCGCGACCATCCGCAGTCTGGGACTTCGAAAGTAGATTACTTGTGCATCCACCGAACAGGATCGCGGCGTGAACGACGGCCAGTGCCGTCGTTCCGGGCGTCCTTTTGCTGCGCGCGTGGCGCGGCCTGGAGCAACCGTCGTGTTGGGCGCCGGCATGTTGTCGGCCGGCGCGGTGTCGGATGTAACGGAACGATGAAGCAGGAAGATTAAGACAATGGTTTTTCGAGTCGAACGCAAGATTGGTGAAAAGATTCTCTCGATTGAGACCGGCAAGCTCGCCAAGCAAGCGGCGGGGGCGGCGCTGGTCAAGTACGGTGATACGGTCGTGCTCGGCACGGTCGTCACGGCCAACCCCCGGCCGGGGATTGACTTCTTTCCGTTGCAGGTCGATTACCGCGAGAAGATGACCGCGGCCGGCCGGTTTCCCGGTGGCTTTTTCAAGCGCGAGGGGCGCCCGTCGTCAAAGGAGATCCTGACGGCGCGGCAGATCGACCGGCCGGTCCGTCCGCTGTTCCCCGATGATTTCAAGAACGAGGTGCAGATCCAGGTCTTCGTGCTTTCGAGCGACCTCGAGCAGGACCCGGACGTGATCGGCATCGTGGCCGCCTCGGCGGCGCTGGTGCTGGCCCCGGTCCCCTTCGACGGCCCGATCGCGGGCGTCCGCGTGGGCCGCGTCGACGGCAAGATGGTGATCAACCCCTCGCAGTCCCAGCTCGAGTATTCCGAGCTGGACCTGGTGCTCGCCGGCCGCACGGACGCGATCAACATGATCGAGGTCGGCGCGCATGAACTGGGCGAAGACGTGATGGCCGAGGCGATCGAGTACGGCCACAAGCACGGCGTGCAGCCCATCTGCGAGATTTTGAGCGAGCTGAAGAACCATGCCGGCACGCCAACCGAGTGGACGCCGCCCGAGAAGAACACGGACTTGGCGGCCGCGATCATGGAGAAGGCCTACACCAAGCTGAAGGACGCGAAGAACATCGACCTCAAGCAGAACCGCGGTGATGCGGTCAAGCAGGTTTTCCAGGCGATCATCGACGAGTACTGCCCGCCGGACGTCGACGAGCCGGAGCACGACAAGGCCGAGGTGATCGCAGCGTTGCAGGCGACCGAGAAGAAGGTCATCCGCGACCAGATCCTCGACGAGGGAAAGCGCCCG
>CAZCKC010000005.1:58400-72064 GCA_964499235.1 uncultured Planctomycetales bacterium | reverse complement strand
CTCCAATAGGAGCCGCTTGGCCTGCTCCAGGTGGACGCGCTGGATCTCGTCGTGCACCGAGCGGCGGATCGTCGCCCGGAAGCTGACCTCCAGCGAGCGTCGCGACAGCGGCGAGGCCGCGACCACGTCGCACACCTGGATCGGCTCGGCGTGGTGGCTGCGGACGTAGCGCAGGGCGGCCGCCACGTGCGGGTCATCGATCGCGAGGATGTCGGTCGATTGGCGGTTCGTGGTCCAGAGCGGCTCGACCAGGATCTGCTGCGGCGGGACGTCCTCGCCGCCCATCATGCGGTCGAGCAGTGCGGCCGCGTGGTAGCCGCCCCGCTCGGCGTTCAATGCGACGCTCGAAAGGGGCGGGTTGCAGAGCTCGCACAGCAGGTCATCGTCGTCCATGCCGACGACGGCCAGGTCTTCGGGGACGGGGATGTCGGCTGCGAATGCGGCTTCGAGGACTTGGCGGCCGCGGTCGTCGTTGCAGGCAAACAGGCCGATCGGCTTGGGCAGGCCGCACAGCCATTCGGTGAGGGTCGTTTGTTCGCGGCCCCATTCACGTTCCTGGCGACTGGTGGGCGGTTCATAGAGCTGATAGTTGAAGCCCGACTCCGCCATGCGCGTGACGAACGCGGTTTCGCGGGCTTGTGCCCAGGCGGGCGTTGAGAGCCCGACGAAGGCGAACTCGCGGAAGCCGCGGTCGAGGAGGTGGTCGATGGCCATGTTCGTGGCGGCGACGGGGTCGGGGTGCATCTCGCTAATCGATTCGAACCAGTCGTCGCCGACGCGGCGGCGCGGCGCGATGTCCAGTCCGATGGTGGGGAGGTTGGCCTCGGCGATCGCTTCGGCCATCCGGCGGGTTTCGATCCGGGCGATGATGCCGGTGCCGCCCCAGTCACGCATTTTGGGAACGACCTGGATGAAATCACCGGGGCGGATGTAGAACGACCACGGCCCGTGCGTGCGGGCGTAGCGAATAATGCCGCGCAGCACGTCGCGGCCATATCCGCGGGAGGTTTCAACCAGCAGTGCGACGCGAGGGGTTTTTTGCAACGACGGTGCTCCTCGCCGCCCCTGCGATGCTTGCCGGGGCGTTGTCCTACTGAACGGATCAGAAGGGTGGGGCCGTCACATAGAGGCCGGGCGTTTCCTGCGTAGCGTGATAGATCTCGAAATCGAGATAGTTGCCGAACGCTTCCCAGAGCACCGCCCCGACGGTGCCCTGCGTGATGGCCACGTGGTGCGGGAAGTGCCGCAGCAGCACCTCGCGGTAGAGGCGTTGCAGGTGCGCGATGCGGCACCAGCCGTACCCGCCGAAGGTGTGCGCGGGGTTGTCCTCGAGTGCGCCCTCGGCCACGACGACCTTCCAGGTCTCGCCGGCGCCCTGGGTGACGCGGCAGAGCGTCAATGGTCCGGGCCGGGCAACGAACTCGACGGTGCCCTCGGAATCCTCGTAACGGGCCGCCCCGCTCGAGGCGATGATCTCCTGGACGCCGAGCTTCAGCGGCGTCTTCGCGAACGAGCGCGGGAAGACGCCGCAGTGCCAGACGGTGACCAGCTCGTCGTCCTCGTTGTGGAGGTTGTTCCAATCGGCGAGCGCCGCCGGCGTGCCGCTCGCGAGGAGGCACGCGTGCATCGAGAGGGCCCCGAGGATGTCGGACTCGCAGGCGCAGGGGATCCCCTCCTCGCCAAGCCGGCTCATCGAGGTGCAGCTGCACACGCCGTAGTTCGCCTGGATCGACGTCCAGCACTGGATCCCGAGCGCGTCGAGCTCGTGCTCCTGCCGCCAGCGGCGCAGGAAGAGCTCGAGCTTCGCGCTGCGGACGACGTTGCTTTGCTTGACGGCTGACGTGTCCGCGTAACCGTTGATCTGGTTCATCAGCTCGACGACGGCCGGATCGTCATCGCTGTACGCGCGCGCGCCGGCAATTGCCTCGGAGAGGTCGAGCACCACCGTGGTCGGGCCGAGCCGCTGGAGCGCCTTCTCGTCGTAGCGGCAGGTCCAGAACGCCTCGGGCCGTGCGCCGACCTGGCCGTAACGGGCGTTACGGATGCCGTTGACAACCCGGCAGACGGCCGCGAACCAGGCGATGTCGGTCGCGAAGGCGTCGTCGGTGGGGAAGCAGATCGGGCGCCGGGCGACGGTGTATTTGCGCCCGATCTGGCGCAGGCTCTCGCCGATCGACAGCAGGCCGCAGAAGGCGTCGCGGCGCCGCGTCTGCGGGGTGAGGACCTCCTCTTCCTGGCAGCCGAAGATGAGCACGGGGGCCGAGCCGCCGGTCTGCCGCACGGTCCAGGCGGCGGCCTGCTCGTCGCCGAAGTTCATCGCCCCGATGACGATCCCGTCGACGTTTTGCGCGCGGAAGAGCTGGGCGCAGCATTCGGCCTCGGCCCGGTTTTCGACGCAGCCGGCCTTGGTCTGGAATTCGTCGGGCACGACGACGTCGACGCCGGTTTTGGTGAGCGCGTCGATGGTGGCCTGGCGCATCTTGGCGGCGAGTTCCTGGCTGAAAAAACCGCGGTTAGCGGGGATGAAGCCCAGCTTCACCCGGCGCGGCTGAAAGGACATGTGGCTTACTCCTACGCCGCGGGGCGCTACGGTCCCGCGCTCGCCCCGGCGGCTTATGACTTTTGTCCGTAGCGCTGGTGGTAGCGCTCGTACCATTGCTCCACTTCTGCGGGCGCCAGCGGCTCGGGCACACCGAGCTGGTAGGCGAGGAAGACGGTCTTGGCGATGTCTTCCGTCATGACGGCCGCTTTGAGTGCCGCCGCCGGCGTTGCTCCCCAGGCGAACACCCCGTGCTTGGCGAGCAGGATGGCCGGGGCGCGCGTGCAGTGCGCGAGGATCGCCTGCCCGATCGCGTCGCCGTCGTTGCCGACGTACGGCGCGCAGGGGATGTCGCCGCCGAACTCGTCCGCGGCCGCCGTCAGGCAGACCGGGATCGCACGTCCCACTGCGGCGAACGCGGTGGCGTAGTTGCTGTGCGTATGGACGACCGCGTTGACGTCGGGCAGGTGCTGATACAGGTAGCGGTGGTGCGGGAGGTCGACGCTGGGGCGCAGCGGGCCGTG
This sequence comes from uncultured Planctomycetales bacterium, assembly GCA_964499235.1. Classification (GTDB taxonomy): domain Bacteria; phylum Planctomycetota; class Phycisphaerae; order UBA1845; family Fen-1342; genus JAFGRR01. Next base: position 69,001 of record CAZCKC010000005.1, on the reverse strand, counting down.
CGCCGCGCCGGTCTCGAGGTCGACGGCGACGAGGTCGTCGGGGGTCAGCTTCTCGTAGTCGACGCCGCTGGGCTTGATGACCAGCTGGCCGGTTGTCCGGTCGAGCCCGCTGGCGTTGCCCGAGTGCATCGTGACCAGGCCAGCCGCCGGCAGCAGCCGGTTGATCGCACAGACTTGCTCACGGAGGGAATGTGGAATCATATCAGCGACCCGCCCCCCCTGAGGCAGGACGGGTCGCTCGGTCCCGCGGCCGGTCGTCGACAGTCAATCCTGCACGGTGCACCGTCACGCCTCGACTCCCGCGGCCGGGATTGGTCAGCCCGGCGGCAGACCCATCCGGGACACTCCTAGGAAACTGGCTGCCCGGGCGGGTTACAAGGCAGCAATGCGCAGCGATCTATCAAAAATGCGCAGGGCAGCGTGGGTGCCGCGGGTCCTTGGCCGGCTGGAACGCCTTATTGGCGTGCCGGGCGGCGGCTCCGCCGGGGCGTTTCTCGGGACAGCGTAACCCGTGGCGACGCGGTGGGCTGCGCGAATTTGATGTTTCAGTGCGTTTTTTTGCATGGTGAGTAGGCGGTGGCGGGGCTAGATTTTTGCCATGGCCACCTCGCGGAACCGCTCAGAGCAGCCTGGTAACGGCCCTGTCGACACGGCGCATCAGGGGGCGGCGTGTGCCGGCGGCGACGGGGCTCCGGCAGGGGTGGGCGGTCGTCCAGAACAGCTCGAGAACGCTGCAACCCGCGTCGTATTCGACGGAGTCGGGCGAGGCGTCCGGTCGCTGGTGCACCTCCCCACCGGCGTCGAGTTCGCCGGCAACCCGGAGAACAACCGGCGTCTGGCGGCCGCCCGGCCACCCCTGCGCGGAGCGCGACGTTTCCGAGCAGGGGTGGCCGGGCGACAGGAGACGCGGTTCAGTGAGGACATCGCGACGGCCGAGCGAACCGACGACGGGGTCACGATCACCTATCGTGGGCGGAGCGAACATGATCTGGGCATCAAGAACCTGCTGGTTGAGAGCCGCTGGAGGCTTGGAAGTGGCGCGGCCGGCGAGCCGGCGCTGCGGTGGCGGCTGAAGCTGGGGCACCCGCTTGCGCCGGGCGCGCCGCACGCGCTGGAGTACAACGTCGGCGAGTTGAGCTTTCCGTTGACGTACAACACGCACTTTGGCGGGCATGGCGACCAGGACCTGATCTATGACGGCCGGGTGATGCTGCACCCGTTCGCGTGTGGCTATGGCGGCTACGTGCTCGCCCAGCGGCTGAGTGGTGCGCCGCCGTGGCTGCTGATGGTCGCCACGGACGAGACGCCGCTCGAGTGCCTGGCCCACGACCAGGACGAGTTCGCGGCCGGCGGCGGCTGGGACGGGCTGCTGTACGTCTATGCCTACTCGAAGGCCACGGCCGAGCTGCTGAACTGGGGCCGCTGGTATCACGGGCACCGCGCGCTGGTTCTCCAGCCGGGCGAGCAGCGCACGTTCGGCTTCGATTTTTTTTGGGTCAACAGCGACGAGGAAGTGCAGGCGGTGCTGGCAGCGGCCGGGCACCTCGTCATTCGCGCGCACCCGGGCTACGTGGTGCCGATCAACCACCCGTGCACGCTGCGGCTCGCCGGGCCCGCGGCGGTGACGGTTGCAGCGATCACGAGCGACGGTGACTGCACGATCGCGGGCCGGCAATCGTCAGCCGACGCGTTGCAGGTCGATCTCGGCTTCCGTCGGCTGGGTGAGCACGTGGTCACGGTCCAGCGGCCGAACGGGCGTTGGACCAACATTCTTTTTAACGTTGTCCCCGATGGCCGGGAGCACCTGGCCGCGCGGGCACGCTTCATCGCGACGAAGCAGTTCTTCGAGCGGCCGGGCCACCGGATGCACCATGCCTTTTTGATGTGGGATGCCGAGGAACGGGGCGTCGTGACCGAGGCGCCGGATACGCCCTGGCTGGTCGGCGGCAGCGACGAGGGGGGGTTGGCCGATCCGCTGGTGTTGGCGACGAAGAACGCGTGCGTGCCGGACGCGGCCGAGATCGCGACGCTGGAGACCTATGTCGCGGACTTCCTGTTTGGCGTCCTGCAGAACCGCGATGACTACGGAATCCGCAACTGGATCGCGCCGGTGGATGCGCCCGGGGCGGCGTGGGCGGCGCGCACCGGGCGGAGCTTCAACTACCCCCACGTCTGGAATATCTACTACCACCTGTACCTGATCGCCCGCCGTTACGGGCTCACGCAGCGCGTCTCCGCCGACGCGTACCTCGAGCGCGCCTACCGCACCGCCCGCGCGTTCTTCACGCGGCCGATGCACAAAGAGCACCACCGCACGAAGGGGAACATGGGCGAGGACACGCTTGGGGAGCTGATCACCGCGCTCGAGCAGGAAGGCCGCTCGGCCGCCGCTGAGGAGCTACGGCAGCACCGCGATCGCAAGGTCGCCTACATGACGCAGCATCGCAATCCCTACCTGAGCGAGCTGGCGTTCGACACCACCGGCTATGCGGCCGCGTACTGGTACCGCCGCGTTGGCAAGGATGAACCCGGGGCGGCGGCGACGCTGAACGTGATCCAGGCCACGCGCCATCGCATCGCGGGCTGGCCGTGGTACGCGTCCGATGTCCGCTGGGGCTGGGGCAACAGCAAGTTCCGCAGCGGGGACGAGATCTGCTTCAACTACATGACGGGCCTGAACGCCCGGGCGCTGCTCGATGCGTATGAGCGTGACGGCGGGCGGCAGCACCTGCGGCTCGGCTACGCGGCGTTGCTGGCGGTGTGGGTGCTGGTCGAGCCGGACGGCACCGCCCATGACTTCTATGGCTGGGAGCCGGTGCGCCGCCGGTTTGATCCGTGGACGAGCGAGATGGGACTGGCGTTGTTTCCGGCGATCGCGCTCAGCAGCGCGTATGTCGACGACGATCCTGAGCTGGGGCTGATCGGTTATGGCTGTCGGGTCGAGATGCTCGAGGGACGAGGATTCCGGGTCGTGCCGCTCGACGCGGTGCGGCAGCGGATCTGGCTCGCTCCGCAGCAGCAGGCGATCGAGCTCAGCGCCGGCGTGATCGAGGCGCTCGACGTCCGTGGTGACGGCGAGCGTTACGTGCTCCACGCGCGGGGCAACCTCGCGACGGGGCACGTCGCGCGGCTGCGATTGCGCGGCGCCGCGTCCGAGGCGACCTACCGGATCGAGGGGCCGGACGAGGTGCTGCGCACGGTCGGCGGCACGGCGCTCGCAGCCGAGGGGGTGGCGGTCCAACTGCCGCCCGCGACCGTGACGCTGCAACTGGGGAGAAATCCGGCGACGGCCGACGGCTAGTCGCGTTGTTCCCGTTTTGGCCTGTGGCGATGCACGCCGCCGGCTGGACCTTCTGCAAGGAGTGGTCATGTCAGCACGTGAACGTCGTCTTCTGCTCTGGGTCGGCCTGTGGGGCACGGGGTTCGCGCGCGCCGCCCTGGCGGCTGCGCCGCTGTTTGGCCCGCAGACCCCCGACGCGCGCCCGGTCAGCTTCATCAGTCCGACGGCCGCGGTCATCCACTACACGACGGCGACACCGGTCCCGACGCGGGTGCAGTTGCGGAGCGGCAGCTTTCCGGCCGACACGCCGGGCCACGAGGACGCTTGGGACGCGCCCCGCGTCATCGCAGGTGCGCCGGCGCCGACGACCGAGCATGCGCTGATGATCGACGACCTGGAGCCGGCGACGCGCTATTACTACCGCGTCTACGACCCGGGTGCGGAAGTGGAGAAGCCGGGTGAGTGGGCGCAGCAGGCGCCGTGGGCGCGCGAGTACGCGTTTGCGACCCAGGCGGCCCGCGGCGAGACGAGCTTTGTCCGCATTCCAATCAAGGTGTTGCTGGTTCCGAACGTCATCAACCTCAGCACAGTGACCCCGGACACGCCGCAGCCGGAGCCGATGAGCGCGGAGGAGCTGGCGCTCTACAAGCAGAACTTCGAGCAGGCGGCGTTGTTCTACTGGGTCAACAGCCGGATGCGGTACTGGCTGGACTGCGAGTACTTTATCGACCCGGAATGGCAGCGGCGCGGGGCGGAGCGTGAGGACCTGCCCGCGTTCTACCAGGGCTGGCCGGCGGTCCGCGACGGGCTGAAGGTGTTCGACCCGGAGGAGATCGACAACCATGCGGCGGCCGCGCCGCTCAAGGACGACCGGATCTGGACCGGGCAGGTGATCGTGCTGGCCGAGCGGCGCTGGAATGCGGATCAGCAGCGGTGGTACTACCAGGGCAGCGGTGGCGGCACCTTCGGCATCGACTGGATGACGTGGGGGGACGCGACCCAGCGGCCGGCGCCGGGGCGCAGCACCTTCCTGGGTGGCAGCGACCAGGCGTGGCTGCTGACGCACGAGTTTCATCATCAGCGCGAGAGCCAGTACAACTTCTCGGGGTTGCGGTCGGAGGATGACCGCGTGGTGTTTTGTCACTTTGCGCCGCGTTACCGCGCGCCGCACAGCCACTGGCGCTGGGACACCGCGTTCGCGCACGGCGAGCACTGGGACGGGATCGCGTGGGCACTGCGGATGAGCACCGATGCGCAGTACTTCCGCAACGTGTTTGGTGAGATCGCGACCGCCGCGGACGCCGACCACGACGGGATCCCGGACGCCGACCCGCGGCTGCCGCTGGACGAGCGGCGCTTCGGCTCGAGCTCCGAGACGCCGATGACGGACGGCCGGACGCCAGATCTCGCAAAGGTCATGCAGGCCCGCTGGGTGCCGACGCCGCTGACCAACCTGCGCGAGAAGGTCTACAACCCCGGCTATGTCGCCTTGTGGGAGCTGGCGTCGGGCGAGCGGCTGGCGGACCCGGATGACGCGGCGGGCTATCGGGCGCCCGACCCGACGCGAGTCGATGCCGATGGTGACGGCGTGCCCGACCGGGACGATCCCTACCCGATCTATCCCTGGGCGCCGGTGATCCGGGCGGCCGAGATCGCCGTCGACGGCGAGCTTGACGAGTGGGACGCGATCGAGGCGATCGGCCACGTGAAGGCGGCGGGCGTGGACTGCACGCTGAAGACCGCGCACGACGTGGACCACCTGTACTACGCGGTCGAGATCACGGGCGACTTCACGTCGCTGATGTGGCAGATCGACAACGACGCCGACGGCTGGTACGTGGGCAACGACAACCTGCAGATTGTCGTCGAGCGGCCGGCCGCGGGGACGCCGACGCTGCGACAGGTCGTCGCGCACCTGGCGAGCAACCGCACGTGGCCGCATTTTGATACCGGTGATCCGATCCGCTGGACGCATCGGGAATCGGGGCAGGCGTTCAGCTGGGAGCGGCCGAAGCGTTTCGGCGGCGTCGAGGACGTGACCTTTGCTGCCAGCCGGGATGGTGACCGTGTGCTGGTCGAGCTGGCGCTCCCCAACGGCAGCGCGACGCTGCCGATCAAGGGCGGGCCGGGCCATCCGATCGGCGTGGCGTTCTACGTTCGCTTCGCGGACCACGGGCCGCTGTCGCTCTACCAGCCGTACGAGCTGTTCCAGACAACGTGGGAGTAGCGGCGTCAATCGTGCACCGCTCGGTCCCGGCGCGATGCAGGCGTGGCCCCCGGCGACGTCGCCCGCGTCAGTTTGCGCCGTCAGGGTCGCCGGGAGCGCCCGTACCGGAGCAGCAGCCTGGCCGCGGCGTGATGTCCACGAGGTCGCCGACACCGTCGCGGTTGAGGTCTCGCTCGCCGCAGGCGTTCGACAGCAGGATGTCGTACCCGAGCAGACACCTCGCGCTTTTCGTTCCGGTTGATCAGCGGGTTGGACGTGGATCCGAAACTCATTTCCGACCCACACCGGGCACGACCGCCGGGGTCTGGTTCCCGGCCGTGACCCGATTGCCGTCGACGCCAACGCTTTTGGCGAGTGCTGGGTCGCCCCATTGAAGCGCGCGTTTCCATCACTTGCCATGCAGCAACTGTGGCCACCGGGACCACGCCGAATTCAGGTGCGTTAAGCGCCACGCAACAGAGGCCCTGGTTCGGATACGCCGCGTTGGGGGGCAGACCGGGCGAGAGAACGTGGCCGCAGCACACGGCGGTGGCTGCTGGTGCTGGCAAATACCTAGCAGTTTATCGCAATGGTGGTGCTGCTTACGTGGCGCTACGGTTTAATCGGTGTGAGCGAGTGGGAAACATTTTTCGGCCCGCGAGCGGCCGGTTCCGGTTTACCGGGATAGCACGTTTGGGGTCGTCGGTTCGCCGAATCGATCCATTGGTTGCGACCCGCATGCGAGCCCCGCAGCGGGGCGCACTACGAGCGTCACAGACCGAGGTCGGGTTAAGGGGAAAAAGAAAAGATGTCAAACGCTGTGGACGACCGACGTGTTTTCAAGTTCGGGAGCAACCGTCGTGGTCGCCCCGGGGGACTCGCGCTGCTGATCGTGGCGTTGACCGCGCTAGGCGGGTGTCCGCCCAGTTTCCTCGGACAGCTGAGTGGTCCCGACCCGCGGGGTGCGGAAGAGCAGACCTATATCGGGATGCTCCGGGGTAAGCTTGCGCTGATCAGCCTGGTCGTGCAGTCCGGCGAAGTCGACGTGTATGTGTGCGATGGCAACGGTACTGCGCGCTCGGTGAGCCAGTGGTTTGAAGCGACGCTGACGGACGACGGCGCGTTCGAGGCCAACGTCGCGGGCGGGTCCTACTATTCCGGCGCGAGTCAGAGTTGGTCGCTGCGGGGTTTGATCGCCAACGGCGTCGCGCGTGGCACGCTCGTGATTGGCGCCAGCGAGTATGCCTGGGCCGCTGACTATGTGCGTGACCCCGACGATCCCGCCGGGCTTTACGTGGCACAGGATGATGAGCAGGTTACTGCGACGGTGGTGCTGAACGAGGCGTTCGGACTTGGTCTGTCGCGGCTCAAGGGCCGCCGGGTGAGCCTGCCCGTCGCGACGCCGCGCCGCATGGCGACTCCCGCGGACGTCCGCGTGCGCGTCGAGGAACGAACGATCGCGCTCGAAAAGCTGCGTAGCCCGATTGACTTGAAAGCGGCCGGCTTTCGCGAGTCGGTGATGGAAAAGGAGCCCGCGGTCGTCGACGGCGACCCGGAGGCGGACGCGAAGCGGCTCGGCGAGCTCATCGAGCTCCCTGGGCCGACCAACGCGGTCCAAGTGAAGTTTCGGGACGGCCTGAACATCCGCCTGGGCCGCGACGGGGTGCCGGCCGACCGGGACGGACGGGCGCTCCGCGACGATGCGGCCGTCGACTTGATGAAGCGCGTGAGCGAGGGCGGCCGCTGGAATCGCTCGCACCTTTTCGTGCCCGCGCAGCGGCTCGACGAGTGGCGGGCGAACGCCCAGAAACGCCTCGGGCGAGCGGTCGCCGACCTGAACCTGTATTTCAACCTGCAGTTGCCCGATGACCTTGACGCCGAGGATGTGGCCCGGGCGTTTCGCCAGCTCCGGGAGGTCGAGTACGCGTGGGTCCTGCCGACGTATTACCTGGCGGACGCGCCGAGTTTCCAGGACGCCGCGAACGATGGCTTCGGACAGCCGATTCCTTATCAGCAGTACCTCGACCCGGCCCCGGTCGGCGTCGATGCGCGTTACGCGTGGCTGTGGATTGGCGGCGCGGGTGAGGACGTGGCGTTCGTCGACATCGAGCGGGGCTTCGACCGTGAACACGTGGACCTGCCCGAGATCATCGAGAACGACCTGTTCCCCTTCGATCCCGACGATGTCGAGCCGCGTTCGCTCAACCACGGTACCGCGACGCTGGGCATCGTGGCCGGACTCGAAAACGGAACCGGTGTAACCGGCATCGCCCATGAGGCGGACATCTACTTCACGCCCGCCGGCATCTACGCCGGGCTTGCGCTCCAGTACGTGCTCGGACTTGACGGCTTCCTGACCGGGACGATCATCTCAAACGCCATCGAACCGGGTGACGTGATCCTGTTCGAGCAGCAGATGGCCGGCCCGAACGTCGGCGAAAGCAACATCAGCCCGCAGTTCGGACTCGTCCCGGTCGAGTGGTACAAGCCGACCTGGGACACCATCCGGATGGCCACCGCCAACGGCTACGTGATCGTCGAAGCGGCCGGCAATGGGTACCAGGACCTCGACGGTGACGAGTACCTCACCAGCCCGGCCGCTTACCACCAGCCGTTCCTGATGAACGGCGCTGTCCGGGTGAACGATTCCGGCGCGATCATCGTCGGCGCGCGGCGATCCGGGGCCACGTGGAGCATTTACGGCGCTGCCCAGCAGGGCGCCCGGCATACGTACTCCAACTACGGCGGGCGCGTCGATATCAGTTGCTGGGGTGACGCGACGGTCACGACGGGTCGACTCAACCAGGCGTTCCTGTACGAAGACAACGACCCGGATATCAGTGAGGATTACATCGACCAGTACGGCGGGACGTCCAGCGCGTCGGCCATCGTCGGCGGCGTGTGCACCGCGCTGCAGGGCTTTTACAAGTTTTGGTCGAACGGGGGCGTGCTCGATTCGCGCGGCATGCGCGACCTGCTGATCGCAACGGGTACTCCGCAGACCCCCGGCTTCAACTCCGGCCACATTGGCCCGATGCCCGACCTCAGGAACGCGATCGAGACGGTGAACCAGGGCGAACCGCCGGTGGAGCCGCCGCCCCCGTTCACCGAGGAATGCCCGGGTGTCCCCAACTACATCGAGCCGGTCCCGTACTGCGGCACGGGCGTGCCGTTCCCGCAGCCGGTGTTCAGCATTCCCAGCGGCGTGCTCGACGTCACGACCGCGGCCGATCTTTACCTGTCGATGGAGGGCGGCTTCTCGCTCTCCGGGACGATCTTCTACACGCTCGACGGCACCTTTCCCCAGAACTGCCTGGAGGAGTTCGGCAACCTTTCGTGCGGGACGACACGGGCGTGGACGCAAAATGGGCTGCGCTTCTGCATGCCCATCGAGATCGAGCCCGCGGATTTGCCGCTGACGATCAAGGCGATCTCGACGACGGCGTTGTGCCTGCCGCGCCCAAGCAGCCCGCTCAGCACCGCGGTGTACGTGCCGCCTGGGTACATCAACCTGCCAGAGTTCGACCGGCCGTCGAGCTACGATGTCACGCTACAGATCGCGCTGCGCACGGGCTACACGGCGGATTATCCCGACGGGTACGCGTTTGTCTGCTACACGCTCGACGGCACGGAGCCCGTGTTCGCGGACGCGGCCGCCGATGGCCTCGGCGCGCCCACGTGGACCGACGCGAACGATGACGCCGGTTTTCGCATTGGGGTTTTCGAGAATGCGGTTGCGGGCCAGGACGTGACGTTGCGGGCCCGCAACTACCTCCAGATCAACGGCATCAACGTGCCGGGCGAAATCGTTACCTGGACGTTCCCGGCGCCCTGAGCCGAAATCCGAGCAGCAGACACGCCCGGGCGAGCGGCCAGGTCGTAACAACGAGTGCTCCAGCGTGACTTACTTTGGGCTTGTCGCCCGCGGGGCATCCGGGGCCGGCTGGCAAGCGGTCTCAGGAGCGGCGCCCGAGCCAGGCCTCCACCGTTTCCAGCTCCACCGGCTTAGTGACGACCGCGTGCGGCGCCAGGTCGTCAGGCGGCAAGCGCGGCCGAACCCGGTCACCAGGATGTCAGGCATACCGCGCTCGGCACGCTTGTAGGCCGAGAGGTCACGCCCGCGCCGGCGGGCCGACGCAGGGCCGACGCGGCGCCCTGGCGGCGGTTCACGCGGCTCGGAGTTGATTCTTTGCGACCAAAGCTATCCGCAAAGAGGGGCAAATTGGCGACATGCGATAGCGTTTAAGCCGGTGGTGGCCAAGCCTTTCATTCAGCTGGTGGGGGTGGTGATGCAGGTTGCCGTCTGGCGATCATCACTTGGCGACAGCACGGATCGTTAATGGGGCGCGTCGGTTGAAGCGCGCCCGTTCGATATCCCCTGGCATCTCAAGTCAAAGCGTATACATTCCGATTTTGGAAACACTGGGGGAGCGCGGCGGCAGCGGCAGGATGGCCGATGTGCTTGACCGGGTTGGCCAGCTGAGGAGACCGGTTCTCCGGGACGTCGATTGCCCGCCACGCGCACGCGCCTGAACACCCTTGGCTGCGGGAATGCGGTCCAAAGGCGATCAACATCGGTGGTCAACGACGGAATGCCCGAGCGCGGCGCGGACCACGCGGGGTTACCCGCGGAGCGCGGGTGGCTGAAGCAGGACGTTTCACAGGTGGCGCCACGCAGGCGCCGCGGTTGCCAACTTGCCGGGACGCGGCTGCCGCGTGTAAGCTGGTATTGCTGGGGGTTTGACGCAAAAGCGAGAAGAATCGGCAACCTGCAGGAGTTGCGCGAGCGTGTGTGATCGGCCTCGCAGGTGCCCCACGGACGAGCAGAACCCCGGATCCCACAGGACAGGAGCCGAAATGCCTGACACGATTGAGGCTTTTATCGGACGTCTCCAGAGCGACGGCGTCACCGCCGGCAAGCAGGCGGCGGAAAAGATAGAGGCTGAAGCTAAGCAGCACGCCGCGCAAATCCTGAAGGACGCGGAGACCCAAGCCACGAACATTCGCGGGCAGGCCGAAGCAGACGCTGCCCGGCATCGCGAGCGCGTGGAAGGCGAAGTGCGACTGGCGGTGCGTGACACCGTGCTGACGTTACGGGAGACGCTCGGGCGGATG
>CAZCKC010000005.1:49863-58300 GCA_964499235.1 uncultured Planctomycetales bacterium | reverse complement strand
GCGACTGGCGGTGCGTGACACCGTGCTGACGTTACGGGAGACGCTCGGGCGGATGTTACAGAGCGTGCTCACCGCCGAGGTGGAAAGCCACCTGTCAGACGAGGGGTTCCTGAAGGAGCTGATCCACGAGGTGCTGCGGCAGTATGCCCAGGCCGACAGCGAGGGGCACACCGAGATCCAGATCAACCTGACACCCGAGATGGAACGGCAACTGGCACATTGGGTCGTGCACGAGCTGCGGGGGGCGATCGCGGATGCGGGGCGGAATGTTGCGCTGCGCGGCACGCTGGGCGCGGCCGGTTTCGAGTATCAGGTCAGCAATGGCACGGTGCAGGTCACGACGGAGTCGGTCGTGGCGAAGCTGCACGAACTGGCGCGGCCTGAGTTGCGGCGGCTACTGAGCACGTCCAGTGCGGCCGACGACGCGTGCAATGTTGCGGCGGTTCAGGCGCAATGCGGCGCACGATGAAGACTGGTACGGCGCACTATCTCGTGACGGCGCTGCCGACGCTCGGCGAGCCTGGCAGCCAGCCGCCGATAGCGCTGGGCGCGTTTCGCGAGATGGCGGCCGACCAAGCCTGGGCGCGCGAGCCCGTGGATGCGGTCCTGCTGCTGGACGACCTGATGCAGCGGGAGTCGTTTTTGGCGGGCGAATCGACGGAGGTAGCGCCGACGGTCCTAACGCCAGCGCAAGCCCGCAATGAAGAGCCGCTGCCGGAGTTGCTGCGCGGCGCGGATGAAGCCCCGGAGTCGACGGCGACGACACTCGAAGCGGATCGGCTCTGGAGTACCTATTTCCGTCACGTCGTCGACCTGAGCGACCGGGCTCACTGTCCGTTCCTCGGCGAATGGGCGCGGTTGGAAGTTGGCCTGCGCAACGCGCTGGCGATGGTCCGGGCCGAGCGGCTGGGGCTCGCGGGCGACGACTTTCGCGTGGCGCCCGAACTGGAGAGCCACGACGAGCATTTCGACGACCTGCTCAGCGAGTGGGCGCGGGCGGAGAACCCGCTGGACGGGTATCGCTTGCTGATCCGGGCACGATGGGAGTGGACCAGCGTGCACGAGCGCTGGTACTCGTTTGATGCCGACGAGCTGGCGGCGTACGCGGTCAAGCTGCTGCTGCTGCACCAGGCGTATCGGCTCAGCACGTTCGAGGAACAGGCGTCCCGGCGCGCATCCGGTGTCACCGACCAAGTGGAGGTTGAGACCCAGTGATTGGCAGAATTGTTGCCGTGCACGGAAACCTCGTGATCGCGCGGGCTGACGACCGCGTGGTGCAAAACTCGGTGGGACGCTGTGTCCGAGGCGACGGCGTCAGGCTCCTCGCGGAAGTCGTCCGCGTCCGCGGCGACATGGCCGACCTCCAGGTGTTTGAGGAGACGCGCGGCCTGCGGGTCGGCGATGCCGTCGAGTTCGGTGACCAGATGTTGTCGGTCACCCTCGGCCCGGGCTTGCTGGGCAAGATCTACGACGGCCTGCAGAACCCGTTGCCGGAGCTGGCTGCGCAACTCGGCTACTTCCTCGAGCCCGGCGTTTACCTGCACGGTCTGCCGCTCGAGCATCGCTGGGACTTCACGCCGCGCGTCAAGCCCGGCGATATGGTCGCAGCCGGCGACTGTCTCGGCACGGTGCCCGAGGGCATCTTCGAGCACCGGATCATGGCGCCGTTCGCGCTGCGCGGCGGCTGCACCGTTGCGAGCGTGGCCGACCCCGGCTCGTACAGCGGGGAGGACGTGGTGGCGACGCTCACGGACGCCGTTGGTCACACGCACGAGGTCACGATGCAGCAGCCGTGGCCCGTGAAGCTGCCGCTGAACGTCGCGCGCCGGCGGCTGATGCCGCTGGATCCGCTCGTCACCAAGGTGCGCATTATTGACTCGCTGTTTCCGATCGTTCGCGGTGGGACCTATTGCATCCCCGGGCCGTTCGGGGCGGGCAAGACGGTGCTCCAGCAGATCACGGCCCGCAATGCCGAGGTGGACATCGTCATCATCGCGGCGTGCGGCGAGCGGGCGGGCGAGGTGGTCGAAACGCTCCGCGACTTCCCGGAATTGACCGATCCGCGCACCGGCCGGAGCCTGATGGAGCGAACGATCATCATCTGCAACACCTCGGCCATGCCGGTGGCGGCCCGCGAAGCGTCGATCTACACCGCGGCGACGCTGGCGGAGTACTACCGCCAGATGGGCCTGCACGTGCTGCTGCTGGCGGACTCGACCTCGCGCTGGGCGCAAGCGATGCGGGAGCTGTCGGGGCGGCTCGAGGAGATCCCCGGCGAGGAGGCGTTCCCCGCCTACCTCGAGAGCCGGATCGCGGGGTTTTACGAACGCGCGGGCGCCATCGAACTGCGGGATGGCAGCATCGGCTCGCTGACGATCGGCGGGACGGTCAGCCCGGCCGGCGGGAATTTCGAAGAACCGGTCACGCAGAGCACGCTGAAGGTGGTCGGCGCGTTTCACGGCCTGTCACGCGCCCGCAGCGATGCGCGGCGCTACCCGGCCGTCGATCCGCTTGATTCGTGGAGCAAGTACATCGGCATCGTCGATCCCGCCAAGGTCGCCCGCGTTCGGGAGCTGCTCGCCCGCGGCCGCGACGTGCAGCAGATGATGACCGTCATCGGCGAGGAAGGGACCGCGATCGACGACTTCGTGGTGGCGCTGTTCGCCGACCTCATCGACAGCTGCTTGCTGCAGCAGAACGCGTTCGACGACGTCGACGGTGCCTCGCCGGCCGAGCGCCAAGTGTTCATGCTGGACAAACTGCTCGAGGCGGTCGACGCCGGCTTCGAGTTTGAAACCAAGGACGAGGCGCGCAAGACGCTGTTCGACCTATCCGGCCTGTTTCGCAACTGGAACTACGCAGCCGCCGGGAGCGATGAATACAACGACCTGCTGGCGCGGGTCGATGAATTCATCCAGCAGGCTGCCACGAAAGCGAGTGCGGCATGAGGAAGTACTTCGACGAGATCACGCAGATCGCCGGCAACGTCGTGACGGTCAACGCCGGCCGAGTCGGCTACGACGACCTGGCCCAGATCACCTCTGCCCGCGGCGACTCGCTCGCCCAGGTCATCCGCCTGGAGGGGCAGCGTGCCAGCCTGCAGGTGTTCGCCGGCACGCAGGGCGTCTCCAGCCGCGATCCGATCGAGTTTTTCTACCGCCCGATGCGGGTGCCGTTCTCGCCGGACCTGCTGGGCCGCGTGTTCGACGGCTCTGCCCGGCCGCGCGACGGCCGGCCGCCGGTGGAGGCCGAGGCGATCGACATCGGCTCGCCGGCGGTCAACCCGGTGCGGCGGCGCATGCCCGACCGCATGATCGAGACGGCGATCCCGATGATCGATGTGTTCAACTCGCTGGTCGAGTCGCAAAAGCTGCCGATCTTCTCGGTGGCCGGCGAACCCTACAACGACTTGCTGGCGCGGGTCGGTCTGCAGGCCGAGGCCGACATCATCATTCTGGGCGGCATGGGGCTGCGTCACGACGATTACCTGAAGTTCCGCACGGCGTTCGAGGACGGCGGCGTGCTCGACCGCACGGTGATGTTCATTCACACGGCCGCCGACCCGATCGTGGAATGCCTGCTCGTGCCGGACCTGTGCCTGGCCGTCGGCGAGCAGTTCGCGCTGCAGGGGCACCGCGTGCTGGCATTGCTGACGGACATGACGGCGTTCGGCGACGCGTTGAAGGAGATCGCCATCGTGATGGAGCAGATCCCCTCGAACCGCGGGTATCCGGGGGACCTGTACACGCAGTTGGCGCGGCGCTACGAGAAGGCCGTCGATTTTGACGAGGCGGGCTCGCTGACCGTGCTGGCCTGCGTCACGATGCCGGGCGACGACATCACCCACCCCGTGCCGGACAACACCGGTTACATCACCGAGGGCCAACTCTACCTGCGCAACGGGCGCATCGAGCCGTTCGGCTCGCTGTCGCGGCTCAAGCAGCAGGTCAACGGCAAGTCCCGCGACGACCACCGCGCCATCATGGACGGCTGCATCCAGCTGTACGCCCTCTGCCGCGACAGTCGCGAGAAGCGCGACATGGGCTTTGAAATGTCCGAGTGGGACCGCAAACTGCTCAAGTACGGCGACCTGTTCGAGCAGCGGATCATGAACCTGGCGGTCAACATTCCGCTGTTCAACGCGCTGGACCGCTGCTGGAACATCCTGGCCGAGTGTTTCGCGCCCGTCGAAACCGGGATCCGCCAGGCGATCATCGACAAGCATTGGCCGCGAGGCGGGTAACGCATGCCGAGCAAGTACAAGCTGACCAGGCCCGAGCTCAAGCGTTACCGCGACGCGCTCGGCCGCTTTGAGCACTACCTCCCGATGCTCAAGCTCAAGCAGCAGCAGTTGCAGGTTCGCTTACGCCAGATTGCGCAGGATCGGGCAACGATCGAACAGGCGACCGAGGCCGCCGAAGCCCGGCTTCGCAGCTACGAGCCGGTGCTCGCCGAACGGGCGGGCATCCCCGTTCGCCAGTGGGCCGTCCCCGAAGAAGTGCGCACGTCTAGCAGCAACATCGCCGGCGTGGAGGTGCCCGTCTTCGACGAGGCCATCTTCACGCCCCACCGTCACAGCCTGTTCGCCACGGCGCCCTGGGCCGATGAGGCGCTGGCCGATTTGCGCGAACTGAGTACCTGGCAGGCCCGGCTCGAAGTGGCCCGCACCCAGGAGCAGCGGTTGAAACGCGAACTCAGCCGCGTGACGCAGCGCGTGAACCTGTTCGAAAAAGTCAAGATCCCCGAGGCCCGCGAGGCCATCCGTCAGATCCAGATCAAGCTCGGTGACGAGATGGCGGCCGCGGTCGGCCGGGCCAAGATCGCGAAGGCCAAGCTGGCCGGCGCGGCGGTGTCGCAGACCGGAATCGAGCTGGCCGCCCTCGGGTCGGGAGGGAATGGCAGATGATCGTGCCGATGCGCAAAGCTTACATCGCCGCGCGGGCCCATCAGCGGGACGCCCTGCTGACGAACCTGAGCCGCATTGGCGTGGTTCACCTCACGCCCGTGTCGTCGCAACGCGCGGTCCCCGACGAGGAGGTCCGCCAGGAAGTCGATCGGCTGGCCCGGGCCATCCAGCTCCTCGAGCAAGTCCATCCCGTGCAGCCGCCCGCCGAGCTGCCGGTCGACCAGGTGGCGGAGACCGCGCTGGAGATCGAGCGTCGTGCGGCTGAGCTGCGCCACACCCTCGCGCAACTGCACCGCGAACTCGAAGAGATCAGCGTCTGGGGCGACCTGCGTCTCGAGCAGATCGAAGCGCTGCGTGGCGCGGGCGTCGACGTGCGCTTCTACCTGGTTCCGCGCAACGCCGTGGATCAGGTGCAGGCGGATTGCCTGGTGGACGTCGCGGCGGCCGCGAACCGCAACCGTCTCGTGGCGGTTGCGACCCGCGATGGGGCGGTCGCCCTCCCCGTCGGCAGCACGCCCGTGCCGCTTCCGGGCCGCGACGCGCCTTCGATCAGGGCCGAGGCCACGAAGATCCAGGAGCAACTGCGCGCCGATCAGCGACTGCTGGGCCAGCTGGTCCCGCGGCTGCCCGACCTGCGCGTGGAACGGGACCGCCTGCAGCGTCAGGCCGCGTTCACCGCCGCCCGCCGCAGCGGCCTCGAGGGCGGCGACCTGTTCGCCGTACGGGGCTGGGTCCCGATCGATGCGGTCGAGACGCTGCCGGTCGAGTTGGAGCAGGCCGGCGTTCCCGCGGCCGTCGAGTTGATCACACCCGAGCCAGACGAGGAGCCGCCCACGCTGCTGCGGTCCCCGAAGCTGGTTCGGCCGATCCGCGGCATGCTCGATCTGCTCGGCACGGTGCCGGGTTACCGCGAATTCGATCTGTCGGCCCCGTTCATGGTTGCCCTGCCGATTTTCACGGCGATCCTGATCAGCGACGGCGGTTACGGGCTCCTGCTCATGCTGGCGCCGCTGTTGCTGTATCGATTCGTGGCACGCCAGCTCGGTGGCGCGTTCACGCAGTTGCTGATCGTGGTCGGCGGGGCGGCCCTGCTGTGGGGCTTGCTGTGCGGCAGCTTCTTTGGGGTGACGCTCTATAAGCCCTTCCTGCCCGTCGATCTCACCGAACGCTCCCGCACGCTGCTCATGCACCTGAGCTTCACGATCGGCGCGATTCACCTGAGCCTCGCTCAGCTCTGGCAGGCGGTTCACTACTGGCCGGAGCTGCGGGCGCTGAGCAAGGTCGGCTGGGCCATCTTTATCTGGGGCATGTACGGCGTCGTGCGGATGTTCGTATTGCGCGCGCCGATGGGCTGGGACACGCCGTGGCCGATGCTGCTGATCGTCGGTGCAGCGCTGGCGATCGTCTTCCACAAGCCGAGCCGCAATATCCTGGTGATGATCGCCCTCGGCATCGCGAACTTTCCGCTGTCGATGCTGTCGGCGTTTTCCGACGTGATCAGCTACGTCCGCCTGATGGCCGTCGGCCTGGCGAGCGCCGTGCTCGCCACGAGCTTTAACGAGCTTGCGGCGGACATGCCGTACCAGTGGGTCGCGGTGCTGGTCCTGGTGTTCGGGCACAGCCTGAACGTCGGCCTGGTGCTCATCGCAATGTTCGCGCACGGCGTGCGCCTCAACATGCTCGAGTTCGCGACCAACCTCGGCATGCAGTGGACAGGCTATCCCTACAACCCGTTCGGTGAAGCAAGCGCACAGGAGCAAAAGGCATAATGACCGCTCAGACTGCAATCCTCTTGGCCGTCCAGCAGGGCACCTACTGGCGTTTCCTCGGCGAAATGGGCGACGTGCTGGCCCTGGGGTTGGCCGCGCTCGGCAGCGCCATCGGTATCGGCATGGCCGGACAGGCGGCCGCCGGTGCGTGGGCGAAGGAGTCCCGGGCCGGGCGACGGCTCAGCTTCAGCTACATCATTTTGCTGGGCATGCCGATCAGCCAGACGCTTTACGCGATGATCGTCATGAACAACATGCGGCGCGTGTTCACCGAAGGCGAGATCATGGTCGGCGACGCCGGCTTGCTGCTGGGCATCGGCCTGGCGGCGGGTTTCGCCGAGATGCTCTCGGCCTGGATGCAGGGCCTTGTCGGCGCCGCGGGCATCCGGGCCCTCAGCGAGGGCGAAGGAAAGGGCTTTGCCTTCATCATCATCGCGATGGGCATCGTCGAGACCGTCGGCATCTTTGCGATGGTCTTCCTGCTCGGCATGGTTCCTTCGGTGGCATAAGCCCGGACGGAACCGGGTCGCTTTCAAGTGCTTGCCAGGGTACCGGGCAGCGTCCCGTGGCGTGCGCGGGTCGCGCGGTCTTCCGGGGCTACCGGCCTCGCGGCAGTCGATGCTTCACGGCGACTGGGCGGGCGGGCTGAATGCCAGTTGGCGGTCGCTGATCTTGGCGGCAAGGCCGGCGACGCCGGGGAAACCGCGGTCGGCGGGCGTCGGCGGCCGCCAGGTGCTTGCGCGCCCGCGGATCGCGATCACGCCGCCGGGGTCCAACGTGAGCAGCGCGAACAGTGAATCCTCGTAGAACGCCATCCGGCCATACCGGGCGCCGACCCAGTGGTACGACGCGCTGTTGAGCCAGACGTAGTGCACGCCGTGCTTGCGGCGGTGGCGGTCGACGTGGTGGTGGCCGCAGAAGCAGGCGACGACCGGGCTGGGGCGCCCGTCAAGCCGCGGCTGCTCGAGGGTTTTCTCGAGGGCGTGGTTCGGGTGGTTGGGATTCGCCGCCGCTTCGTCGTTCATGCCGAGACCCTGGTGGACGAAGACGACCGTCGGGCGATCGGTGCGGGCGAGGTCGGCGGCGAGCCACTCGAGCTGGGGCGGGTCGGCGAACGCCCGCACGGCGCCGGAGACGTAGAAGTTGGCGTTCGCGTAGGGCACGTAGCCGTCGTCGGTCCTGAGATTGTTGCGGTCGAGGACGACGAAGTGAAAACCGCCGCGGTCGAAGCTGTAGAAGCGGCCGGGCATCTGCCAGGCCTGCGCGACGGCGGCCTTGTTCACTTTGTCCATGTCGTGGTTGCCGAGAACGTGGTAGCGCGGGCCGCGGAACTGCTGCCAGAGCCGGGTGCACGCGGCGCTGGCGGCGTCGGCGTAGTTGAAGTCGCCGAGCTGGATGATGGCGTCGCAACGCGCCTCCTCGGCGGCGACCATGAACGTCTCGAGCCGCGGCTGCGCGTCCGGGGCGAGACCGTGGTGCAGGTCGGCGAGGACGCCGAAGGTGATCGGCTTGGCTGAGGCGGCGGCCGCCGCCGGCCGCGGGGCGAAGGGCAGGAGCAGGCCGCTGAGCCCGGCCTTGAGGACCTGTCGGCGCGAGGTCCGCACTGCCGTCAGATCCGGCGTCACCATGCTGCGCTCCTCGTGAAGACTTCGCAGAGCGAACGCCCGCACGTTCGCACTTGCCAGCGTGCAATAGAAGCCCGTCGGGCGGCGGCGGCAACGCGAACTTCCCCGCGCGGGCAATTTTTAAGCAAGCGCTAACA
>CAZCKC010000005.1:47513-49763 GCA_964499235.1 uncultured Planctomycetales bacterium | reverse complement strand
CGGCGGCGGCAACGCGAACTTCCCCGCGCGGGCAATTTTTAAGCAAGCGCTAACAATCGGCCGGCGAAAACGTGTTATATCTCCGCCCCAGCCGCCGCACGGGGCCCACCGAACGAGCGTTCGATTCGCTCGGGTGGGCTCATCCCGCGCGGGGCTCGTCTTGCGTCACCCCACACTCGGGAGAAACACCATGCCTGCTCGTTCCAGCCGTTGTCACGCCCGGATGCTCTTCGCCGCCGGCTCGGTCGCCGTCCTGTGCACGCTCGCGGTCACGGCCGTCTGGGCGCAGTCGACGGAAACGGCAGTGGCCGACGAGGGGCGGGTCGAGCTGGCCGAGGCGCGGGTCGAGGCGCCGGCCCAGCGCGAGCGGGTCACGTCGGCGCCGACGCGGTGGTACAAGGGCAACACGCATGCGCACTCGCTCTGGAGTGACGGGAACGACTTTCCGGAGATGATCGTCGACTGGTACCACCAGCGTGACTACGACTTCGTGGCGCTGTCGGATCACAACATTCTGGCCGACAAGCAGCGCTGGGTCGATGTTTCGTGGGTGATCAAGCGGGCCGGCGGGCACGACGACGTGCTGACGAAGTACCGCGATCGCTTCGACGACGGCTGGATCGAGACCCGCACGATTGACGGGACCGAGCAGGTCCGGCTCAAGACCCTCGAGGATTACCGCGTGCTGTTCGAGGCGCCGGACAAGTTCCTCGTGCTGCCGGGCGAGGAAATCAGCGACGGCTTCGGCGGCAAGCCGATCCACATCAACGCGATCAACCTCAAGCACCTGATCCCGCCGCAGCGGGGCTCCTCGGTCGAGGACACCGTGCGGAACATCTACAACGCCGTGAAGCAGCAGCAGGCCGAGACCGGCCAGCCGATCCTCGCCCACCTCAACCATCCGAACTTCGGCTGGGCGATCACGGCCGAGAACATCGCCAGGGTGGTCGAGGGCAACTTCATGGAGGTCTACAACGGGCACCCGTCGATCAACCACCGCGGCGGGGGGCCGCGGCCGGGCGACGAGCGGCTCTGGGACATTGCGAACACGATCCGGATCGACCAGCTCGACGCCCGGCCGGTCTACGGAATGGCAACCGACGATTCGCACACCTATCACGGCCGGCGGAACGTGACGCCGGGGCGGGGGTGGATCATGGTGCGGGCGGCGGAGTTGACGCCGGAGGCGCTCATCGGCGCGATGCGGGCCGGCGACTTCTATGCTTCGTCGGGGGTAACGCTGCGGAAGCTGGCGTACGACCGCGACGCGGGCGTGCTCGAGTTGGAGATCGAGCCGGACGGCGACGCCGAGTTCACGATCGAGTTCATCGGCACCCGCGAAAGCTATGACCGGACCAGCAAGCCGGTGCTGGACGACGAGGGCAACCCGCGGAGCGACATCACGCGACAGTATTCGCCTGATGTGGGGACCGTGCTGAAAACGGTTACGGGGCTGAAGGGTCGCTACCAGCTGCGGGGCGATGAGCTCTTCGTTCGGGCGACGATCACCTCCGACCAGCCGGCCAAGGACCCGTCGTACC
The DNA here is from genome assembly GCA_964499235.1 of uncultured Planctomycetales bacterium. Taxonomy (GTDB): domain Bacteria; phylum Planctomycetota; class Phycisphaerae; order UBA1845; family Fen-1342; genus JAFGRR01. The sequence goes on along the minus strand of CAZCKC010000005.1, from coordinate 48,222 downwards.
CGGGCCAGCGGCAGAAAGCGTGGACGCAGCCGGTCGGCTGGGAGCGGCACGTCAACGCCCAGTAGCCACCACTACGCAACGTCCCGCAGCAGCGCCGGGAATGGCAGCGGAAAGTGTCAACAATTGCCTGATCGGCCCTGGCTGCCAGGGGCGGCGAAGGCCCGTCCGTCGCATTATTTGCAACATCTTTACGATGGACTGATCGAAACCTCATCAAGCGCCCCTACCTTGCAGCCTGTGATGGCAGTGATCGCCGTGTTGCTGTGCTGCGACACCCTTTCAGTGGCGGCCGTGAAGCTGCACCCCACTTAGTGACACCCACGCTGGTCGGAGCCTTGATGCTCAGAGCACTTGTTCTCTGCATGTCGTTCGCAATCCCGGTGCTCGTTGTCGGTTGCGGCGGGGGTAATGAAGCCGCGACGCCGTTACCGGTTTCGGGAGTCTGGGAAGGGGTGTCACAGGATGGCCGCCAGCACGTCATGGCTCGTTTCATGGCTGACGGCCAGTACCAATTTGAGATTCTCGACCCGCAGGCCGAACGCGGGTTGCTCTACTCGCATGGCGGCAGTTGGGAGATGCAGGGTGATCCGGCGGCCCCCGAGCCGACCGTGACGATCACGCCGCAGCGGGACTATTCGGGCGCGGCCAAGTCGATCGAGAAGCAGCCGTTCGAGCTCACGTTCCGCCCCGCGCCGGGCGCGGCCCCGGC
>CAZCKC010000005.1:42760-47413 GCA_964499235.1 uncultured Planctomycetales bacterium | reverse complement strand
GCACCCGCGGCGGCGGACGGCGAGAACGCGGCTGACGAAGGCGAAGCGGCCGCGGCGGATGGCCCGGACCGCTGGATCGTGCAGACGCCGTGGGGGGAGTTCCTGCTGTATCGCCCGGTGCAGGCGTGAGGCTGCACCGCAAGAGGCCTCGTTGACCACCCGCTAGCGCCCACTGGACAGATGCTGATGAAAGGACAATCGCATATGCCGAGCAGAGTGCAACCCCGTGGCCGGGCCGGCTTCACGCTGATCGAGCTGCTGGTCGTCGTCGCGATTATTGCGTTGTTGATCTCGATCCTGCTGCCGTCGCTGAACAATGCGCGGGAGCAGGCGAAGGAGGTGACCGACCGCAGCAACCTCCGGCAGATCCTGCAGGCGATGATGTACTACGCGGAGGACCACGATCAGAAGTGGTACATGTACAACGTCACCTACGACTTCGGTGCGCGCAAATTCAATACGCCGACGGTTCCGGGGGGCGTGGCGAACGGCGGGAACATCATCGGTGACGACTCGGTGGTTGCCTTGGCGATGGACTATGACTCGTTCCAGCCCGGAACGCCAGTCTTTCTGCCGAACGCCAAGCCGGCGACGGCCGCTCCGGGGCAGTACATTCGCGATTGGGGGGTGCTGACCTGCCCCTCGACGTCCCACCGGATCGAAGTGCCGCAGCACCTCAACGGCAATCACAACAACAAGAAGGAACCGAACGGCGGTCGCCGGACTACCACCGGACACAGCTACGAGTACTGGAATGGGTACCAGCTTGATCGGTTCGCCGACGGGCGCTACGACACCAAAGGCGGCAACGATGACGACCAGGACGGCTTTCCGGACGTCCTGAAGCGGCCCGACAAGATGACGAAGCGGGCGGACAAGGTGATCCTGGTCCTTGACGGCGATGATCCGAGCGATCCGACCGGCGGCGTCGACTACAACAACTTCCCCGACAACGAGCACGACAACCACGGCGACAAGGGGTGGAACTCGGGGTTCGCCGACGGTCACGTGGCCTGGTTCACGCCCAACACCACGCAGCAACTGCTCTTCGAGAGTGACATGGCCTACTGGAATGAGGTGCCGCCGCAGTGGCGGACAGACTGGATCCCGCCGCACGGCAACTGGTAGCGGGCGATCCCGCCCGTCGGCGGCCGCGCCGGCCTTAGAAGCCGAAGCTTTTCCGGATGATTGCGCAAAACCACTTTGGAGGGAAGCATAATGCAAAGACTTAGCACACACGGCCTCATCGGCGGTCTGACCCTGCTCGTTGCCGGGTCGGCGGCCGCAAACACGATCCTGTTCGAGGACGACTTCAGCCGCGGGTGGGAAAACGCGATGACCCACACCAACCTGCCCGCCTGGTCGGAGCCCGGCACGACCTTCGTCCCGCCCACGAACCTCACCCCGTGGGAAGTCGACATCGTCGTCGACGGCAACACGGTCGACGTGGTGGTCAACGGCTCGGTGATCGCCTCAGCGACGGACCCCGACCTGACGCCCGGGCACGTCGGCGTCTTTTCGTGGGCGAATCGCGGCCCGCTGGGCTCGATCTTCGGCCCGCTCACGGTGACCGAGGGTGCGGCGACGGCCTACACCGAGAACTGGCTCACCGACTGGCGCTCGGTGCCGATCTCCAACAGCGACGGCGCGACGAGCGACCTGGGCATCTCGATCGGCAAGCGCTTCTTCGAGCCGCGGATCGTCGATGACACCAACTTCTTCACGGTCGCGACGACCACCGCGCCGAACACCGACTTCCGCGGCCCGGGCGTGGTCTACGCCGTCCCCGGTGCCGAAAGCTGGGCGGACTACACCGTCCAGACCCGCATTTTGAACACGGACGACGACGGCATCGGGCTGCTGCTGTACGTGACCCCGACGGACGACTTTTACCGGTTGATGTTCACGTCCGAGGTGACGGTCTCCGGCAGCTGGGCGCCTACCGACCGCGCTCCCCAGGGCCTCTCGGTGCAGAAGTACAAGGACGGGGCGTGGACCCAGCTCTACCGCGAGGATGCCGAGAGCGGCGGCACGCCGCTGTTCGTCTACACGCCGGGCGTGCCGTTCGACGTGACCGCGACGATTAGCACCGACGACGGGACCGGCGACGTGTCGATCGATCTCGAGGTTATCGACGACCCCGACGGGGCGGCCAACCTGATCACGTATCCGACGATTACGGACAGCAGCGACCCGATCGCGGCCGGCGCGCCGGGCCTGGCGCAGTGGGGCTCGAGCGGCTGCCAGTGGCTGAGCTACGGGGGCGTCTCGACGCCCTTCGCGACCGCGGCCGACACCAGCGTCCTGGTCGACGACATCTTCTCCGCGACGACGTTCGGTGACTGGACGCAGTATGACAACGGCTCGGCCACGCCGCGGTGGCAGCTCTCGCTGGCGGGCGCGGCGGCCTACGAGAACTCGAACGCCATCCCCACGCAGGGTGCTATCTTCGAGCCCTTCGTCATCGTCGACGAGAGCTACACGACCGCGTCGAGCTACGTCTACAGCGTCGACCTGGCATCGGACGACAACGACGGCATCGGCCTGGTCTTCGGCTTCGAGGACCTGAACAACTATTGGCGGGTCGGCTTCCGGGCGCAGGGCGGCACGGGCTTCGGCTTCCCGCAGGGCACCGGCATCTGGAAGACGGTCGATGGCGTGACCACGCCGGTCGTCACCGTGCGGCCGCCGCGCGGCAATGTCCACGGCATCTGGTTGACGAAGCTGCCGAACCGGGCGATCGAGAACGTCTTCAACCGCGGGCTGAGCGACGGCTCCGGCAAGGACGGCGTCGAGTTCCAGGGCCCGCGGATCGCGGCCGGCGACGTCAACTGGACCGACTACACCTACGAGGCGACGATCAAGGCCCGCGACAACGACGGCCTCGGCCTGCTCTTCCGCTACCAGGACGAGCTCAACCACTACCGGCTGACGTTCGCGTCCGAGGAGGACCTGAACCCGGCCGGCCCGGCGCAGGGCGTGACCGTGCAGAAGGTCAAGAACGGCACGTATAGCGAGCTGTTCCGCGACACGACGCAGACGGTCGACGGCGGGTTTACCTATGACCCGCTGGGCACGCAGGCGGGTGAGTCGATCGGCTTCGCGATCTTCCGCGTCCGCGTGATCACGAGCGGCGGCGACTTCACCGTCGAGGTCGACGGCTACGAGGAAGTCAGCCAGCAGTGGTTCGAGAACATCTACACGGCCTCGTTCAGCGACGGCGACCCGATCGCCAACGGCAAGATCGGCGTGCACACCTGGTTCCACAGCGACAACGAGTTCAGCGCGCTGAGCGTCACGCCGGCCGGCGACAGCGGCCCGGCCTGGGAGTGGGGCTTCGGCGAGCCGGATCCGAAGGGCTGGGAAGACGTGACCGCGCCAACGCTAGGTGATCCCCTGAACTTCGTAAGCATTACGCACTCGGAGAGCCCGGATCCGAACCTGACTGCGGCGGGGGTTGCGTTCAGCCCCGACTTCGGCATCGGTTCGTTCATGGGTGCCGGTGACACGGTCTGGTCAGGCCTCGGTCTGCGACTGGGTGTCGACGGTGCGGTCGTGCGTGACAACCGCTGGGCCTCCGGTACCGTCTTTGCGGTTCCCGATAATCCGGAGACTCCCGACTACGACCCGGATCTGACGCGGGGCACGATCGACTGGGAAGGTCCGCGGATCGTGGCCGGCGCCGACACCTGGACCGACTACACCTACAGCGTCGACCTCCAGAACCTCGACGACGACGGGATCGGGATCCTCTTCCGCTACCAGGACGAGGACAACTTCTATCGCGTCTCCTTCCAGCACCAGGCCGGCAACACCTTTGGTGCGGCGCCGCGCGGCGTCGCCGTGCAGAAGAAAATGGGCGGCACGTGGAGCGAGGTCTTCTTCAGCGATGACTTCGTCTACACGCCGCGGGAGCGCTGGAACGTGGCGATCACCGCGATCGGCGGCGACTTCGAGCTCACCGTGACGCAGCTCTACGGGGACGTCGACGGCGACGGCCAGACGACGTACACCTGGAACTTCAGCGATTCCGAGCCGATTACCACTGGCCAAATCGGCCTGACCTGCTGGGGCAGCAATGCCGGCATCGGTGAAGCTGACGACAATGTCCTCGGCACCGGCCTCGGCTGGACGGAGATCTGGGACGGTGGCGCGCAGTTCTTCGACGTGCTTGTGACCGAGCCGGGCTCGGACGACCTCGTCGGTGACACGAACTGTGACGGCGCGGTGGACTTCTTTGACATCGACCCGTTCGTGACGGCGCTGGTCAGCGGCCAGGGCACCTGGGAAGCGGAGTTCGACTGCGACTTCGTGACGGTCAACGACATCAACGGTGACGGGAACGTCGACTTCTTCGACATCGACCCGTTCGTCGGGCTGCTCGTGGAGTAGGCGCAATAGTCGCGTAGCTTTTGAGCACACAGCCGCCGGCGGACCGGGATTGCCCGGCCGCCGGCGGTCCCTTAATCAGCGCGGAGCGCGCTCAACTCGTCCCGATCATCTACAGAAAGGTTGTCCCCGTGTCCAACGCCGTTCGCTTTGCCTGTCCGTTGATCCTCGCCGCCGCCGCGGTGGTCTGCACGCGTGCCCAGTCCGTCCTGCTGGAGGACGATTTCGAGCGCGGTTGGCGGAACGCGATGACGCACGCCTACC
>CAZCKC010000005.1:35595-42660 GCA_964499235.1 uncultured Planctomycetales bacterium | reverse complement strand
CGCCTACCGACGGCACGCTGGTGCCCGTGAGCGTCGAGATCGATGGCGACCTCTTCACCGTGGCCGTCGCCGGCCGGCGGGTGGGGACCTTCCACGCGGCCGGGCCGATCAGCGGCCGGGCGGGGGTGTTCTCGTGGGCGAACTCGGGGATGCGGGCGGGGCGGTTCACCGCGACCCGCGGCGGTGAGACGCTGGTCGCAGCGGACTGGACGCCGCCGACGGCGTGGCAGCGGCTGCGGACGACGAACGCGGCCGGCAGCCAGGTGCCGGTCAGCACGAACGAGAACCTGAGCTGGCATTTCGCTGGCGACGGGCGTTATCAGGAGACGAGCAACTACTTCACCCGCGCGAGCGCCTCGCACCCGAACATCGACTTCATGGGGACCAGCCTGGTGCTGGCGGACCCGGCGGCCGCGGACTGGATCGACTACACGGTTCAGGCTCGGCTGCTGAACCGCGACAACGACGGCATCGGTCTGATCACGTACGCGCGCGACGCGGAGAACTTCTATCGCGTGGTCTTCTGCAACGAGCTGACGCAGTCGGGCAACTGGCAAGCCCACGAGCGCGCCCCGCAGGGCGTGTCGGTGCAGAAGGTCCGCGACGGGGAGTGGATCGAGCTTTACCGGACCGCTCCGAACAACCCGGACTTCATCTTCACCCCGGGCACGCCGTTCGACGCGCGGGTGCGCGTTGACACGCTCTTCTTTGGCAACCGCATCACGATCACGGTCATCAACGACCCGGGCGGGACGGCCGAGGTGATCACGTTGCCCGAGATCATCGACCGCAGCCAGCCGCTGGCGGGCGGCGCGCCCGGCATTTTCCAGTGGGGCTCGAGCGATGCGAGCTGGCTGAGCTTCGGGGGCGGCGAGCCGTTCGTGGTTGCCCACGACGAGACGTCGCTCGTTGAGTCGCCCTTCGTCGCGGGAATGGCCGGCTGGGAGCGGAACGACCGCGGGACGAGCCGCGTGGGTGATCCGGCCAACTGGCAGGTTCGGCTGCTGCCCGCGCCGCAGCTGGTTGAGACCTCCGACGGGCGGGTGGCGGACGGCGATGGCGCGAACTGCGTCTTCACCCCGTATGCGCTCGTCAGCACCACGCCGCTCGCCAGCGGCACCGCGGGGGTGCTGGCCGAGGTTGGCGCCAGCGACGACGACGGTTTCGGACTCGTTTTCGGTTACGCGGACAACGACAACTACCTCAGCGTCAACCTGCGGGCACAGGCCGCGAATCTTGGCTTTCCGGCCGGCGTCACGGTGCGGCAGGTGGTCGACGGGGTCGCGACGTGTCTGGATCCGGTCAGTCGGCCGGAGGTGCCGCCGCTGGCCGGCGTGTGGCTGCAGAAGCTGACCAACGGGGCGCTCGAGAACGTCGGGCCGGAAGGGCTGCCGGACGGGTCGGGTCGCGACGGGGTCGAATTCCAGGGGCCGCGGATCGTCTCTGGCGCGGCGGCGTGGGCGGATTACACGTTCGAGGCGACGCTGCGGACAGCCGACCATGGCGCCCTGGGGCTGCTCTTCCGTTTCCAGGACGAGGAGAACTTCTACCGGCTCACATTTAACAGTGCGCAGCCGCGGGAGGTGGGTGATCCACCGGTCGGCGTGAGCGTGCAGAAGGTCCGCGACGGGGCGTGGGAGGAACTGTGGCGTGACGAGCGGCCGACATCGGCCGGGGGCTTCGTGTATGACCCGACCGGGGCGGCGGGGCGGAGCGCGTTTCGGGTGCGGCTGGCGTGCGCGGGTGATGCGTTCACACTGGAGATCTTCGAGCCGGATACGGCGCCGGCGACGCCGTTTTATACCCGCTCGTGGGATGACCCGGACGCGCCGCTGCTCAGCGGTGCGATCGGGCTGCACACGTACCGGCACGCGGCCAACGAGTTCGACGCTCTCGAGATTGCGTTTGATGACCACGTGGTCATGCCGCTCGCGCCCGACTCGACCCGGCCGGCATGGCGGGATGCGACCCTGCTGAGCCCGCCGCTGGATTTTGAAGGCGTCGGGTGCGGAAGCGTGGCGTGCGTCGCGGGGGGGCCAACGTCGGGGATCGGCCTGCGGCCGGACATCGCCGGCCTGGGCGTGCGGGACAACCGCTGGGTGAGCGGGACGCGCTTCGTCGTACCCGATGATCCCGCGACGCCGGAGGTTGACCCCGATTTCACGCGGGGGACGGTGGACTTCGCGGGGCCGCAGGCGGTCGCCGGCGACCCGGCGTGGTCGAACTACCGCGTCGAGGCGATTTTGAAGGCGATCGACGACGACGGCGTCGGGCTGGTGTTTCGCCACCAGGACGCGCAGAACTTCTACCGGCTGATGTTCATGAGCCAGGCAGGCAACGGCGCGGGCGCACCGCCGCGCGGCGTCTCGGTGCAGAAGTGCGTCGACGGGGTGTTCGAGGAGCGGTTGCACAGCGACGCGTTCGTGTATCGGCCGGGCGAGCGCTGGCGGGTCGAGCTGATCGCCCGGGGCGGTGCGTTCACGATCAACGTGCGGCAGCTCGACGGTGATCTCGACCGCGACGGGGCGTCGGTCTACCAGTTCACGCTTGATGACCCGGCCCCGCTGCTGACCGGCGCGGTCGGTTTCACGACCTGGGGCATGGAGGCGGCGGTTCCGGCCGAAAATGGCCTCGGCGCTGGCGGGCTCGACTGGACGGCGCACTTTGATGAAGGGGCCGTACTCGAGTCGATCACGGTGAGCGAATCCCGCCGGCCGGGTGATCTGAACTGCGACGGCGTGGTGGACTTCGCCGACATCGATGGCTTCATCACGGCGCTGCTGAGCCCGGCGTCTTACGGGGAAAAGTACCCGCGGTGTGAGCGGGTCAACGGCGACCTCAACGCCGACGGCGCGGTCACGTTCTTCGATATTGACCCGTTCGTCACAGCGCTGCTCGCGCCGGAGGAGTTCTCGATCGTCGTGCTGCCGGACACGCAGGTATATTCGCAGAGCTACCCGCACATCTTCGCCGCGCAGACCCAATGGATCGCCGCGAACATCGACGCGCTCAACATCAAGTTCGTCATTCACGAGGGTGACATGACCAACTGGAATAACGAGCCGCAGTGGGAGCACGCCAAGGCCGCCATGCGAAACCTCGACGGCGTCGTGCCCTACGCGATGGCGCCCGGCAACCACGATTACGGGCCCGGCGGGAACGCGGCCGACCGCACGACGTTCTTCAACGACTTCTTCCCGCGCTCGGACTACGCCGGCGAGCCCTGGTTCGGCGGCACGTTCGAGCCGGACAAGCTCGACAGCAGCTACCATTTCTTCCGGGCCGCGGGCGAGGATTGGCTGGTGCTGGCGTTGGAGTGGGGGCCGCGCGACCAGGTTGTCGACTGGGCCAACTCGGTGCTCAGCCAGTATCCCGACCACCGGACCATTATCGTCACGCACGCCTATATGTATTCGGATGAGACCCGGTACGACCACGTCACCCGGCCGGACCAGCGCTGGAACCCGCACAGCTACGGCACTGCTAACCTGCCCGGCGGCGTCAACGACGGCGAGGAACTCTGGCAGAAGCTCGTGCGACGCCACCCGAACGTGGTGCTGGTCTGCAACGGCCACGTCCTCAACGACGGCGCCGGCCGGCTCAGCAGCACCAACGACTTCGGCAACACGGTGCACCAGGTCCTGACCAATTACCAGATGCGGCGCGAAGGTGGCGAGGGCTATCTCCGCATCTACACCTTCTCCCAGGACGGCCGCAGGCTGACCGCCACGAGCTACTCGCCGTACCTGGAGCGTTACCTGGACGATCCGCAGCACGCGTTCGAATTGCCGCTCAACCCGCCGCTGCGCGATTGAGGCGCCGCCGCTTTTGAGGTGTCTTGGGCACGGCCGGGCGCCGCGAGACAGAATGGTGCGAGCGGGTGGGGCGGCGCTGGGTGTTGCCGCGCCCGGATTCCCGACGTTCAGCTCCCACCGGCGCGCGCCGGTGGGCTGCCGGCCGGGATCAACCATCGCCAGCATCGCATGAATGCCAGCACGTCAGACCGGCAACCTCAGGATCACGGCGCTCTCGCTGCCCGAACGTCGGCCGCGCAACGGGTGGCCAATGCCCTCGATCCCGACGAGGGTGATAAGTGACCGGGCAAAACGCGGCATGACGAGGCCGGTGCGTCCCCGGGGTCGACAGACCCACCACCTCGCGGCCGCGGTGACCGTCACGCCATGATCAGCGGCGCAGATTTGCGATCCTGGCCGCGGGCCGGCCTCTGAACCGGGCCGCGGGCTCCGCGGCTTGGTTTGCTCAGCGGTCGCCATCCCCGCGCCCCCACGCCCGTCAGGAATCAGGGCTCTGAGAGCCCTTTTCCCGCGCGCGCTGCTTCGCTTGCCGCAGCCGTGCCAGGGCACTGCTTGCTGCGTCCGTTTCTGTCGACGCGTCAGCGGGGCGCGCGTCCGCCGGCTGCGCGTCGGCGTGCTCCAAGTCAGCGCCGGCCGCGTGTTGGCTGGCAGCCGAGGGCCCACGCTTCGGCACGGGGCTCGGCGGTGGGGCGTTGGCCGGCTCCGGTGCTTCGACACCCGCTCGAGCGCGCCCTTTCGCGTCGCGCAACGCCCCCAGCGTCGCCGCCTGCTCCCCGCTCGGGCGTGCGCCCGCCAGGCCCCGGATGTACTCCCGCGTGTTGCGCGCGGCCTCGCCCGGCGTCAGCGCGATCCGCCGCACCGCCACGTCCAGGATGAACAACAACAATGCCACCCGCACGAGGACATCCCAGATCGGCCGCCGCACCTCGGTCGGCCGAATGCTCCACGGCTCAAATACCGCCGCGGGATAATCCGCATTCAGCACGCGGCCGCCCGTCTGCCGCGCAATCTCCGCCAACTTCCCCTCGTGATGTTCCAAGTGCCGGTACTCAGGCGAGTAACTCTGCACCACGCCCGTGCTCACGGCACCCGCCTCCGACCGGCCATCCAGCCGGTACTGGTAGGGCAGGTGCACCAGGTACGCGCCGGGGTCTTCCGCGGGAAACGTCGCTGCATACCGCCCCGCGTCCGTCGGCCGCAGCGTCAGCGGCGTCGCCTCGCCGTCCGGCCCGACCACCGACCCCGCTAAGGTCAGCGACCGCTGCGCCACCGGCGGCAGGTGCCGTGCTGACACGGTCACCTCACCCGTGCCCGCGCTGATCCGTGTCGCGACTTCCAGGGCCGCCGGGTTGCCCGCCCGTGCCGCGTATCGCAGCGCCTGCGTCCAGAGCTTCGCAAAGCCCGGCCACGCCACCCATTCGCGCCCCCACTTGGGCCACAGCCCGCTCGTAAACGCCACTGTTCGCCCGAGGCCGACCTGCCAGTACGCCAGGATCGGGTAATTCTCAGTCTCGCCCTGCCGGACGAGCGGCGTCTGCGCCAGCTCCTTCGACAACGCCAGCACGTGTCCGTCCAGCGGTGGGATCGCCTCCGGATCGAGGCCCTGCACGATCTGCTCGTTCATCGTCGGCTGACGCAGCGGCCGGAACGCTTGCTCGAAGAGTCCGGAGCGGCTCGCCAGGATCGTCTCGCGGGCGAAGATCTGTGGCAGCCGCTGCGCCCGGTCGGCCACGTACATCCGCCCGCCGCTGCGCTGCGCAATCTCGGCGAGCAGCGCCTGGTCCGCGTCAGGACCGACGGCGATCGTCGAGACGCTGATGCGCCGTTGTCGACACTGGTCGGCCAGCAGGCCAAAGTGGCCCGGCGTCGATCGCCCGTCCGTGAGCACGATCATGTGCTTGAGATTCGTGTCGGCCGCCGCGAGCGCCGCCAGCGCCTGCTCCATCGCCGGGAACAGGTTGGTGCCTCCGCCGCTCTCGAGCCGCGCCAGCTGCCGTGCGATCGCGGCCCGTTTCTCCACCACTTGCAGCCGCACGAGCCAGCTCGGCGACCCGTCAAACGCGACAACCCCCACCCGATCGCGCCGGCTCAGCATCTGAACGGCCTCGACCGCCGCCCGCCGCGCTAGCTGCAGCTTCTCGCCTGCCATCGAGCCGGACCGGTCGATGACGATCACCATGCCGAGGCTGGGCAGGTTGAGCTTGTCGCGCTCCGTCTCAACCGGCAACACCGCCTCCAATTCCGTGTTCGCATAGCCCCCGACACTGAAGGACTGGTCACCGCCCAGTACCACCAGCCCCCCGCCCTGGTCGCGCACATATCGCGCCAGCAGCGCCTGCCGCGCGGATCCGAGCGCAACGGCCGAGACGTTCGAAAGCACCACCGCGGCCGTGTCGTTCAACGCCAACGCGCTGTCCGGGAGCTGATCCACCGTGACCAGCTCACAGTCGATGCCCTCGGACCGCAGCGCTTCGACCAGGATCGCCGCCGCCTGCCGATCGGTCGCCGGATCAGGACTACCCGAATCGCTCGCGACCAGCACCCGCGTCGGCGCACCCACGACCGTCACCGCCCGGCCGGTGTTGTTGGCGGCCTGCGAATCGGCTTCCGGGTCATCCGTCGCAACGGTCACGCGAAACCGGTGCACCCCCGTGGCGGACAGCCCAATCGGAATCGCCACGCGGTTGGGGCCCGGCTGCAACGCAATCCGCCGCGCCCCGTCCTGGCTCAGTGAATCAAGCGCGACACGCTGCCCGTTCCGCTCCAGTTGCAGCCGGGCCGCCGTCGCCCGCGTTGACTGGATCACCACCTGCAGGCGGATCATCTGGTCCCGCTGCGCGGTCGCCGGCGCAACCACCTGGTCGACGAACACCTCGGCTTCGTGCGTGTACCGAAGCGGCACGACGTCAATCGGAATGCCCAGCGCCGCATACTGCGCCGCCTCTTCAGCCGCCAGGCCGCGCGTGGCATGGCCGTCGGACAGCAACACCAGCCGCTTGGCCGTGTCCGCCGGCATCAGTGCCAGCCCGAGCCGCAGCGCCGCCGCGAGATCGGTCTGGTGGCCCTGGTCGACACCCGCTTCCGGCCGCACCACCAGCCGCTCGCGCGGCAGCTGATCGACTACGGCCGCCCGGGCGAACCGCAGGCTCGCGACGCGGTCCTGCCCCGGCCGGAGCGACGCCGCCGCTTCGGCGACGAACCGCTGCGCCAACTGCCGCTGCGGCGCCGGAATGCTGTCCGACTGATCAAG
>CAZCKC010000005.1:0-35495 GCA_964499235.1 uncultured Planctomycetales bacterium | reverse complement strand
CGAACCGCTGCGCCAACTGCCGCTGCGGCGCCGGAATGCTGTCCGACTGATCAAGCGCGAACACGACCGTCTGGTCATCGGTCGTGCGAACCCACTGCGGACCGGCCAGCGCGAGCGCCAGCACCGCAACCACCACGCACCGCACCCCCCGCGCCACCATCCCGCGTCCCGGGCCCAGCCCGGCCAGCGTTCGGTAGCTGATCAGCACCACCAGCGGCAGCAGCGCTAGCGCCGCCAGGTAAACGGGGTGCTGCAACTCCAAGGCATAGGGGGATTGGTCGAGCGGCATCAAAGCATATTATCGACGCTAACGGCCTTGCCGCCAAGACTGCCCGGCGATCGCCCCGTCAAACGAGACGCTCCCCCAAGCCCATCAACGCCCCGCCCGGGCGATCAGCCCTCGCCCACCAGCGGCGCCGAGGACGGGGCTGCGGTGATTTCGTCGCTCGTTGCCTGGCCGGAGGCCGTCTCGATCTCCTCGGTCGCCGCGTCGAGTTGGCGGTGCCGGTGACACAGCTGCTGCCGGTGCGACTTGATCTTGAGCGGGCAAGCCTTGATCCGCTGGACGGGTTCCATGGCGTCCACGACCTGCGGGACGGTGATGTCCGCGGCCGGTCGAACCAGCCGAAAACGCCCCGTCCGCCCGGACCGGGCCAAGCACGCCCGGCGCGACACCGACGACGGCATCGGTGAGATCGCCACCCGGTGCGGCATCAAGCCGCTGGAAATCTGCGCCCGCGTCTTCAAGCGGCACCTCGGCGCCGCCTCCTCTGCCATCCGTCGCGGCGTCAGCGGCCGTCAGCGTCGTGATCGATCCCAGGTGCCGACCCAGCCCCACCTCGTTCGCGGCCCGTCGCGCGCTGTGCGACGCATGCCAGTAAACAAACGCACTTTCTAATCCAACGCGAACCCGGTGCTCATCATTTCTTTGCACAAGCGTCGCATACTTTCCCGTGCTGACGCAAGGCGGCGCGGCGAGCGGAAACACGCAACCGGCGTGGCTGCCGAAATGAGGCTGTGGCGTGGTCGCAGCCTGACCAAAAAACTGCTTTGTTCGTCTATAGGCGTAACGGGCGACACCCGACCGTGGCGCGAGCCGGCGCAGGGACTGCGCGGCCAGCGGCCGGGTGGTGTTTTCGCCCCGCCCACCCAACCTCGCGGAGACCCCACAACGATGCTTCAAGTTCGTCGCCCGCGCACCGGGTTCACCCTCATCGAGCTGCTGGTCGTCGTCGCCATCATCGCGCTGCTGATCAGCATTCTCCTGCCGTCGCTCCAGCGGGCCCGTGAGCAGGCCAAGCAGGTCGTCTGTGGCTCCAACCAGAAGAACCTGCACCGCGCGGTCTTCCTGTACGCCCAGGAGAACGAGGACTACCACCACGCCACCTGGGCGAACTACGCGCCGCGCTACGACGTCGTGCGGCGCTTCAGGGTCTTGCGAAAGCCCTATTACATGGACGCGGGGACCGGGAGGCCGGACAGCAACGCCTACTGGGCCGCACTCTTCGATGAGATTCTCGGGTCGCCGACATCCGACGACTACTACTCCGGCCGCGGCATCGGCGAACGCGCGACCCTCGAGGCGTGGGAGAACACCCGCTGCCCGACCGCCAAGTGGACCATCGCGACCTTCCGCCGCCCGACCGGCAGCGGCGAGGCCCTCCCGCACGACCCGTTCACGCTTTACTCCTCCTACGTCTTCAACGGCGTGACGCCGGGACGCGACGGCGTGCCGGATTCGGGCACGCCGACGTTCTTCGAGGCGACCAGCGGTTGGCCCGGCGGCCGCAAGCCGCTGAAGATCGGCGGCATCCGCTTCCCGTCCGAGATCATCATGTTCCAGGACGGGGCCGAGGTGATGCTGGACGGCAACGGCGACACGTCGGTGAACCTCGTGCAGTGGAATGACCAGAACGACCCCAACTGGCGCGACGAGTATTTCCGCCACCCCGGCGGGACGGTCGCCGCCTGGACCGACGGCAGCGTCCGGACAATCTCACGCCAGCGGGCCCAGGAGGAGCAGGACGAGTTGCAGCGGACCTACGGCCGCGTGACCCAGATCCGCCTGCCCTTCTACTCGTCGCGGAATTGATGGTTTTTGATCGCTCGTGATATGCGGTGGTTCTGGGAGCAGAACCGCCCGTTTAAGTCAACAGCCGACCCACGGTCGGCGGAAAGGAAGGGATAAGCACATGACAAGTCTTTGGCAGCACGCATGGCGTTTGGCCGCCGGGAGCACGCTCATCGCGGCGTGTGCCTCGGTCGCCGTCGCCCAGGTCCAGCACGGTACGCTCACCGTCGTCGAGAACGACGGTGGCAATGATCCGACCTCCGTGACCGTCACCCGCGACCCCGGCGGCTTCGGCGCCTGGGCGCCGGTCAGCATTGACGGCGTCGCCGACACCAGCCGCGCCGACTATGTGGTTGACTTTGGCACCGGTGACGACACCAATCTTGGCGTTCTGATGGTCGGCCCCTACGAGGACGAACGCACCGAGCCGAGCGTCAACGACGGGCTGAGCCCGTACGTGGCCACCGTTTCAACCGCCCGCAACACCAGCGCGGGCCTCTATTGGATCGCCATCCACCGCGCCTCGCAGGGCAGTGAGGCCAACTACAACCCGGCCCTCGCGTACTTCCCGATCGCTGACGGCTGGCTTGCCGGCGCGGCCTACAACAGCGCGAACGGCGGCGTCATCACCGAGTTCGTCGGCAGCCCGGAGATCACGCTCACCAACCCGTTTGACCCCAACCTGCCGAGCATCCCCAGCCCGTTCATCGACCAGTTCGACGGCGCCGGCAACTTCGGCCTGGTCCTCGACGGCATCGACATGCGGCGCGACGGCGTCCTGCTCGCCTGCGGCGCCAAGAACGAGGACAACTACACGGCCGTCTTCATCAATGAGGATGGCAACGCGCTGCTCAACAACCGCGACAACGGCGACAATGGCGGCGGCGCTGAGCAGGACCCGACGTCGTTCGTCTTCGTCCCCGACGGCACGCCCGGCGTCACCATGGGCCGTATTACCGGCACCGGCAATACGATTTACGGTCAGGGCGACTTCACCGTCGAGATGGTCGGCCAGCCTGAGACCAACGGCACCTGGCGCCTGACGATCGCCGGCGAGAGCCCGGCCACGGGTACGCTCATCGTGACCCCGTTCACCCAGCTCGGCGGCAACACCGTCGACAACCCGGTCTTCGCCTTTCCCGATGGTGACGGGTGGGTCATCACCAGCCGCGACATCGGCGGCATGGGTCTCCAGGACATCAGCTCGTTCGACGTCTCCTTCCACTTCGCGTTCTTCAAGGACGGCGTTGAGATCCTCCCGGTCGACCCGCCGCAGGCCTGGAAGGACGAGCTCGCCACCGTTTCCTCCATGCGGGTGGAAGTCACCGAGTTCCGCCCCGACAACGGCAACGGCGACATGAAGGCCGAAAAGGCCCTCGGGTCCGACAACCTCGGCATCGGCGGCGACAACCGCGGCGATATCGGCATGACCTGGCTCAACGCGCGGCCGAAGTCGCGCCTCAACAACGGTCTCGACGCCGCCGACGGCGTCTGGCTCGGCCACGGCACGGAGTTCTTCCGCGACAACAGCGCCACCGTGGGCGTCTCGGGCGCGGCGACCGTCTCCTTTGACAACGGCGAAGCCCGCCTCCACGCGGCCCAGTCGACCGGCGGCGAGTTCAACGGCGACTTCTCGATGGCCTTCTTCCCGATCGGGGCCGGCTTCCAGCAGGACGCCGACGTCCAGATCAGCGCCCCGAACACGTCGGACACGGTCGAGGTTGAGGGCGGCACGGGCGACGCGGTCACGGACGGCGTCCTGATCGCGACCAACTGGGACAACAACAACCGCTTCCCGATGGTCACCCCCAGCGGCAGCAGCTACATCATCGAGATGTTCGAAGGCACCACCGGCGGGCCGCCGGTCCAAGAGGTGGATGGCGTGCTCGTCCCCGCCGACTGGGACCACGGCTACGTCTACCTGCCCTTCGACACGCCGGGCATGATTGGCGGTCACATCGCCGCCGACGGCTCCAAGATCGCCAGCGTCGGTGACTTCACCGTCAGCAACACCACCGAGCCGGCCTTCGGTGACCCGGCCTTTGCGATCGAGATCCCCGGCGTCGACGCGCGCACCGAGGGCGTGCTTGTCATGACCGCGCTCAACCCGGATCCCGAGAACCCGGTCGAGCCGACCGTCATGCTCTGGGAGCCGGGCGCCAACGGCGAGTTCATCGTCGGCGGCCTTGAGCCGGCCAGCGGCTTCGTCGCTCGCGTCGCCTTCTCGTTCGCGTACATCCCGTACGAGTGGACGCCGGCGCCGGCCGGCCTCATCGGTGACCTGAACTGCGACGGCGTCGTCGACTTCTTCGACATCGACCCGTTCGTCACCGCGCTGGTGTCGCCGAACGACTATCCGGCCCTCTTCCCGGATTGCGACATCAACAACGCCGACGTCAACGAAGACGGTGAGATCGACTTCTTCGACATCGATCCGTTCGTCGGCCTGATCGTCGACTAGCCCCCGCGGCCAGTTGAACACCACCGGCAGTCAAACGGGTCCGTCGGCCATCGCCGGCGGACCCGTTCCTTTTGACCCCCGCGCGCCCTCAATCTCAGGAAGCTCATCCATGCCCCGCATAACCACCGGCGCCCCGCTCGCGTTCGTCCTCGCACTCGCCGCCGCCGCCCAACCGCTCGTGATCGCCCACCGCGGCGCCAGCGCCTACCTGGCCGAGCACACCCTGCCGGCCTACGCGCTTGCCTACGGCCAGGGCGCTGATTATCTCGAGCCCGACGTCGTCCTGACCCGCGACGGCGTCCTGATCTGTAACCACGATCTGACGCTCGAGCGTAAGACCAACGTTGAAAGCGTCTTCCCCGACCGCCACCGTGATGACGGCAAGTGGTACGCGATCGACTTCACGCACGCCGAGATCAAGCAGCTCACCGTCGACGTCCAGCCCCGCCACGCCCGCGAGCACGCCCGCCTCGTCAACCCGCCCCCGCTCCGCATCGCCACCCTCCGCGAGATGCTTCAGCTCGTCACGACCCTCAACCAGCTCACGGGCCGCGCCGTCGGCATCATCCCCGAACCCAAAAACGCCGCCTTCCACCGCGCGGCCGGCCAGCCGCTCGAAACTGCCCTCGTCAACCTCCTCGCCGAGTTCGGCTACGCCCAGCCTGCCGACCGCTGCATTATCCAGTCCTTCGAAAAAGACGCCCTGGTGACAATCCGCGAGGACCTGAACTCGAGTCTCCCCCTCGTCTTCCTCGCCGGCAATGCCGACGCCATTCAAAACGCCGGCGGCCTCACCGCCATCGCCGCGTTCGCCGACGGCCTCGGCCCCAACAAGAAGCTCGCCGACGCCGACCACGGCGCCCTCATCCGCCAGGCCCGCGCTCGCGACCTCGCCGTCTACCCCTGGACCTTCGGCGCCGATCGGGCCGAGCTCCGCCGCTTCCTCGACACCTACCAGGTTGACGGCCTGTTTACGGACTACCCCGACATCGCCCGCGCCGTCCGGGAAGACACGCCCCAGTCCGCCGCCACCGACCGCATCGACGCCATCCGCCATACCCTCCTCACCCCCGCCCAGCCCGGCGTCCTGATCGTTGCCCACCGCGGCCACCACGGCGTTGCCCCCGAGAACTCCCTCGCTGCCATCACCGCCACCGCCGCCATCGGCGCCCACCTCGCCGAGATCGACCTCCGCCTCACCAGCGACGGCCACTACGTCCTGATGCAC
The DNA here is from genome assembly GCA_964499235.1 of uncultured Planctomycetales bacterium. Taxonomy (GTDB): domain Bacteria; phylum Planctomycetota; class Phycisphaerae; order UBA1845; family Fen-1342; genus JAFGRR01. The sequence continues at coordinate 29,735 of CAZCKC010000005.1, read as the reverse complement.
GACACTACCGTCGACCGCACCACCACCGGCCGCGGGAAGATCGCCGACCTCACCCGCGCCGAGGTCCAGCAGCTCCACCTCCGCGATGACCTCCGCCCAACCACCGAGCGCGTCCCGACGTTCGAAGCGGCCCTCGCCGCCGCGGCCGGCCGCGTGATGCTCAACATCGATCTCAAGACCGGTAAGCTCGCCGACGTCGCCGCGATCGCGCGCCACGCCGACCTACTCGACCACTGCCTGTTCAAGGGCAGCTGGTCACGCCTCTCGCCCGAAGACCGCGCTTACCTTGCCGCCCACCCCGACGTCATCTTCATGCCGATCGCCGACCGCGCGGCGCAACTCCAGGAAGTGATCGCGACCGGGCGGTACCCCGCCGTCGAGATCATCGTGCGAAACGCCGACGACCCCATCCTCACCGAAAACAACCTCCAGCAAACCCACAACGCCGGCGTCCGCGCCTGGATCAACACCCTCCGCGACGGTTACCTGAGCGCCGGCCGCGGCGACTACCAGGCGGCTGGCGATCCGGACGCGGTCTACACCTACTGGGTCGAGCAGGGCGCCACCCTGCTCCAGACCGACTGGCCCGACCGGGCCGTCGCCACGCTCCGCGCGGCCGGCTACCACCTGCCTTGAGGCCGCGCAACGAAAAGGGCGGCCGGTCATTCCACCGCCCGCCCTTCGTCACACCGTCCGTCCAGGCTCAGTCAGCCGAACCGGCCCCCGCTGGGACGGCGCCCTGCATCTCGCGGTCTGTTCCGGCGGTCCAGAAGAGTGCGCTCCAGAACGCCTCCTGCGGCCCGGGCGCCCGCTCCGGATGCGGGCTGAACGCCACCACCCGCCCGTCACCAAACGCCCCCGCCACCACCGCGGCCGTCCCCCTCAGCGGCAGCGCGTCACGCTCCTCGCGCGCCAAGTCCGCCGCAAACGTCGCCCACACCTCTACCCCAGGCCCCACGGTACCCACCTCGATCAGCGGGCCGCCTGAGAACTTCGTCGGCCGCGTCCCGTCCATCCCGTGCTGATCCCCGTGCGCCGCGTTCCACGTCAACATCACCACCCCGCTGCCGCTCGTCCCGTCCACATCAAAATCCAGCAAGCCCAAGTACCGCTCCCGACTCGTCGACGCCAGGAAACCCCGCGCGCACAACCCAACAAAACCACCGCCGTCCGCACGCGGTAGTCCACCCCTGCCGCCACGGCGCCAAACCCTGTCAAAAGAAGCGCGACACTAACCAAACGGTGATCAATTCCAAACATGCCGACCGGCCCCGTCGAGAACCTGCTTGCAAAGAGCTGCTTTTTCGCCGGCCGCAACTGGCCATCTGCTTTTGAAGAACTATAGTGACCGTCCCGGTATACCAACACACCCTGAATCGCGCTGCACCCACCACGGTCGGAGACGAACCAAATGATCACCATTCGCTCGCTGCTCGCCGCCACCTTCGCCGCGCTGCTGCTCGCACCCGCACCAAGCCGCGCCCAGAACACCGACGCGCCCGACGACAACATTGGCCACACGCGCCACCATCACCGCTACAACGCGCCCCACCCCCGCGTCGCCGACCCGACCCGCTTCACCACCAGCCGCTCCGGCAAGCCGCTCGACCTGCCCACCGAAGAGGACGCCTTCTTCTTCGTCGTCTTCGGCGACCGCACCGGCGGACCTGCCACCGGCGTCTCCGTTCTCGCCGACGCCGTCCGCGATACCAACCTTCTCGAGCCCGACCTGGTCATGACGGTTGGTGACCTGATCAACGGCTACAACCAGAAGTCCCAGTGGCTCGAGCAGGCCCGCGAGTTCAAGGCCATCATGGACAAGCTCCTCTGCCCGTGGTTCCCCGTCGCCGGCAACCACGACACCTATTGGCGCGGCCCCTCCGGCCAGCGCCCCGCGGGTGAGCACGACAGCAACTACGAGATGCACTTCGGCCCGCTCTGGTACGCCTTCGAACACAAGAACTGCTGGTTCATCGCGCTCTACAGCGACGAGGGCAACCCCGAAACCGGTGAGAAGAACTTTCGCAAGCCCGAGTCACAACGCATGAGTCCCGCGCAGTACGACTGGCTCAAGTCCGTCCTCGCCAAGGCCCGCGACGCCGACCACGTCTTCCTCTTCCTGCACCACCCGCGCTGGCTCGGCGGCGGCTACGGCGACGACTGGGAGCGCGTCCACCAGGCCCTCGTCGAGGCCGGCAACGTCAGCGCGGTCTTCGCCGGGCACATCCACCGCATGCGCTACGACCCCAAGGACGGCATCGACTACGTTACCCTCGCCACCGTCGGCGGCGGCCAATCCCAGCTTGTCCCCGAGGCCGGCTACCTCCACCAGTTCCACATCGTCACCGTCCGCCGCGACCAGCTCGCCATCGCCGCCGTCCCGGTCGGTGAGGTCATGGACGTCCGCGAGATCACCGGCGACATGCAGGCCGAGTGCGTCGCGCTCGTCCGCCAGGCCCCCAAATTCAGCGGCCAGCTCGAGCTCTCCAGTACCGGCCGGACCACCACGCGCGTCTTCGCTTCCCTCACCAACACCGCCTCGCGGCCCATCGACATCACGGCCATGCCCGACTCGCCCGACAACCGCTGGCGCTTCTATCCCGACCACTACCACCGCGTGCTCGAGCCGGGCGCGGCCGCCGATTTCGTCTTCGACATCAAGCGGAGCGCGGACTCGCTCGACGTGCACATCGCACCGCTCGACCTGCTCGTGCGGACGGAATACCTCGCTCCCGGACACCGCTACGCCCTCCCCGACCAACACCACCCCATGCCCATGAAAGTCGAGCTGCCCAAGCCGGATCGCCCCTCCGTCGAGCACGCCCTCCGCCTCGATGGCGATGGGGACGCGGTCAAGCTGACCCCGGACCACGCCGCGGTGCCCGACGGCCCACTGACCCTCGAGTGCTGGTTCAACGCCGAGCGGTTCGGCAACCGCGTCGGCCTCGTCACCAAAACCGAGAACTCCGACTTCGGCATCTTCGTCAACCGCGGTCAGCCCGGCTTCTCCGTCTTCCTCGGTGACAAGTACGTCACCGCGCGCGCCGCCGAACCCATCCTGAAAACCGACCGCTGGCACCACATCGCCGGCGTCTTCGACGGCCAACAGGTCCGCCTCTACGTCGACGGCCAGCTCATCGCCCGCCAGGACGGCGCCGGCGAGCGCCGCACCAACAACCTTCCGCTCTACGTCGGTGCCGATGTCCGCAGCAACGGCAACCCGACGTCCTTCTTCACCGGCTGGATCGACGAGGTCCGCCTCTCGAAAACCGCCCGCTATCAGGGCGATAGCTTCTCCCCCGCTCGCCGCCTGACCGCCGACGCCGACACCATCAGCCTGCTCCAGATGGACGCCGCCATCGGCCCCTGGGTGTTCGACACCGCGCCCGACGCGGACCACCCGATCGTCGTCGGCGACGCCGCGATTGCGCCGATCGCCGAGGACGGGATGAACGGCACGATCGCGCCGGCTGCCGGCGCTTAGCGCGCCGGTTTAGCGCTAATCGAGATCCAGTGCGCTTCGGGCGACAAAACATCGTCACGCGCGCGCATCTGCGGCAGGTAGCGGCGCGGGCGGCCGCCGACCGGACCTCGGGCGCCGATCCCGCCGCATGCCGGCCTTGGCCATGAGAGCCGCGGAAACTACGCGCCCACCAGCAGCCCCACGAACGGGTCCACGTCATAGAAATCCACGACGCCGTCACCATTGCAATCGAGCCGGTCGCGGTTGCAGCAAGGTGTGGAGCTAATTGGCATGGCCCATCCCGGCCGAGCTCTCAGCAAACATCGACGATCAGGCATCAGTCAGCAGGAGCGCCACCAGAACAGCAGCCCCCGCAGAGTGCGGCCCTTACGCTTGGGCAGGGAGCAAAGGGCAGAAGGCGGGTGGCGGCAGAATTTCAACCATCGGGGCAGGTCACCCATCAGGGTGGGGCGGTCGTGTAGCCCGAAATCGCAGGGTGAGTCGGTCGTCTCGGCCGCCGTGACCCGCCCAGATCCCGACCGCGCAGCCGCCCGGCGTCGGAACCCTCAACGCACCGGGTCACGCTGACCCCCGCCCCTGGCGCGCGACCGTCCCCCCACGGTGAGCTGACTGGGCAACGGCCCGGACTTCCCTTTCGCCCGATCCGGATCGATCCCCATGGCCGCCAATTCGAGCCGCGCGATCGCGCTCATCCGCTCCGGCGACCAGGCCGGTTGCCAGACCAGTTTCACGTCCGCCGCCTGCACGCCGTCGACGCCGCGCACCGCCGCCTGCACGTCGGCCACGATCTGGTCCGCGACCGGGCAGTTCGGCGCCGTCAGCGTCATGGCGACGCGCACCGCCCCGGCGTCGCTGACGTCCAGCTCGTAGATCAACCCCAGGTCATAGATGTTGACCGGGATCTCCGGGTCGTGGACCCGCCGCAGCGCCGCGACCACCTGGTCCGACAGGCCGCTCCCACCGTTGTCGCTCATCGCCATCCTTTCCGCGTCCATCAGGAGACGTGCTGCTGGGCGAGCCGCTCGCCCTCCCGCGCGACCCGCCGGACGATCGCGCTCAAGCCCACCGCCCGATTCATCCGGATCACGTTGGCAATGCCCAGTCGGTTGGGCAGGTCCGGCGGCAACGCCGCCAGCGCGCCCGGCGTCGCATCCGTGTAACCGTGGATCAGGATCGACAAGAAGCCTTGAACCGTCGGCGCCTCCTCCGCCACCTTGGCGTGGATCTGGACGCGCCCGTCCTCCTCGCGAACCCACAGCCACACCGGCGTCATGCACTCCGGCACGCGCCGCTCGTCCAGGTCCGCTTCGGCCTCGAGTGCCGGCGGCAGCGCCGGGAGCCGCCGGGCATAGTCCAGCAGCAATTCCAGCCGCAACGGCGCCTCCACCGACTGGAACGTCGCGATGATGTCATCGATCGCCGCCATTACGATGCCCCGGAAGTGACCGGCTGCGGGCTGCTCTCCTGCTCGATCGGCACGCCGACCGTGTTGCCCCACTCGGTCCACGAGCCGTCGTAGTTCCGCACCTGCGAAAAGCCGAGCAGGTACTTCAGCACAAACCACGTGTGCGCCGAACGCTCGCCGATCCGGCAATACACCACGACGTCGTCATCTGGCGACAGCCCGAGCTCACCGCGATAGATCGCCTCGAGCTCCTCGCGCGCCTTGAACGTGCCGTCCTCGTTGGCCGCCCGCGACCACGGGCAGCTCTGCGCGCCCGGAATGTGCCCGCCGCGGAGCACGCCCTCCTGCGGGTACTCCGGCATGTGCGTCAGCTGTCCCGAGTACTCGCCCGGCGACCGCACGTCCACCAGCGGCTTACCGGCGTGGCTGTGCTCCAGCGTGTCCGGCCGAAACGCCCGCTGGCTCAAGTCCAGCGTCGGCGTCGGATAGTCCGCCGGCGTGTAGGTCGGCGTCTCGGTGGTCAGCGGCCGGTTCTCGGCCACCCATTTCTGCCGCCCCCCATCCATCAGCCGGCACTGCGCGTGCCCGAACATCTTGAACGCCCAGAACGCGTACGCCGCCCACCAGTTGCTCTTGTCACCGTAGAACACCACCGTCGTGTCCCGGCTGATGCCCATCCGCCGACACAGGTCCGCGAACGCCTCCGGGCCGATGTATTCCCGCTGCACCGGGTGCTGGAGGTCGTTGTGCCAGTCGATTCGCACGGCCTCGGGAATGTGGCCGGTCTGGTACAGCAGGACATCCTCGTCCGATTCCACGATCCGGATCTCGTCCGTCTTGTGCCGATTCTCCTCGACCCATTCGGTCGAGACCAACACGTCGGGGTGCGCATAGTCGCTCATCGCTGGTTCCTTTCCTGTCGCGCTGATGTCGCGATCGCTTGTTGGTCAGTCACTCGTCTCGAGGATCGCCGCCAGGCGCTCATCGATCCGTTCCCGGACCCACTCACGCAGGCCCGGGTGCTCAATCCGTTCGACGCACTCCCCCGCGAACGCGTGCAGCAGTAACAGCCGTGCCCGGTGCTCCGGCACGCCGCGCGCTCGCAGGTAGAACAGGGCGTCCTCGTCCAGGTACCCCGTGGTCGCCCCGTGCGTGCACTTCACGTCGTCCGCGTAAATTTCCAGCTGCGGCTGCGAGTAAATCCGCGCCCGGGACGACAGCAGCAGGTTGGCGTTCGTCTGGACGGCATCCGTCTTTTGGGCGGTCGCGTCAACCCAGATCCGTCCCGCAAACACCCCCCGCGCCCGATCCGCCGGCAGCCCCCGATAGTACTGGCGGCTGCGACAGTGCTCGGCCGAATGCTCGACCCGCAGGTAGTTGTCGTGCTGCTGCCGCCCGCGGGGTACGAACACGCCGTTCAGCACCGTCTCCGCCTGCTCACCCCGCAGCCCGACCACGATGTTGTTCCGCACCAACGCTCCGCCCGTCAGGATCCGGTGTGACGCCACCTGGCTCGCCCGACCCTGCTCGATCCGCAGCGTCGCGCAGTGCGTCCAGGCCGTGCTGTCCCGCGCCAGCAACGCGTGCCGCACGTGGGCCCCGGCGCCGGCCACCAGCGACGTCGTCCCCAGCGTCAGCCCCCGCGCCCCCGCCGGCTGCACGTGATCCTCGATCACCGTCACTTCCGACTGCGCCTCGGCCTGTACCACCACGTGCGGCGCCACCAGCAGGGCGGCCTCATCGGTCGCCCGCCCGACGAACGTCACGTGGATCGGCCGCTCCAGCGCCACGCCGGCCGGCACGTGCACGACCACGCCCGTCGTGACCAACCCACCCGCCAACGCTTCCAGCCCATCGCGCGCCTTCGCTACCGCGTCGCCAATGACCCGCTCCACCTCCGCCGGCGGGCTGTCTGCCGGCAGGGGAGTGATCCGGACCTGATCGAGGGCTAAATCCGACCGCGCCGCGTCCAGGATCCCATCGACAAATACCAGCCGCGCGGCCGACTCCAGTTCGGGCTGCGCTACCGTGGGGGCGGCGGCGCCCGGGTCGCCCGGCAGCCGATACTCCGTCTCCGCCAGCGCATCCACGTTCGTGTAGCGCCACGCCTCAAACGCCTTCGTCGGCAGCCCCAGCTCGATCGCCCGCTCGATCGCCGACCCGCGGAGCGCGTTCAGCCACGCCGCACCGCCTGCCGCGCGCAGCCGCTCGGCCGCCGTGCGGAGCGTGCCGAGGTCGACCCCAGTCGCGTTCCGCGACACCTGCTGCGTCTGCACGCTGCCGCTCACGAGCGCGCCTCCGCCGCCAACGGCGCGTCGCCCGCGTCAGTGCCGGCCGTCACGCCGGCGTAGCCCTGCTCCTCGAGCTCCAGCGCCAGCTCCTTGCCGCCGGACCGCACGATTCGGCCGCCCACCATCACGTGCACGTAATCCGGCTCGACATAGTTCAGCAGCCGCTGGTAGTGCGTCACCAGCAGCAACCCACGCTCCGGCGACCGCATCGCGTTGATCCCGTCGGCCACGATCCGCAGTGCGTCGATATCGAGCCCGGAGTCCGTTTCGTCGAGCACGCACATCGCCGGATCCAGCAGCGCCATCTGCACGATCTCGTAGCGCTTCTTCTCGCCGCCCGAGAAGTCCTCGTTGACCGAGCGCTGCAGCAGTTGCTCGTTCATCTCCACCCGGCCGAGCTTGTCGCGCAGCTCCTGCAGGAACGCCACGGTGTCGAGCTCCGGCAGACCGCGATGCGTCCGGATCGCGTTGACTGCCGTTTTGAGGAACTGCATGTTGCTGACCCCGGGAATCTCCACCGGGTACTGGAACGCCAGGAACAGGCCGTCGCGAGCCCGCTCGTCGGGGTCGAGCGCAAGCAGGTCCTGCCCCCGAAATCGCACGCTGCCCTGCGTGACCTCGTACTCTTCGCGACCGGCCAGGACCTTGGCCAGCGTGCTCTTGCCGGACCCGTTCGGGCCCATGATCGAGTGCACCTCGCCGCCCTGAATCGTCAGGTCGACGCCGTGCAGGATCTCGTGCCCGTCCGCATGGGCGTGCAGGTTGCGAATCTCCAACAGGGGTGCTGTCATCAGGTCTATCCTTCCTATCACCGGGCTAATGCGCGGTGTGAATCAGCTCTCGGGCGACGGGCCGCCCGCCGCGGTCATCCGCACCAGGACCCGCCCGTCAACCACCTTCGTCTCGTAGCAACGGATCGGCGTGTCAGGCTCTTCAAAGCACTCGCCGGTCCGCACGTCAAACTCCCATTGGTGCCAAGGGCAGATCAGGCTGTGATCTTGCACCGCCCCGGCGCCGAGCGGCCCATCCTGGTGCGGGCAGGCGTTGTCGACGGCGTAGAATATCCCGTCGACGTTGACGAGCGCCAGCTCCCGACCGCCCACTGAAACCTCGCAGGCCGCCCCGGGCGGCAGCTCCTCCGCCCGCAACACCTCCACGAACTCGCGCAGCGCATCGATCTCGGACCTCACCCCACGCTCCCCTCGAGGCTGATCTCCAGCAGCTTCGTCGCCTCGACCGCGAACTCCATCGGCAGCTCGCGGAAGACCTCGCGGCAGAAGCCGTTGACGATCATCGACACCGCCTGCTCCTCGTCCAGCCCGCGCTGCTGCAGGTAGAACAGCTGGTCCTCGCCGACCTTGCTGGTCGTCGCCTCGTGCTCCACGTGCGCCGTCGGGTTCGCGTTGTCAATGTAGGGGAACGTGTGCGCGCCGCAGCGGTTGCCCATCAGCAGCGAGTCGCACTGCGTGTAGTTCCGCGCGCCGGCCGCCCCGCGGTTGATCTTCACCAGCCCGCGATACGTGTTCTGCCCCTGCTGCGCGCTGATCCCCTTCGAGACCACCGTGCTGCGCGTGTTCTTGCCGATGTGCACCATCTTCGTCCCGGTGTCGGCCTGCTGCCGGGCCTTCGTCAGTGCCACCGAGTAGAACTCGCCGATCGACTCGTCCCCCTCCAGCACGCAGCTCGGGTACTTCCACGTGATCGCCGACCCCGTCTCCACCTGCGTCCAGGAAATGTGCGCGCGGCGCCCCTGGCACCGGCCCCGCTTCGTCACAAAGTTGTAGATCCCGCCCTTGCCTTCCGCGTCACCGGGATACCAGTTCTGAATCGTCGAGTACTTGATCCGCGCATCATCCAGCGCCACCAGCTCCACGACCGCCGCGTGCAGCTGGTTCTCGTCCCGCAGCGGCGCCGTGCAGCCCTCCAGGTAGCTGACCGCCGCCCCCTCCTCCGCGATGATCAGCGTCCGCTCGAACTGCCCCGTCGACTCCGCGTTGATCCGGAAGTACGTCGACAACTCCATCGGGCACGCCACCCCCTTCGGCACGTACACGAACGACCCGTCCGTGAACACCGCCGAGTTCAGCGCCGCGAAGTAGTTGTCGTTGTGCGGCACCACTGACCCCAGGTACTGCCGCAACAGCTCCGGGTGCTTCTGCGCCGCTTCCGACATCGAGCAGAAAACGACGCCCGCCTCCGCCAACTCCTTCTTGAACGTCGTCGCCACCGACACGCTGTCAAACACCGCGTCGACCGCCACCCCCGCCAACCGCTGCTGCTCCCCCAGCGGAATCCCCAGCCGCTCGTACGTCCGCAACAGCTCCGGATCCACCTCGTCGAGGCTCTGGTATTTCGGCCCCTTCTTCGGCGCCGAGTAGTACGAAATCCCCTGCAGGTCGATCTTCGGATAGTGCACGTTCTGCCAGTCCGGCTCGCGCATCGTCAAAAAGTTGCGGTACGCCTTCAGCCGCCACTCCGTCAGCCACGCCGGCTCCGATTTCTTCGCCGAGATGTGCCGAATCACATCCTCGTTCAACCCCGGCGGCAGCGTCTCCGATTCAATCTCGGTGACAAAGCCGTACTGGTACTGCTGCGTTTCCCACGCCTGCAAATCATGCGAAGTCGTCACGACCGCTCTCCGTTTCGTCGAAGGTTTCTCTTGCTCGCCAGGTCCCGCTCGGAGCACGCGGCGGCCACCACCGGCAGGCCGCGACCACCCGCACTCCCCGGATCCCCCGCCGCCGTCAGGTCCGCCAGCGACGTCCCCCGCAGCAATGCCACGATCTCGTCCTGCAGCCGGTTCACCGACGGGCGGATCCGACACGCCGCCGCAATCTCACACCCCAGCTCCGCTTCCCGCGGATCCTCGCAACACCGTGTCACCGCCACGTGGTCGCCCACCGCGTCAACCGCATCCAACACCGTCACCGCCCGCGGATCCCGGGCACACACGTACCCCCCAAACGGGCCGCGAACCGCCGCCAGCAGCCCCGCCCGCGCCAGGTCCTTCAACACGTTCCGCAGCACCGGCACCGCAATCCCCGTGCGCGCCCCCAGCTCCGCCGCACTTCGCGGCTCACCGTCAAGCTCGGCTAGCTCGGCCAATACCACCAACGCGTAGTCCGCTTTCCGCGAGATCCCGATCACGATCAACCTCACTGCCAGCCGCTGCCCGCCAGCCGGAACAGCCCCCGGCCATCCATATGGGACCATCCAGGTACTACTTTATAGTACCAACCTGGTGCTATTTCAACGTACCCCCGCATAGATCATCACCCCTCCCGCCGGCCAACAAGCCGCCCCGCGGGAAACCCGTCGGCGAGCGATCACGGCCGTAATGATCAGCGGCGCTCTCGCCACGCAGAAGACAGGAATCCGAGCACTCCCGCGCGGGCAAGTCGATCACGTCTGGCTGCGCGTGCGGGAAGAACTTGGCCTTGACCCCAGGCCCGTCCCGCCTCGCCCGCCATCGTCATCGGCCGCGCAAAGCCGCCGTCCGCCATCCTTCGAAATGGTACTGTTTCAGCGTACGCTATGCCGCGATCGTCGGTGTTCACGCGGGTGTCGGCCGCAGGGCGACCGCGCAATGGCGTCGCGGCCCTGGTGTACGTCCGCCGATTCAACTCGAAACCGGTCGGCAGGAACGAGGTTGCGATGCGTGCCCCCGAGCGCCACGTCACGGCGGCTGAAGATCGAATCCCGATCCCCCAGAAGCTGGCGTATGCGGTCGGCATGTTCGTGAATAACCTCCAGGCGGCCGCCCTGCCCGCGATGATGGTGATCCTGAACCTCGGGTTGGGGATGGATCCATTCCTGGTGGGGTTGATCGCGGCGATCCCGCGGATCTTCGACGCCGTGTCCGACCCGGTGGTCGGATACCTCTCCGACAACACGCGGACGCGGTGGGGGCGGCGGCGGCCGTTCATTCTGGTCGGCGCCCTCCTGGCCGGGATCGTCTTCGCGCTGATGTGGCAGCTGCCGGACGGCCGCAGCGAGATGTTCTATTTCTGGGTCTTTCTGGCGGCGTCGGTGTTGTTCTTTTTGGCTTACACCCTGTACGCGACGCCGTTCGTGGCGTTCGGCTACGAGATGACGGCGGACTACCACGAGCGGACGCGGCTGCACACCGTGGCCAACTTCGTGGGGCAGATCGTGTGGCTCGGCGTCGGCTGGTTCTATGCAATCATGGCGAACGAGACGCTGTTCCGCGACACGGTCCACGGGGCGCGGACGCTGGCGATCGGCGTCGGCGTGACGATCATCGTGCTCGGGGTGGTGCCGGCGCTCTTCTGCCGTGAGCGGCACCTGCCGGCGCGGGTCGCGGAAGGGCTGCAGGGGACGTGGAACCACCTGCTCGACTTCCTGCGCGGCATTGTGGTGACGTTTCGCTGCACGCCGTTCGTGAAGATCTGCGCAGCGACGTTCCTCGTCTTCAACGGTTACCAGCTCGGCATCTCGTTCTCGCTGTACGTGATGATCTTTTACCTCTTCAACGGCGATGACGCCGGGGCCGGGCAGCTGTTGGGGTGGTTCGGCACGCTGACCGCGGCGGCGACGATGGTGGTCATCCCGCTGACGGGCTGGATTGCCACGCGGATCGGGAAGAAGAACACGTTCCTGATCACGATCTCGATTTCCCTGTGCGGCTATGCGTTGAAGTGGTTCGGTTACAACCCGGACCACCCCTACTGGCTGCTGTACGCGGCGCCGTTCGTCGCGTTCGGGACCGGCTCGCTGTTCACGCTGATGGGCTCGATGATCGCGGACGTGTGCGACTACGACGAACTGCAGACGCACGAGCGGCGCGAGGGCGTGTTCGGGGCGATCTATTGGTGGATGGTGAAAATTGGCATGGCGCTCGCCGGGCTGTTGACCGGGATCCTGCTGAACGCGTCCGGCTTCGACGTGACCCTGGAGGAGGCCCAGTCGGAGCAGACCCTGCTCCTGCTGCGGGTCTTTGACGTCGGTGTGCCGCTCGTGACGTCGGCGATCGCGATCGGGATCATGGCCACCTACCAGATCACGGAAGCGCGGGCATACGAAATCCGAGCCACGCTGGAGCAGCGCCGGGGGCGGCTGGGGACGGGGGGACGTCCGGCGGACGCGCCCACCAACGCGTGATGGTTGCATTCCCGCAACCACTCGCGCCGGGGGCCGCGGGTCGCGCCCGTTGACGCTAGTTGTGGAACGCCATCTGCAGGAACGCGGCGTCCCGCAGGTCGAGATCGCCGTCGCCGTCGAGATCGCCCTGTGCGAGGGCTGTGCCCGCACACGCGGGGTTGGCGGGGCTTGCATCGACACCGGTCATGCAGAACAGCAGCGGCAGGGCGTCGCCGAAATCGACTTGGCCGTCGGCGTTGGTGTCGGCCGCGAGGGCGAATTCAAAGTAGCTAACGTTGTAGCCGGTTGCCGGCGGACCGTTCTGAAAACGGAGCCGGTGCTCGCCGGCCGGCAGGAAGGCGCCGCCGCTGATCGTGGTCCAGTTCTGCCAGCCGCCGGTGGCGGGCACGGTGAGCAGATCGCCGAGCGGGGTCCCGTCCAGCAGTAGCGTGAAGCTCCCGCCGGCGCTGGGAGCCGCCACCCCGGCGTGAATGTCGTAGTAGCCCGCATGCGCGACGGACACCGAATACTCCAGCCACTCGCCCGGCGCGATCCAGCCGACGTGGTAGCCGCCGTGCGCTGCGCCGGCGAGATCGACCCCTTCGCTTCGATAGGCGCCGCCGATGTTGTCGGGATCTGAATCGTGGTAGGCGACGCCCGCGCCACCGTTGTCGAAGTCTTCCGCCTCGACGCGGCCGGGGATCCCGGCCGGCGTGCCGTGGAACGGGCCGGTCGCGCTCCGGTCGTAGACCCGGACATAGTCCACCACCATTTGCTGCGGGAACTGCGTGGTGCTGTCCGGAGAGCCCGGCCAGTCACCGCCGACGGCGACGTTCAGCAGGAAGTGGAACGGCGTGTCAAAGGGGGCCCGCGGATTGCCCGGCGCGGCGGCGCTCCACCACTCGTCGCTGGTGACGCGGTGATAGCGGACGTCGTCCACATACCAGCGCATCTCGTCCGGCTCCCATTCGAGGGCATAGACGTGAAAGCCGTCGGCGAAGTTGCCCCCGTTTGAGTAGCTCGACCCGTCGTAGACCTGGTTGGGCCAGCTCTCGCCGTAGATCAGCGTGCCGTGCACCTGCCAGGGGACGTCGACCGCTTCGAGGATGTCGATTTCGCCGCTCGCCGCCCAGCCACCATACGGTGAATCGCTCGGCAGCAGCCAGAAGGCGGGCCAGATGCCTTCGCCCTCCGGCAGGCGGATGCGGGCTTCCATGCGGCCGTAGAGGAAGTCGGCGCGGCCCTTCGTGCGGATCCGAGCCGAGGTGTAGCGCTGTCCTTGCCAGTAGTCTTCGCGGGCGACGATGTGCAGCTTGCCGTCGGCGACGAAAAGGTTTTCCGGCCGCGCGGTGTACCACTGCAACTCGTTGTTGCCCCAGCCGCAGAGGTCGAACTGGCAGCCGTCGCCGAGCAGGGATTCCCAGTTGGCGGGATTGAGGCTGTTCCCGTCGAACTCGTCGGACCAGCGCAGGCGGCCCTCGGCCAAGCTGGGCACGCTGGCGAGGGACAGTATCGTTGCCAGGCCCCACGCAATGACGCTACAACGGGGCGGCCCAGCGGCGAGCTGGCGTGCACGCGCAACGAACATGGCCGAAGCCCTCACAAGAACGCGGACGCGGGGCGAACACCCCGCGCCGCGTGGCCTTGTGTCTTGGGTTTTACCGTGTTGCGGCCCAGTCGGGCAACACGCGGACTAGTCGGGCAACACGAGGAGCGGTGGCACAAGCCCAATGGCGCCCAGGACGTCGTCATTCGCATCGAACACGCCATCACCGTTGAGATCGCTCCGCTTGCACGCGTCCGTGACGGGTGCCCCCGCACTCGAACCGCACTGCTGCAGCTGCGCAACATCGCGGAGATCCAACGACCCGTTCCCGTCGGTGTTCGGAACGATCGCGAACACGAGATTGTCAACGGTGAGCTGACCGGCGCTGCCCCATTGCTCGGCCTCTTGATCGAACGTCGCCGTGACGGTGTAGGAATCGGGCACGTCGACCTCGGTACCGCTGGAAGTATAGGTGATGTTGTCGATCTTCAGGTCGATCGTTCCGCCCCACTTCGGGGTCGTGAAGTTCGTGAACGCGACGGTGATGTTGTACGTCGGCTGAAGATAATTGAACACACCGTTTTGCAGCCCCGGATCCGCAAACCCCCGCGTCGTGCCATCCAGGGTCCCGCCGATGAATTGCTCGGTCCCGTCGGCCTCCAAGTGGAAGAAGAGCGAGTCCGTCTGCGCGTCTTCGATGCGCAGTTCGACGATCCCGTAAGGCAGCGTTGATCCGGCCGCATTGATGATGGCGGACAGCTCCTGATCCACCAAAGCCGCCAGGTTGTCACCGGCGCCGGCACTGAGGTCCATCGCAACGTCTTCGAAGTAGATACCCGCCCACCAGCCGTTTGAGGCTTGGTCGACAACGGCGCGGATGGCCTGGCTGCCGTTCACACCGCAGTCGGCACACGTCTCGATGGTTGCATCAATCAGGTCGCCGCCGGCGAAGGAAACCTCGTTCGTCAGCGTCGGATCCCAGCCCACATCGCCTGCCATGGGCCCGCTCGCGCCCGCGGTGCCGTCCTCGATGTCGATGACCTCGGGGCCCGGCACGACGCCGGTGACGTCGAGCGTCTGCACGTCGGCCTGCGACAGCAAGCCGCCCACCTGCTTGAACGCCGTGTTCCCGGCTTCGAGGAACGCGAAGCGACCGAGTTCCACGTTCGCGGAGGCCGGCGTGAGGAAGAGGTTGTCAACGTCAAGGATGCCACCACTCGACCAGGTGGTCACGAGCGGCATCGTTGGCGGCTCATCCACGAAGGCGATGACCACGTTGTAGGACGACGAATCGGTGTCAAAGCCGTTGCCGGCCGACCCATCCGCCGGCGGGAGCTCGACGGCCGTGTCGAGCGTGCCGCCGACCTGCTGCCAGCTGCCGGTCGCCAGCATCTGGAAGGCCAAGCGATCGCCCTCGGCATCCTCGATCCGGAGCTCGTAGAAACCCAGGCCGCCGAACGCGGACGTCCGCCCGCGGATGTCGGCGCGCAGCTCGACCTGCGAAAGATCGCTCGCCGCCAGCAGCTGCTCCGGGTAGTCGATGCCAGCAAACCACGTACCGCCCGTGCCAGGCGTCAGGCCGCGGACATCGAGCGTCAGGCCGCCGGCGCCGTCGATGCCGCCGGCCGGATCGCCGGCGACGGTGATGCCGGCGTCGAGGAACGGGAAGATGGGCGCGGCCACCCCCGCAAACGCCGTTTCCCCAGTGATGCCCGAATCGAAATCGAGCGTAAAACCGGGACCACCGGTGTCGGGATCGTAGATCAGGCAGTCGGCTGGATCGCCGCTGCCGCAATCACCGAGCACGGAACCGTAGTCTTCGTCGAGCCCGGCTTCGCGGGCGTCGATCCCTTCGAGCCGCAGGGCGTACGGCGCCGCCTGATCACCGGCCACGTCCGCGATCAGCATGAGCATGCTCGGGTCCAGGATCTGCGTGGCGGTCGCGTCGACGATCGGGATCTGCAGCCCGTCGAAGAAGATGCCGGCATACCAGGCGCTGCCGGCCGGGTTGTCGTTCGCCAGCAGCAGGTCATCGATCTCGATGGTGCCGCCGGTGCCCCAGAGGTCCGTGTCGGAAAAGGCGACGACGACGCGGTAGCTGCTCGCGTTACGGTTGAAGACGCCGCCGGCCGGTGTGCCGGTCGCGTCGGCTTCGGTGAACGTGTCGAGCGGGCCGCCGATCGTTTGGAAGCCGGAAGTGGCGGGAACGTCGGTGAACAGACGGTTGCCGTCCGGATCCTCGATCCGGAGCTGAATGCCACCCAGCACTTCGCCAGGGGCGTCGACCACGCCGCGGGCCGCGACCGTGAGATCGAACTGGCTCAGGTCGGCCGCGCCGGCCCCGGAGAGTTGGACCGATGCATCGTCCCACCAGACGGCGCCGCCCTCGGACGCGGGCTGTTCAAACCACAGGATCACGCGGGCGAACGCCGCCTCGGCCGGCGCGATCGCGCTCAGCGTGCCGCCGAACCACGTGTCCTCGGCGAAGTCCGGATCGGCGGGGTCGAGGATGGTGACCTGGTCGACCAGGAGGACGGTGGTGTTCGCGGCGTCGCGCCACTCGATGCGCAGTTGCCCCGCGTTGGCGGTCGCGCCGATCGAGTCGAACGCCGGCGTCAGGGCGAAAGCCGAGAACATGACGGTTTGGCCCGGTTCGGCCGGCAGGTCCTGGTATAACCCCGAGGCACCTGAGAAAGCACCAAACGTCTTCGCCGCCCCGTCGCCGGTGCGCGGCGCCACCTCGACCGGCTCCGGTGACTCAAACGCGTTGCTGAAAGCGGTCCACGCCTCCACGCCCTCGAAACCCGGATTCTCGAGAACCACGCTGCCAGGGAAGGAGCCGATGTCAAATTGCAGGCCGGCAAACCAGCCGCCGCCGTTTAGCGTCACGGCATCGACGTCGACAAACGCCCCACCGGCGCCGTCGACTCCGCCCGTCGGCAGGCCGCCCGCGCTCATCGAACCGTCGAGCACCGCGCCGTCGAACGTGCCGCCGAAGGCGATATCGTTGTCGATCCCGTCGTCCCAATTCTCGACAAAGTTGGCAGTATCGGGCCCGGCCCCACCGGCGAGGAACTCCCCGCCGCCCGTGCCGGTCACCGACGTGAAGGGTTGCCAGATCAGGTCGTAGAGGACGTCGCCGACCTCGATGACGCCCGCGCCGCTGCCGTCGACCCCGGCGGCGGAATCGCCCGCAGCTGCGGCGAAGCCCACGTCGGCGTTACCGTCCGCGCCCGCAAATGCATTCTCACCGATCAGGTTCGGGTCCCAGCTTTCGATCACCACCTCGCCGGCGCCGCTGAAGAAGATGCCGCCCCCCGTCCCAGCGACCCCGTCGAAATCCTCGTTGAGAATCTGACCGAACGCGAACGAACCGGTCAGCAACCAACTCACGCAGCAAAGCGTGTAGCCGGTTCGCAAGGCTCCTCTCGGCTCCAACATGACGTGTTCTCCTGACGTGCCGCATGATGGTCGGCAACTCGGGGTGCCGGTTGAACGGCTGAAGAAAAGCATCCAAGAATGGAAAGTGTGACCCGTGGTTCAGGCGGCGCCGAAACGATCGCCTGCTCGCCCCGTAACTCGCAGCCCGCCGCCCGGCTCGTTGAACGCGCGGGTGGGCGCGCTGGCGCGCGCCGGCCGCCGGGCAGCATGAGCCCGTGGCACGCACGGGTCCGCACTTCAATCTCCTCCTGGCATGGCGGCACCGGCCGACGCGGTGCGGGCGAAACACGCCGCTACCGCCGCCGCAGCTTTGCCGCCTTCAAGCATACGCAATTGCCGTCGCCAATTCCCCTTGAAACAGTTCCAACTTGGCCTCGTTATCAGACCCGTGCCGATTCAGGGGCCGAAGCCTTCACACTCGGCCGGCTTGAACGGCGACACCCGCACGCGCGGGTTGAAGTAGTCGACCTCGCCGTCGGCCGGGATGTCGATCCGCTTGTCCTCGGCGCGGACGCCGACGCCGCTGAGGTCGGCCCGCAGAACGTTGATCCGCCCGCCGGGATGGCGAGAGCGCGGCAGCCGGCCGTGGGTTTCCTGGAAGTCGCCTAGGTACGGCCCGAACGCCTGGGCGCTGAGGAGCAGCGCGGCGAACCGCCATTCGGGCTCCGGCTCGGGAATGTCGTCGAGGCTGGCGCCGATGTCGGCCAGCAGGGCAACTTCGCTCGGCTGCCAGATCTTGTCCAGGTCGCCTTGCAGGCGGCGGCCGTCGTTTGCGCAGGGGAAGCCGGGCGGGGAGAACGACTCGCCGATGCATTCGACGCAGTCGTCGCCAACTGGAGCCGCGCGCCAGCAGGCGGGCACGGTCTGACCCGTCAACTCGGTCGGGCCGACATCGGATCCGACGATGTCCTCGTTGATGCCGTAGCTGAGCCGGCCCCAGTACTCCGCGCCGGAGCCAGTCGGTCCGCTGCCCGGCGCGCCGGACAGCAGGCCGTCCTCGCGGGGATAGAACGGCGTCGCGACCTGCACCTTGTCACTGGGACAAACGAGGAAGTCGAACGCGTCGCTCATCTCGCCAAACCGTTGCTGGGCCGCCTCGTAGGTCCGCTCGCGGATCCCCCAGTCCCAGTTGTCGGCCGCCGAGATGCCGGAGGCCTCGGCCAGCGCGAGCGGCCAGCTCATGAGCTCGCCGTTCGCTGTGTAGTAGTACCGCCTGCGATCGGGGTCGACGACCTCGACGTTCTCCTCGTTGGCGGCGAGCTGCATGCGGCCAAGCTCGCCCTGGATCACGAACGCGGCCTGCCCGCAGGCCCGCATGTTGGCCAGGCAGACCGTGGCCTGCGCGGTTTCCCGCGCGCGGCTCAGGGCGGGGAGCAGGATGGAAATCAGCAATGCGATGACCGCGATCACCACGAGCAGTTCGATCAGGGTGAACGCGGGTTGTCGCCGCCGGCTGGTATCGAGTTGCAGTTTCCTGTTCATCACGTTGCCTTTCTCAGCCGAGCTGGGTGTGACGGGAGGGCGTCGCCCGGGGGGGCGGTGGTCTGGTTTACCTCGAAGAACGTGGGGAAGGTGCGCTGCAGCCGCGCGCGCACCGGGTCGTCCAGATTATGCGTCAGCCAGCGGGCCGCCTCGTAGCCCAGTTGAGCGGCGTTCTGGCAGACGGCGGTCATCGTGGGGTAGACGGCATACCGTGCGTCCGTGTCGTCGAACCCCACCACCGACAAATCATCGGGGATTCGCACGCCCAGTTCGTAGGCGCGCTTGATCGCGCCAATCGTCGTCAGCGGGTCGGCGAAGACGATCGCGGTGGGACGCGGCTGCATTGTCACGGCCATGTTCATCGCGGCCGCCCCGCCGGCGCGGGTGTAGGGATGCCGGAAGACGAGGCGCTCGTCGAACTCAATCCCCCGTGTCGCCAGGGCTTCGCAGTACCCGTCGAAGCGATCGAGATGGTCGCGGTCGCGCGTGTTGTGCATCGAAAAGGCGATCCGCTGATGGCCCAGCGAAACGAGGTACTCGACCGCCCGCGTCATGTCCTTCCGCGAATCGCAATCGACGAAGTTCACGTTGGACGCTTCGAAGCGGTCACTGATCACGACGTGCGGAAATTCCTCGTTGGCAATCTCGCCGCAGACATGCCGGAGATCGGCGACCGTCCGCAGGAGCACCCCCCGGACACCCTTGCGACGGAAAAACTGGGTGTAGGTTTCGTTCGGCTTGAGATCCCGCTGCATGTTCAGGATCACGAGGTCGAAGCGGCCCTCGTCGATCCCGCGGGTGACCCCCGCCAGCACCGCCGCATCAAACGGATCAGAGATGGTCACAGTGCTCGTGTAGCAGAGACCGATGCTCGTCGTGACCCGCTTGCCGATCGCGGCGGTGTAGCCGCACCGGTTGGCCGCCCGGATCACGCGCTCCCGCGTCGCCGGGTTCACGGCCGGATCATTGTTTAACGCGCGCGAAACGGTCGTGATCGAAACCCCGACCTGCTTGGCAATCGAACGCACCGAAGACATGCGCGGTTCCTCGTGTCGACCCGCAAAGGTACGCTGACAGCCGATGAACAGAAACTGTTTCATCGACTGTTCCAAAGGATACCACGGGAAACCGACGTCGGCAACTCTTTCTTAATAAACGCTTAAAAAATCATCGCATTCGCGCGGACCGGGGGTATACTGCCCCCGGCCTTCCGGGGGCCCGCAGGACCGAGTTCAGCCATTGGCAGCCCATCATGCTGAAACTGATTCAACGACTGTTGCAGAACCGGGAGCCCGCGCAGGACGAGCCCCGGCGCGCGTCCGCGGGCCACGCTGCCCAAGCCCGCGCGAGCCGGGTCGGTGCGGCGGCGGTGTTCGCGGCGGCGTGCGCTCTCGCCGCCGCCGGCGACACGCAGACGCAGGAAACGCCCGCCGCGCACCGTCCGCTTCAAGTCACGTCCGTCGGCGAATGGATCGGAAACGCCGTCGCGTATGGCCCCTTCCGCGACGGGCAATCCCCCGGCGGACCGACCCCCACGCGCCAACAGGTTGCAGAGGACCTCACGATCATGCGGCCACAGTGGCGCCTGCTGCGCCTCTACGCCGCCAACGACACGGCCGCCACGGTGCTCGACGTCATTCGCCGTCGTAATCTGGGCATGCGTGTCGTCGTCGGCGCGTGGATTGATCCCGAGCGCGAGACCGTTGCGGCGCCGGGCGGCAGCGCGCCGTCGCCAGCCGCGATCGCCGCGAACCGGCGCCAGGTCGCGCGGGCGATCGCGCTGGCGAACGCCTATCCCGACGTGGTCGCCGCAGTCAGCGTCGGCAACGAGACGCAGGTCTCCTGGTCAGCGCACCGGGTCGCGCCGGACGTGCTCCTGGCGTACCTTCGCCAGGTGCGCCGCGCGACCGACGTCCCGGTCACGACCGCGGACGACTACACCTTCTGGCTGGAGCCGCGGAGCAAGCCGTTCGCCGCCGAAGTGGACTTCATCTTCACGCATATCTACGCGATGTGGCGGGGCGTCGAGCTGCCGGACGCCGTGGCTTTCACCCGGCGACAGTACGCGGCCGTGCAGTCATTTCACCCCGATCACCAGGTCGTCATCGGGGAACTGGGCTGGGCAACCCAGAAGCATACCGTCGGCGATCAGGCGAAGTACATCAAGGGCCGCCCCGGCGCGGTCGCGCAAAAGCAGTTCTACGACGAGTTGCTGGCGTGGACCACCCGCCAGCGCGTGCCAAACTTCTTCTTCGCGGCCTTCGACGAAAAGTGGAAAGGCGGCGACCACCCCGACGAGGTTGAAAAGCATTGGGGGCTCTACACCAGCGACCGGAAACCCAAGCTCGCGATGCGCAGTCGGCTCGGGATCGTCGACGAGGCCTGGCGGCAACGCGTCTGCGCCGCCGCCTGGATCTGCTACACGCCCTCAAACGCCAACCCGCCGCAGGGGGATTATCCCCCCGAAGCCGGCCTGCGGGCCGACCTCTCAATGCTGCGCGAAGCCGGCTTCACCGGACTGATTACCTATGCCTGCGCCCACCCCGCGCTCCAGGCCGTCGTGCCGCTGGCGGAAGCGGCCGGTTTCAACAGCGTCATCCTGGGCATCTGGGACCCGCTCAGTGCGGCCGAGCGCGCCCAGGCGGTGGCGCTCGCGGAGCGCGATCTCGTCGCCGGGATCTGTGTCGGCAACGAGGGGCTCGGCAGCCGCTACGACTACGCCGCGCTGGTTCGCATCCTGGACGAGTTGCGCAGCGCAACCGGCAAGCCGGTCACGACGACCGAAGAATTCAGTGACTACCTCGCGCCGCGGATGCTCTACCTCGGCGACTGGGTCTTTCCAAATGCCCATCCGGTCTATCACGGCCGCGACACCGCCGACGCTGGTATCCGCTGGACCGCGGGCGCTTATGAGGACCTCCGGCGGCGGGCCGATCGGTTTGTCTGGCTCAAGGAGGTGGGCTGGCCAAGCGGCGGCGGCGAGCACTTCACGCCCGCCGCGCAGCAGGAATACTACACCGGCCTGGTCGAGCGCGACGTCGTGTTCGCCTACTTCGAGGCATTCGACCAGCCGTGGAAGCCGTGGCACGCATGCGAGCCGCACTTCGGCTTGTTCGATCAGCAGCGGGCGGCCAAGCCGCTTGCCGCTTCCTGGGGATCGCGGGGCGCACCGACGCTCCGCTGCGTCGAGGACTCTCCGACCGACTCAGCCGCGGCGTGCGATGGCGCCGGGAAACGTGAGCGGCTTTACGTCTACCGGGATCATGGCGATGCGGCGAACCGCTTCACGCCCAGTGAGCCGCAGGGGGACGTCGGCGACCTGACGCTCGACGCCGCGTGGCCAGGCGATCCTTATCGCGGTAAGACCTGTCTGCGGATCGCGATCGCGGCCCAGGGCGCGGGGCCGAACGACTGCGACTACGGGCCGCCGTGCCGCTGGGCAGGGCTCCGCTGGCTGCATCCGCCCGGCAACTGGGGGACGGCCGCCGAGCTCGCCAACGCGGGGCTTGATCTACGCGGCTACCGCCGGGTGGTGTTCTGGGCGCGGGCCGATGCGCCGGCGTGGGTGAGCTTCATGGTCGGCGGGGTCGACGAGGCTTACGGCGATTCGCTGGCGTTCCCGGCCCGCGAGCTGTACCGGGTGGGCCCGGCGTGGCAGCGCTACGAGATCGACCTGACCGGACGCGACCTGGGCCACGTCATCGCCGGTTTCGGGTGCGCGTCCACCTGGGATCAGAATCCCGACGGCGTCACGCTCTACCTTGACGAGGTGTACTTCGAATAGCGACCGGCGGCCGCGTACGCCGCTGCGCGCGAGCTTGGGCGACCGACAGCTCTGGGCCGGCGTCGTAGGGCCCCGCTTCAACCAGGAGGATTCTGGGCCATGGCGTCCATCACGACCACCCGACCGTCTGCGTCCGGACAACGGCGACCCAGCTACGCGCTCGCGGCCGACGGCGGGTTCTGCATCGAGAACTTCGACGCCGGCCCGCCATTCTCCAGCTTCCTGCCGGGCATCGCGGGCCCCCAGGGCGTGCCGCTGTGGTGTCTCTACGTGAACCGCGGCCAGGCGATCGTCTCTTTCGGCAGCCACAACAAAGACAACGCGATCATCGAGTTCCTGCCGGCGAACTGGGCCTACCAGCTCGTGGGCATCCAGGGCTTCCGCACGTTTTGCCTGCTGGCGGGCGATTTCTATGAGCCGTTCAGCACCGTCGGCCGTGAGCCCAACGGCGATGTCAAAACGCTCCGGATCTACCCGGATCGGCTGGAGCTCACGGCGACGAACCCAGCGCGCGGCCTGCACTGTGAAGTGAGCTACTTCTCGCCCCCCGCGCGCCCGGTCGGCGCGCTGGTCCGGCAGGTGAGGCTGACGAACATCGGGACCGAGCGACAGCACCTGGCGCTGCTGGATGGTTTGCCGCTCATCCTGCCCGCGGGAGTCGCGGACGAGACGCTGAAAGGGTGCCGGCACATCGCGGCCGCCTACGCGTATGTGCAGCGACTTGCCTGTGACGCCTCCTACTTCGCCACAAAGGTTGCCGTCCACGACGAGGCCGAGGTGGCCGACGTCACCCGGGGGAACTTCTACGCCGCCTGGCAGGTCGAAAACGGGCGCTTGCAACCGATCCAGCCGCTCGTTGACCCCGACGTCGTCTTCGGCCCCGGCCAGAGCCTGGTCACCCCGGGGCGCTTCATCACGGTACCGGAGATCGATCGCGATCAGCAGATCTGGGAAAACCGGCTGGCCTGCGCGCTGGTGCCGCTGACGGCCGAGCTGGAGCCGGGCGAGGCCGTGGAGCTGGTCGGTCTGATCGGCGCAGCGCCGAGCCCCGAGGTGGCGGACCGCTTCGTGCGGAGCTTTGGGACGTGCGCGGACTTCGAGCGCGCGCGTGAGGACAGCAAGCGAACCGTCGCGGGCGTCACCGCACCGGCGACCACCGTTTCGAGTCAGCCGGCGCTGGACGCCTACGCCCGGAACAACTTCCTCGACAACGTGCTGCGGGGCGGCGTCCCGGTCGCATTGCCCGCGCGCTCAGGGCCGACGCTGCTGCACGTGTACACGCGGCGGCACGGCGATCTGGAGCGGGACTACAACTACTTCGTGCTGCCGCCGCACCCGCTTTCGTCGGGCGCGGGGAACTACCGCGACATCTGTCAGAACCGGCGCTACGACGTCCATTTCTACCCCGCGGTCGCCGACCGTGAGCTGCGGATGTTCCTCGCGCTCATCCAGGCGGATGGCTACAACCCGCTCAACATCGCGGGCGATCACTGGCTCGCGGACGACACGCGGGCCACCGACTGCCTGCCGCGGGAGGCCGATTCCAAGCAGCACCGCGAGTTCCACCGCCTGGTTTCGCGTCCCTTCCAGCCCGGGGCGGTGCTCGACTGGCTCGAGCGGCACGCGCTCGACGTCGGCGACCGCGATGCCTGGCTCCATCGGTTGCTTGGCCAGTGCCGGCGGGAACTCGTGGCCAGCGACCACACCGGCGGCTACTGGATCGACCACTGGTGCTACCTCGTCGACCTGCTCGAAGCGCTCGCGAGCGTGTACCCCGACCTGCTGGCTGAGATGCTCACCACGCGGCCCGACATCGGGTGGTTCGACGACGGGGCGTTCGTGCAGCCGCGGCACGCGAAGTACCAGCACCGCCCGGCCGGCCTCCGCCAGCTGGGCGCAATTACCGAGCGCAAGCCGCGAACGCCGCCCTTGCCGCCGGTCACGCCGCTCGCCAAGCTCACCGCCCTGATCGCGATCAAGGCCGTCTCCTTCGACGCCAGCTGCCGCGGGATCGAGATGGAGGCCGGGCGGCCGAGCTGGGACGACGCCCTCAACGGGCTGCCGAGCCTCTTCGGCTCGTCGATGTGCGAAACGCTGGCGCTGGGGCGGCTCGCCCAGTGGCTGCGCGACAACCTCGACGCGCCGCCCGCCGTAACCCTGCCCGCGCCCGTGGCAAACATGGTCGCGGCGGCAATCGATCACCTGGCTGCAAGGGAATACGATTGGCCGGCTGAATGCGCGACGCGCGAGGCCTATCGGGAAACGGTCGCGTCCGGAAGCGACACGGCCCAAGCGACGGTGAGCGCCGCGCAGGTGGCCCGGCTGCTCGAGCTCGTCACCCAGCGGGTCGACCAGGCCGCCACCCGGGGAACCGACCCGGCGACCGGGCTGCTGCACACCTATTTCCAGAACACGCCCGCTTCCATTCCAGCCAACCCGGGGCAGGCCGTCCCCGACGTGTCAGAGCCGCTGCCCCTGTTCCTCGAAGGCCAGGTCCACCGCCTGCGCTGGCGGCCGAATCCCGCCGCGGCCCGGCGCGTCTACACCGCCGTGCGCAACAGCGACCTCTTCGACGCCACGCTCGCGATGTACAAGATCAACGCCCCGCTCGCCGCGTGCTCGAAGGAGATCGGGCGTGCCCGGACGTTTACGCCCGGCTGGTTCGAGAACGAGTCGGTCTGGCTGCACATGTCGTACAAGTACCTGCTGGAGCTCCTGCGCACCGGTCTCTACGACGAGTTCTTCCACGATGCGACCACGATGCTGGTCCCCTTCATGGACCCGGCCAACTACGGGCGGAGCATCCTGGAGAACAGCTCCTTCATCGGCTCAACCGCCAACCCGGACCCGGCCACCCACGGCCGCGGCTTCATCGCCCGACTCAGCGGGTCGACAGCCGAGTTCGTGCACATGTGGCTGCTGATGACGGTCGGGCCGCGGCCCTTCCGCCTCGACGCAACCGGCGCGTTGACCTTCGCGCTCGAGCCGGTGCTGCCCGGCGACTGGTTCACCACAGAAGCAACCCCCGTCACGTGGGCGGGCGTGCCGCAAGCGATCCCCGCCGACGCGTTCGGCTGCGCACTGCTCGGTCATACCCTGCTCGTCTACCACAACGACGCGCGCCGGAACACCTTCGCACCCGGCGGCGTCCGACCGGTGCGGTACCAGCTGGACAACAACGCGCCCGTCGCCGGCGCAGCGCTGGGGGCGGCCGACGCGTTGCGGTTGCGCGACCGGCGGGTGACGCGCCTGGATGTGTGGCTTGGCTGACAATGCGCCTTGCCAAGCTGCGACGTCGACGGCCCAGGGCGGCCAGGCTTCGGGGCGGACAGAGCCGCTGCCCAGCGGGAGAGGCTTTTTGTTTCGGCGTCCGTACGTCACCGGCCGCGCAGCACGCCGCTGAAACTGTTCCACGGCGTGGCTTGGACCGGGTTGGCATGGTTATCGGACGGAAATGCCCCAGGGGGCAATCAGTAATCTCGCGCCTGGTGGCCGCTCGCGCACAAGCGCGGGTGTCCGCATGCAAGCTTGCACTTCTCCGACGACGCGTGTGTAACGCGCGGTCGCGGCGAAGCGCGTTTTGGAAGTGGTTTTGCTGGTACGCTGCGCGGGAGATGGTTAAACTACTGTCAATTCACACGACGCGTTCATTTCCGTCGCTCAGCATTTACATGTTCACACGTCTTGTCTTGTTCGGAGGAGAAAGCGATGCGCTCGATCAACTGTCGCCGGCTGGGGCCGCTCGTCGGTGTGCTCTTGCTGGGAGTCAACGTGGCTGCGGCCCAGAACCTGTTGACCAATCCGAGCTTCGAGGATCCGCTCACGAGTGACGGTCCGCCGTTTGTCGGATTCTGGGAATCGTTCAGCGGGGATGGTGACCAGTTCAACGGTCCGGACGTTGCGCGCAACAGCACGCTGATGCCGCGTACCGGGCTGCAGTCGGTGGAACTGGCGATCGTGGATACCCCCAACACGTTTGCCGGCCTGTTCCAGGATGTCCCCGGACTCGTGCCGGGTGACCTCGTCAGCTACAGTGGCTGGCACAAGAGCCTGGGCGATTCGAGCGCGATCGAAATCCGGATCGAATGGCGTGATTCGGTGAACGATACCGAGATCAGTCGGACGCCAAACTTCGTTCCGTCGCCGGGCGACGTGTACGAGCTGTTCACGTTGAGCGACGCGGTGCCCGCGGGGGCCGACACCGCCCGGGTCGTGTACGCGATCCAAAGCTTCAGCGGCGTGACGAGCCAGCAGGTCTTTCTCGAAGACTTCATGGTCGTTCCGGAGCCGGCTTCAGTCCTGCTGCTCAGCTTGGCCGGACTGGCGCTGCTGCGGCGCCGCTAGGACGGCGAACGCGGACACCGCGGCGCCGCGGCCGTTCATCGTTTAACCAGTGTTTTTTGACGCCCCGCGTCAGCGGGGCGTTTCTTTGCGCCGCACGACCTGCCCACCCGTACGTCGCAGCGCTCACCCCCGCTTCAGAACACCGGACGAGTCGAGCACGTCAGCGCATTCCGCGCATGATCAACCGGCCCTTCGTTGCGAATGAGTGGCAAGTCTACGGCGCCGGAGCGGGTGGCCCTCGTCGCTGCATTCAGTATCGCATCACGTCGCGCGTCAGGAACGAAACCGGCACTGCTTGCCGGCTCTCGGGCGGGGGTTCAACACGGCCGGCAAGCTTCATCTCTACCTCGCGGGCACCTCGTTCGGGGATCGCACGCCAAGTTGCGCCGGTCCGACCGCGTCCGCCCCCTCCTCGCCGCAGCGTTGACACCGCCCGCCGTACGCGGGTAACACCCGCAAGCGTAAGCTCGTGACCCCGCTTCCGGAGAGCTGCGCCGTGCCCGCACCCGAACCCCCCCTCAACCGCGGTTCAACCCCGCCCGATTTCGAACGGCTGCACCGCGACGTCGCCTTCGGCCGCGCCGGCGGACAGATCATCTGGCAACCCCGCATCCTCGCCTGGATCAGCGACCGCGCGTTCGCCGGCCAGCCCCTCCCCGCACCCTTCACCGGCCTGACGCCGCCGGAGATCTATCGCGCCCTCGGCTGCTCCAACCGCATCTACGAGTTCAACGCCTGCTTCGTCTCCCACGAGGACCCGGCCGTCCGCATCAGCCGCAGCGACCTCGACGCCACCGACTACGAGGTCGTCTGGGCAACCCCCGTCGGCCGCCAGCGCGCCGTCTACCGCCGCTCCCCCAACGCTCCCTGGCACCGGCCAATCAAGTGGCCGGTCGCCGACGAGGACGAGCTCCGTGTCGGCGCTTGGCGCGAAGCCCGCCGCACCTGGACCTGGGACCAGGCCGCGTTCGACCGCATCCGCGCCGAATGGGCCGGCCTCGGCGCCCCCACCGTCATCATCCCCCGCGTCACCCTCCAGAAACTCATCATCGAGGAGATGGGCATCGAACAAACCGTGCGCGCCCTCCGCCGCCAACCCGCGGCCTGCGAAGCCTACTTCGACGCCCTCCGCGAAAACGAGACCCGCCTCCTCGACGTCATCGCCGCCAGCCCGATCCGCCTCATCAACTTCGGCGACAACATCCACGCCGGCTTCGTCCCGCCGCGCTGGTTCGAGCGCTACGTCCTGCCGGTCTACCAGTGGCGCAGCACCCGCCTCCACGAAGCCGGCTGCTTCGTGTCCGCCCACTGGGACGGCGACTGCAGGCCGCTCCTGCCCTACGCCCGCGACACCGGGCTCGACGGCATCGAGGCGATCACCCCCGTCCCGCAGGGCGACGTCACGCTCGAAGAGACCAAGGCCGCCCTGGGCGACATGTTCCTGCTCGACGGCCTCCCGGCCATCTACTTCGAGCCCCGTTACGACGAGCAGGTCCTCATCGACTGCGCCCACCGCTGTATCGACCTCTTCGCCCCGCACCTCGTCCTCGGCATCAGCGACGAGATCTCTTCCCAGGGCGACCTCGCGCGCGTCCGCACCGTTGGCGCCATCGTCGCCGCGTACAACGCCCGCGTCAGCGTCGGTACACGGCATCCAGACCACCCCGCATGACGCCCTGCGCGTCCATGACCAACCCCTCCGAGGATGGCCCACCACCGCGGCCGGCCCCGCCTCCGAAGGGCCGGGCTCAGCGGCGGCGTCCGGGCGCGCGCCGGCGCCATGGGCCCCGTGTCCTTTTTGCCCGATCCCTCGTCGTAGCGTCCAACGCGAGAACCGTCGCGAATCACCCACGAAATAGCGGTCTCAGTGATTCGATGCATGGCCTTCATGCCCCCAAGCGCGGGACGCACCGACTTCCGAGAGCGCGCAACCTCCGGGCAGTGCCGCCCACAGCGCTGCAAAGGCGTTCGCGCCGGTGCAGTGGGCCGCCACCACCTCCGCGACGGCGCGGCGGCGGAGCTCCCCGATCGTCCAAAACACCCGGTCGCGCGAGGCCGAACTGAGGTGCATGCCACCCATCACGGCGTGCACCGGCGCGCCGGCCGTGAGCCGCTCGACGTACCGCAACGTGTTGATCACGCCGGCGTGGGCGCAGCCGAGAATCACGACGACCCCTTGGCGCGTGCGAATCACGAGCGCCTGGTCGTCGACGAGCGGGTCGGGGTGCGCACACCGCTCGTCGAGGTAGAAGGGCCCGCCGACATCCTCGACATCATTGGTCCGCGGGATCTGGCCGGTCACCTGCGTCCCGGGCGCGATTTCCACCGGGTTGCGCGTCGAAACCAGCCGCTCACCGAGCCGATCCGGCCAGCGCCCCCGGTCGCCCGGTATGCCGATGTAGCGCGCCGCGCTGCCGGGCTTGCACGAGTACTTCGCCTCGAACGCACCGGGATGGGCGAACACCCGCGCCGCCGGGGCCAGGTCCAGCACCGCTGGCAACGCGCCGGTGTGATCGTAATGCCCATGGCTGAGAACAATCGCGTCAGCGCTCTCGAGCCGAATGCCCAGTTCCCGCGCGTTGTGCAGCAGCGCCGGTCCCTGCCCGGCATCGAAGAGCAGGCGATACGCCGGTGTCTCGAGCCAGCACGCCCAGCCGTGCTCGCCGCGCAGCCCCCGGCGCCGGACGTAGTTGTCGACCAGCACGGTGACGCGAACCCACTCGACGAAGCCGCCCGGCTCCCGATGCTGGCCCACCATCGCGCCTCCTCCGATCACGTTACGAGCGTGTCACGCCACTCAACGCGGTGGCACCGGCCCGGCGTTCCAGTCCTGTCACAATCCGGCCAACCTCGCCGCC
>CAZCKC010000004.1:0-79127 GCA_964499235.1 uncultured Planctomycetales bacterium | reverse complement strand
GCGTCGATCTCGATCCGGACCTCGCGGTTGAAGCCGCCCCACAGGTCGACCTGTGCGACGCCGGGGATTCGGCCGAAGCGGTAGCGGACCTGGTCCTCGACCAGCTCGGTCAGCGCGACGGGATCCATGTCGCTGGAGACGCCCAGCAGCACGACCGGAAAGCTCGAGATGTCGAACTTACGGATCCGGGGCCGCTCGATCTCGTCCGGCAGCTCGTTGATCTCGTCCTCGAGCGTCGAGCGGACGTCGAGGGCGGCCGCGTCGATGTTCGTCCCCCACCCAAAGGTGACGCGGACCCAGCTGCGCCCCTCGCTCGAGCTGCTGGTAATCTCCTCGACGCCGGGGACGGTGGCGACGATCTCCTCGACGATCTGAGTGACCTGGCGCTCGATGACTTCCGGGCTGGCGCCGCGGTAGCTGGTGCTGACCGAGACCGTCGGCATCTCGACCTCGGGCAGCAGGTCGATCCGCAGCCGGTTCAGCGCGAACGCCCCCACGACGAAGACGATCAGCGTGACCATCGTCGTGGTGACCGGACGGGCGACGCAGTGGCGTGGCAGGTTCACTCGTCCGGCCCCAGGCGGCGGTCCGTCACGCGGATCGCGGCGCCGTCCTCGAGCAGGTGCTGGCCGAGCACGACCACCTGCCCGCTCAGCGGTGGGCTCACAATCTCGACCTGCTCCGCCTCGCG
Organism: uncultured Planctomycetales bacterium; assembly: GCA_964499235.1. GTDB lineage: Bacteria > Planctomycetota > Phycisphaerae > UBA1845 > Fen-1342 > JAFGRR01. The sequence continues at coordinate 78,436 of CAZCKC010000004.1, read as the reverse complement.
GATGCCGATGCTGACAGGGTGCTCCGTGACAGTCTCGCCATCGTCGGCCACCTGGAAGATGACCTGCTCGTCGCCGCGCTGAACCAGGGCGGCCGCTGGGACGATCGTGTCAGCCAGCCCTTCCCGCAGAACCACGCGCACGCGGACAAACATGCCCGGCCGCAGTTGGCTGTTGGGGTTAGCGACACGCAACTCGATGCGGGCCTGGCGGGAGGACTCGCGGAAGATTGGGGCGATGCGGACGATCTCGGCATCGAAGGTTTCGCCCGGGCGGGCGTCGGTCGTGAGCGTGGCTGGCTGCCCGACGCGCAGCCGCGCGTAATCGCTCTCCGTGACGGACACCACCGCGGTCAGCGGATCGAGCGCGACCACGCCGATCACGGCGTCGCCGACCTGGACACTGTTTCCGGCGTCCTCGTAACGCTCAGCCACGGTGGCGGTATCGGGACCCCCTTCCCAGGCGGCGCGGATCGTCGTGTAGCCCTGCCGGATCCGCGTCACCTCCTCTTCGGCCCGCGCCTGGCGGACCCGGGCCTCGGCCAATTCGACCGCCGCCTGCTGCGACTCGAGCGTGGCCGTGATCTCGTCGAGCTCGACGTTGGTGACGACGCGGCGTTCGGCCAGCGTCTGGAGCCGGGCATATTCGCGTTGCACCCGCCGGAGTTCTGCCTGGGCCCGCGCGAGCTCGGCTTGTCGGACGGCAAGCTCGGCTTCGGCCTGCACGACAGCCTGCGCGAACTCGTCGTCGTCGAGCACCGCGACGATCTGGTCGCGCTCGATCTCGTCGCCGAGGTCGACCCTCATCTGCTCGATGAGGCCGCCGGCCTTGGCGGAGACGTCGAAGCGGGTTGAGGCCTCGAGCGTGCCGCTGAGGACGCGGATCTCGCGCAGCCGGCCGCCGGTGACCTGGGCGACCTCGACGGCCACGACGGTCTGGCCGGCTGACTCGGGCACGGCCCCCGGGTCGGCGTGGGCGATTGCCCGCCACGCGACGAGGCCGGTGACCGAGAGCAGCAGCAGCGAGAAAAGTGCGATTCCGAAGCGTGAAGCCATATGAGAGGAGTATACCCACGGGACGGGCCGCGATCGCAGCGGTCACCAGAGACCCCTGACAACGCACCCTTAGCCACGGGCGCAGGGCTCATGATCCTTTCACCTCCCGGGCGCGGCAGGTGGTGGTCTGAATCAAGCGGCGGCAAGCCCCGAGTGCTGGCCGCACGGTTCGCGCCGAAATCGGAGAGCTATAGCCAGATGACCTTGCCGATGGCCCGTCTGATCGCATCGCAACCATCGCCTCAAGCGGCGCTTGCTTGCGGGGCGTCGGTCGCTGTGCCTTGGGAGCGTCAGTTGCCCGGCGGCCAGGCCGGGAGCGGGTGGCGGTTTTCGGGGTCCATGCCCGGGGTGTCCGGGACGTAAGTGCCGAAGTTGTCGCCACCCGTGACGGGCGAGCGCGGGAAGGGCGGGATCCGCAGCACGCCGTCCTCATCGCGGATCAGCGGCGGCACGAAGCGGGTGTTGCTGTCGTAGCAGTAGAGCCAGGGATAGACCGCCTGCTCGCCACACTCGCGGCAGACGTACGGCGGCCGATCGGCCGGCCCGTGGCTGGCGTGCTGTTCGGTCTGGCAGTTAAGGCACACGCCAAACGTTTGGTACTGGTCCGGGATGCCGCCGGCCGGCCGGTTGAAGTAGAAAACCAGCGCGGCAATGGCGGCGATGACGACCGCGAGGGCGGCCAGCTTGGTGTTCCGCGCTGCGATCGCAGGGTCTCCTGGCTAACGGCGGTCGGCTTGCTCGTTGGGCAGCTTGCCCCAGGCGTTGGTATCGGTCCGCCAGGTGGCACTGAGTTGATCCGGGAACCCGGACGGGTGCCAGTTGTTGGCCGCCGAGATGACCTTGGCATCGCCCGTCTGGTCAGCGCCGACCCACTTCGGCCTGCGACCGAAGAAGTCTGCAATCCCGAGGTCGTAGCCGCCAACGCCCTGATAGACGCCATCCCATGCGCGGCTCGGGTTTTCGCCCGGCAGCCATGAGAAGGTATCGACCGTGTCGACGGACTCGAACAGGGCGAAGCGGGTCCGCTCGGGCGGGGTGCCGCCGGCGTTACGCTGCGGGGTCTGAGCCACGACGTGGCCGTCGCGGAGGAGGACGGGCGACCGCTGCTGGCGGCCATGGCGCCAGGCGACCATCGAAGCGTATTGGTTAGGCCAACGGAAGGAGCTGACGCCCAGATTGGCGGTGATCCAGCTCGCGTTGTAGGCGCCAAACCAGTTCCACCAGCCGTCGGCCGCGTAGATTTGCCGCGAAGCGTCCGGATAAATGTCCTCGCGGAACTGAAAATGCATGATCGAGTTGAGGGCGTAGCTGGTGCGGACGCCGGGCTGGAGCTCCTGGTTGGCCCCGAACTCCTGGACGAAGCTGTGCCCCCAGCTCTCGCCGCGTTCAAGCATGGGCGCGTCGGGGCGGTCATCGTTCGGGCAGAGGCCAATTTCGGGATCGCCGACATAGTCGAGGTCAAAGAGGACGTCGACCCAGGTCAGCATGACCTCCTGCTTGCCCTTGGACTGTGGGAAACCGTCGTCCCAGGTCGGGCCGAACTCATTAAAGTCGTTTCCGACCGACGCGACGGCCTGGCCGAGGCCGCGGAGGTTGGCGCTGCACTGGACCTGGCGGGCCTGTTCCCGAGCCGACTGAAGGCTCGGCAGCAGGATCGAGATCAGCAGGGCAATAATTGCGACAACGACCAATAATTCAATCAGGGTAAAGCCGCTGGTATGCGATTTGCTTGGCAGCGAGTGGGTCATCGTGGGACTCCTCCGCCGAAGGCCGCGAGGAGGAGTCGGAAGCCGATCGGCGGCGTGCTGGCTCGTCGAGAATTGCGTATTTCAATATACCGCGACGCCGGGGGTCAGAAAAGCACCAAACGCTTGCAATTTTGATTCGGGCCAGCGATGTCGTTTATCTGGGCCGCCTGTTGTTATGCCCAACCTCCCTTATCGACAAAACGCTTTACTCGGATTCTTGGCCTCGCTAAACTTGTCGATTACCAGTTGATCACGTCGATCACTACCCTGGTCGTCGGACACAGAGTCCCTTGCGAGCGGCAACCGGGAGTGGGGAGGAAGCAGCGATGGCCGATCACGCTCTCGGTGCGGCTACCCGAGCCGGTGGGGATCTGTCTGGCTTAGCGGCCAACGGACCGCGCTTTCCCGCTCTATCAGCAGCAGACTATCGCCATTGAGGCGTGCCAACCGTTCTAGGAGGTCCCCCCATGCGTTTGCTCGTTCTTGTCGCCGCCAGCTTCGCGCTGAGCGCGTCGGCCGTGGCCCAGCCGTTCGTCAACGGAGCGGCGGATGATCTCGAATATGGCTTCCCGGACCCGCAGTCGCTGTGGATCCCGCCGTTCGGCGGTAACTTCGGGCTGGGGGCGATCCAGGACACGCAGACAGACTATGGAGACGCCGATCGGGGGCGTCCGGACGTGGCCAACGGCTCGGAGCTCGACGCAACATACGGGACGATTATTGACGACACAATCTATCTTGTTTTCGCGGGGAATTTCGAGAACAACGGCAACGAGTTGGTCGTGTTCTTTGACACGCGGGCGGGTGGTCAGAACCAGCTGCTCGGCCCGGGCATCAATCCCGACATCGACTTCGGCGCGCTGGACCGGATGGGGCCGCAGGCGGACGACCCCGAGACCCCGGATGTTGACGAATCCCTCCCGGGTTTAAAGTTCAGTGCGAACTTCGCAGCTGACTTTGCGTTGATCATCAAGGTGGAGAACAGCGATCCGGTCGACCTGCAGGTGAACCTTGCGGAGCTGTTCGACGCGGTGGCCGCCCCCGCGCCGGTTGGCTTTTATGCCGGTCGCGGTCAGGCCCGGTGTGCTGAAGCGAACGGCGTGCTGGTGGAGGGGGATGATGGTGCTCCCACGCTCCTGGCCTCGCTGGACAACAGCAACACCGTCGGCGTGACGGGCAGCGGTGAGCCGGGCATTGATGACGGCAGCGGCGTCCGCACCGGCCTCGAGGTGGCGATCCCGCTGGCGGCGCTGGGTGATCCGACAGGACCGTTCGAGCTGACGGCGATGATCACGAGCGGCGGGAACGACGATATTTCGAGCCAGTTGCTGGGCGGCCTGCTGGGTGGCGAGTCGCTGGGTGACCCGGCGGGCGTGGACCTGTCGACGACACTGCACCTGCCGATGCAGGTCGATCCGGCGCTGCTGCCGGAAGTTTACGGCGCCTGCTGCGATGGCGAGGACTGCACCGAGACGACGGCGGCCGGGTGCAACGGCACCTTCCTGCCGGGCGTCCCGTGCGACGGGAACCCGTGTGACACGACGCCGGCGGGGGCCTGCTGCATCGAGGATGAATGCTTCCTGATGACCGCGGGTGCGTGCGCGGACGCGGGCGGCGAGTACCAGGGTGACGACAGCGATTGCCTGGGCTGCGCATGCGTGCCGCCGCCGACGGGAGCGTGTGCGGTTACTGCGTTCGGTGGCGTCGACTGCTTTATCACCACCGAGGCCGACTGCCTGGCGCAAGACGGCACTTATGCCGGCGATTTCTCCGAGTGCACGGCGTTCGGGATCGAGACGCCGCATATTGCGGGCTCGCTGCAGACGCCGCAGTGGGTCCCGGACGCCAACCCGATGGATCCCGGCGCCGACGAGAATACGTGGGTGCTGACGTTCACCGGCCTCGAGCCGAACACGCGGTACGAGTTCAAGGTGACGGACGGGACGTGGTCAAATACGTTCCCGGGCCCGAACAGCTGGTTGTTCACGGATGAGAACGGCGAGGTCACGATCACGTACGACACCAACATTATCGCGGACGGCTGGCTGCCGAACGTTCAGCGGCTGAAGCTGTCGACCGATCCGGGCACCTGGACGGCGGCCGGCTCATTCCAGGGCTGGTCGAACGACAACCCGGACACGCCGATGGTCGAGGTCATTCCGGGCATCTACAAGTACGAGGGCAGCGGGCTTGACCCGGCAACCGACTACGCGTGGAAGCCGGTGGTCACGGGCAGCTGGGATTCGATCGGGGAGGACAATCGCAGCATCAACACGGGCGATATCCCATTGACCGTCACGGCGGCCGAGGACGTCTTCCGGCTGTACGTGGATGCGCTGAACGCCCGGGTCAAGTCGTGTAACGGTGGGACGATCGGCGATGCGAACTGCGACGGCGCCGTCGACTTCTTCGACATCGATCCGTTTGTGACCGCGCTGGTTTCGGGCGCGGAAGCCTGGACCGCCGCGTTCGGGTGTGACTTCGTCTGTGCCAACGACATCAACGGGGACCTGGTGGTCGACTTCTTCGATATCGACCCGTTCGTCGCCCTGTTGGTGCAGAACTAACGTTTGGTTAACCCTGCGGGGGCGACCGAAGCGCGCCCCCGCAGGATCTGATGATCCGACGGGCACCGCACCGCCGACCCGTCCCATTCACATCCCAGAGGAGGACAGAAGCATGCGAGCATTTGCAATCGTCGCCGTCGCGCTCGCGACGGCCGGGTGGGCTCAGGCCCAGGTCACGGTGGACGGCAGCGCGGCCGAGTACGGCGCCCCGCTGTCAGTTCAAACCGTCGGAACGCAGTTCGGCAACAACGGCGATGCGTCGCCGATGACGGCCGACGGCTCGGAACTGAACGCCGGCTTCGCGCTGATCGACGGCGGCAAGCTGAACATGGTGCTGTCGGGCAACCTGCAGACCAACTTCAACAAGCTCGAAGTGTTCGTCGATGCGAAGGCCGGCGGCCAGAACCAGCTGCGGGGCGACAACCCGGACATCGATTTCAACGGGTTGAACCGGATGGCGGGCCTGACGTTCGACACCAGCTTTGCCCCGGACTACTTCGTCACCTACACGACCGGTATCGGCGGCAGCGGCAATCCGGAGCACTTTGTGAATGCGGCCCAGCTGGCGACCGGTGGCGCGGGCGCCGGCGGCTTCGTCGGTGGCGGCGAGATCTCGGCCCTGCCGGTGATCAGCGGTGCCGGGCCGAAGGCAGGCGGCACCATCGAGGCCGCGCTCGACAACTCGAACGTCGTGGGCGTCGGCCCGTTCGGCGATCCTTTTGACAGCGATCCGGCCACGGTGCTGACGGGCGTCGAGCTGACGATCGACCTGCTCGAGCTCGGCTGGGACGGTGTGAGCCAGATCAAGATCGCTGCGTTCATCAACGGCGGCGGGCATGACTTCGTGTCGAACCAGGTTCTCGGCGGGCTGCCGGCCGGCACGGGCAACCTGGGTGAGCCGGCGAACGTCGACTTCAACCAGTTCGACGGCCTGCAGTACTTCGTGATTCCCGAGCCGGCGTCGCTGCTGCTGTTGACGCTGGGCGGGCTGATGCTGCGGCGGCGCTAACAGCGGTTCGATCGTTTTCTGAAGCAACCGCGCGGGCGGTCTGGCGGAGACCAGGTCGCCCGCGTTCTTTTGCGCGGGGCCTTTCGGAAGGAGAAGGGTTCTGGTTGCGCTGTCGGGCGCGACGCCCGACCCACCCTGCGGCGGGAACCAACGCACCCTGGCACGCCCCGCCCTGCTTTGCCTCAGCCCTTGACCGCACCGAGGCTGAGGCCGCCGACGAGCTGCTTCTGCCCGTAGAAGAAAAGCACGACGCAGGGGATCATGGTGACGACGCTGGCGGCCATCAGCAGGTGGACGTCGCTCACGCCGCCGAACTGGTTGCGGAACGCGTTGAGGGCGATCGCCAGCGTGAACTTCTCCTCGCTGTGGAGGTAGATCAGCGGCCCGAGAAAGTCGTTCCAGACGAACATGAAGGTGAAGATCGCGGTAATCGCGATCACCGGCTTGCAGATCGGGATCATGATCCGCCACCAGATGCCGAGGTGCGTGCAGCCGTCCAGCCGCCCCGCCTCGACCAAGGCCTCGGGCACCTGCGAGAAGAACTGGCGGAAGAGAAAAATGTAGAACGGCTGGCCCAGGAACGTCGGCAAGACCAGCGGCCAGATCGTGTCCACCATCCCCAGCGTGCGGAAGAGGATGAACATCGGGATCATCGTCACCTGCGGCGGCAGCATCATCGTCGCCAGCATAAGGATGAAGAACGGGTCGCGACCGCGGAAGCGCAGCCGGGCGAAGGCGTAGCCCACGAGGCTGCACGAGAGCACTTGGCCGATGACGCTGAGCGTGGTGATGACGATCGTGTTGGTGAGGGCGTTGATGAACCCGAACCAGCGCTCGGTGCCCATCTGGGCGAGGGCTTCGGGGTAGTTGCCGAGCTGGGGCGCGTCGGGGATGAGCTCGAAGCCGGCCGCCGCGGTGGCCGCCTGCCGGGCTTCGCCGGCGGTCTCGAGGCTGACGACGATCATCCACCAGAGCGGGAAGAGCATCAGCAGTGCGCCGCCGGCCGACAGGAGGTAGACGACGACCGTCAAGCCGCCGCGGTTCCAGTCGGCCCCGGCACCGGGCTCGGCGGGGGTGACGGGCCGCAGCGGGGCCGCGCCCGTGGCGGGCGGGCGGGGCGTCAGGTTGGTGTTGGCCTGCGTCACTTGAGAGCCTCGTAGTAGACGAAGCGGCGCGAGCCGCGGAAGGCGAACAGCGTCAGCGTCAGGATGATCACCAGCAGCAGCCACGCCATCGCGGAGGCGTACCCCATGTGGTGGTCCTCGAACGCCGCGTTATAGAGGTACAGCACGTAGAAGCGCGTCGCGTCGCCGGGACCGCCGCCGGTCATGACAAATGCCTGCGTGAAAACCTGGAACGACGCGATGACGGCCATGATGCCATTGAAGAAGATCACCGGGCTGAGCATCGGCAGCGTGACGTTACGGAAGCGCTGCCAGAGGCTGGAACCGTCGATGGCGGCCGCCTCGTAGAGCTCGCTGGGGATGCCCTTCAAGCCGGCCAGGTAGATGACCATCGTGCCGCCGATCGTCCAGAAGCTCATGATCGCAAACGCCGGCGGCCCGAACCAGGCGGCGTCGGCCGTGAACCAGCGGGGCGGCTCGAGGTCGGTGGGCAGCCACTGGGCGCCGAAGGACGCCGTGATCGCGTTGACCCCGGGGGCGACCTGCTGGTTGAAGAGCTCACAGAGCGGGCCGAGCAGGTACGTGTTGATCAGCCCGACGTCGCCGTCGAAGACCCAGCGCCAGAGGATCGCGACGCCGACGCCGGCCAGCACGCTGGGCAGATACCACGCGCTACGGAAAACGCCGCTCAGCCGCGTCTCGTGGTTCATCAGCAACGCCGCCCCGAGCGAGAGCAGCTGGCCGAGCGGCACCGCGAACAGCGCGTAGTAGGCCGTCACGCGGAGGCTGGTCCAGAAGCGGGGCTGGTCGAAGAGCAGGTGCCGGTAGTTGCCGAGACCGACCCACTGGGCGTACTCGAGCGTGGAGACGCCGTTCCACTTCGCCAGCGACAACAGCAGCGAGAGCACGATCGGGAAGGCCATGAAGGCAAAGAAGCCGAGCAGCCAGGGACCGAGCAGGGTGTAGCCCCATAGCTCCTCGCGGAAAGCGATTCGGCTGGGGCGCCGCCGCCACCAGACGGCCGCCCCGACCAGGGCGGCGATCAGCGCCGGCAGCCCGAGCCACCAGCCGAGCGTCGACCAGGGCATCGGCGGGAAGTCGGCCCGGCGCAGCGGATTCCGCTGCGCCCGCGCCCAGTCCGCCTCGAGGTCCTCGAGGGCGGCGTCGAAGGGAAGCCCGGAGCGCAGCGCCTCTTCCATGCGGGTGTTCAGTCGGGATTCCCACTCGGGGTCTGCAGGGATCGGGAGCACCTCGGCGGAGGCGATCTGCTCGAGGTACGCGGCATCGTTGGCCGGCGGCAGGTCCGGCGTGAGGAAGGCTTCGCTGTTCGCGACGGCCTTGAGCGAGGGGATCGCGAGCCCGAGCTCGGCCGCCCGCCGCTGCCCCTCGGGGCCGGACATGAACTTGAGCAGCTCCCAGGCGGCCTCGGGGTGGCGGGTGTCCTTGCTCATCGACCAGGCAACGGTGGCGACGGCGTTGGCGGCCTGCGTCCCGCGCGGCAGCGGCGCGAAGTCCCAGCGAAAGTCCTCGATGTCGCGGTACTTCGGGACGACCCAGCGGCCGAGGGGGCCGACCATCCCGATGCGGCCGGTGACGAAGATGCTGTCGCCCTGGGCGACCTGGCTGGCGCCGCTGACGAGCGTTTTTTCCTCTTCGTAGCGCCAGGCGCGGAGGCGGTTGAGCAGGGCGTAGATGTCGGGCTCGAACAGGCGGGACTGCTCGAAATCGGGGGTGGTGACGTCGTAGCCGTAACAGCGGAGGTACATGCGGATCGGCACGGACCAGGTGACAAGCTCGGCGCCGGCGAGCATGTCGGGCAGCTGGCCGATCGCCTGGGCTTTCTGGTGGAAGTCTTCCCAGGTCCAGTCGGCGGTCGGATAGGGCACGCCGGCAGCGTCGAAGGCGTCCAGGTTGTAGTAGATGCCCCAGGTGGTGAAGTCCTTGGGGATGCCGTAAAGCGGGCCCTGCCCGCTGCGCTCGCCGTCGAAGCGGAAGCAGTCAACGGTCGGCTGAAAGAAATCGTCGAGGTTGAGCGTCGGGCGGCCGGCGGCGCGGTCGGCGGCGATCAGCGGCTCGAGCGGACTGAGCAGGTCCTGGCCGGCGAAGGCGCTGAACCGCTCGGTGGCCATGTAGAAGACGTCCGGCGGCGTGCCGGCGGCCATCATGGTCTGGAGCTTCGTCATGAAGGAGTTGGTGTCGCCAGGGTTGATGCGCTTGACGGTGATGTCGGGGTGCTGGGCTTCGAAGTCGGCGACGACGGCGGCGACGATCTGGTCTTCCTGCTGGCCGCCCCCGCCGCCCCAGTTCATGAGGACGAGCTCGATCTTGTCGCCCCGCTCCCAATCCGTCCAAAACGGCCGCACGATCGTCCAGCCGAAGGAGCCGGCGACAAGGACGATGGCGACGGCAGCGATGGTGGTGCGGAGGACGTCCTTGAGGCGACCGACAAGCTGGAGCGCGCCGAACAGCAGGCTGACGCCAGTGAGGCCGACGGCGACGGGCAGGTTCACCGCGGCCGTCGCATGCAGGTAGAATGAGATAAAAAGCCCGGCAGCCAGGACGCTGGCGGCGGCCAGAACGCGGCCGCGTGGCAGGCGGCGGAGCGAAGAGGACGGCGGCGGGCTGGGGCGCATCGACAACTCGGAATGCCGGCGGCTTTGGCGGCGAACAACTCGGCGGCGAAGTGCGTCTGCGCAGTATATTTCTCTTCTTGCAGGGCAGCAATCCGATGAGACAAGCGATCTGGCGGCGGGCGGCGTGGGCCGCATTGGTGTTGACCGGGGCGGGGGCGATGGCGGCTGGCGACTGGCCGCCGGCGCCGCTGGTGGAGCGGCCGGCGCAGGTGGATGCTGGCGCGTTGCCGCCGTCGGTGACGGCGACGCCGGCGGCGACGGGGTGGCGGTGCACGTTCCGCTTCAAGCCGGGGCCGGAGGCGAAGGCGGTGAGCCTGGCGGGGACCTTCAATGACTGGAACGCGGGCGCGACGCCGATGATCGGGCCGCGGGGGGACGGCTACTGGCTGGCGGCGGTGGAGCTGGCGGGCGGGCGGCACGAGTACAAGTTCGTGGTGGACGGGCAGGATTGGCGCAACGACCCGGAGAACCCGGCGCGAGCGCCGAACGAGTTCGGGACGGGGAACTCGCTGCTGCGGCTGGGGGCGACGGCGCAGCTCAGCGAATCGCCGAGCGTGGCCGGCGATGGCGAGATTCACGTGGCGGGGCTGGTGCACAACCCGGACCTGCCGCTGTACTTTCAGCCGCTGGCGGGGGACCGGGCCCTGGTGCGGCTGAAGACGCTGGCGAACGACCTGGAAGGCGTGGCGGTGGCGGTGCGGAACGGGCCGCGGACCGCGATGCAGGTGGTGCACACGGATCCGCTGACGGCGTTGTGGCAGGCGGAGGTGACGGTGCCGGCGGCGGCGCGGACCGCGGGCCAGGCGGCGTGGGAGTACACGTTCGTACTGCGGGATGGCGGGCTGGTGCGGTCGGGGCCGGCGGTTTTCGCGGCGGACTACGCGGTTGACGAGATCTTCACGACGCCGGACTGGGCGAAGCACGCGGTGTGGTACCAAATCATGCCGGATCGGTTTCGCAACGGCAGCCGGTCGAACGACCCGCCGCGGGTGCACCCGTGGACGAGCGCGTGGTTCACGCCGACGAGTTGGGAGCGGCAGCGCGAGCGGGAGGCGGGACAGAGCTTCTACCAGTGGTATGTCTTCGACCGGCTGTACGGCGGCGACTTCCAGGGGCTGATCGAGAAGCTGCCGTACCTGAAGCGGCTCGGGGTCAACGCGCTGTATTTGAACCCGGTCTTCATCGGGGACAGCCATCACAAGTACAACGCGACGAACTACCTGCACATCGATCCGGACTTTGGGGTCGGGCGGGCGCAGGATGACTACGAGGAGGTGGTTGCGCAGGAGGACCTGCTGGACCCGTCGACGTGGAAGTTGACGCGTTCAGATGCGGTGTTCCTGCGGTTCCTGGAGGCGGCGCATGCGGCCGACATGAAGGTGATCATCGACGGCGTGTTCAACCACGTCGGGACGCAGCATCCCGCGTTCGTGGACGTCCGCGCGCGTGGCCGGGAGTCGCGGTACGCCGACTGGTTCGACGTCACGAGCTGGGAGCCGTTCGCGTACAACGGCTGGGGCGGCTTCGGCGCGTTGCCGGCGTTCGCCAAGACGGCGGACGGGCTGGCGAGCGAGTCACTGGCAGCACACATCTTTGCGGTGACGCGGCGCTGGATGGATCCGAACGGCGACGGCGACCCGCGCGACGGGATCGACGGCTGGCGGCTGGACGTGCCGGGCGAGATCCCGGCCCCGTTCTGGGCCCAGTGGCGGGAGCACGTGAAGTCGATCAACCGGGAGGCGTACATCGTCGGCGAGATCTGGGACCGGGCCGACTCCTGGCTGGATGGCGAGCACTTCGACGCGGTGATGAACTACCAGTTCGCGCGGGCGGTGCTGGCGTGGTCGGTCAACCAGGAGCGGAAGATCAGCGTCAGCGAACTCGACCGGCGGCTGGAAGCGTTGCGGCTGGCGTACCCGCAGGCGGCGACGCTCGTGCTGCAGAACCTGATGAACAGCCACGACACCGATCGACTCGTGTCGATGGCGCTCAACCCGGATCGGCCGTACGACCACGGTAACCGCATCCAGGACAACGGCCCGAACTACAACAACGCCAAGCCGCCGCCGTCGGCGTACCGGCGGGCGCGGCTGATCGCGCTGCTGCAAATGACCTACAGCGGCGCGCCGATGGTTTATTACGGCGACGAGGCGGGCATGTGGGGCGCGGACGATCCGACTTGCCGCAAGCCGATGCTCTGGCAGGATCTTGAGCCGTACGACGAGCCGGAAGAGAACCACGTGATGGAGGACCACCTGGCGTTCTACCGCGCGGTGATCGCGCTGCGGAACGCACATCCGGCGCTACGCGTCGGGACGTTCCGGACGGTGCTGACCGACGACGAAGCTGACGTCTGGGCGTTCGTCCGGTCGACCGACGAGGAGACGCTGCTGGTGGCGCTGAACAACAGCGACCAGCGGCAGGCGGTGACGATCCCGGTCGCGGACGCGAGCACGGCCGACGCCTGGCACGGCCTGTTCGGATTCGACGGCCGCGTGAGGCCGCGCAACGGCGGCGTCACCGTGACAGTTCCGTCGGTCGCCGGCGTCGTGCTGCAGGCGCTGCCGTAGCCCCCTACTCGCCCGCGAGCAGCGTCGCGACGAAGGGGTCGATGTCGAAGAAGTCGACCACGCCGTCAGCGTTCATGTCGGCCAGGTCGGCGTCACAACCGGGGAATACTGCCGCGTAGCCGCTCTCGTCGAGCAGTGCGGTGACGAATGGGTCGATGTCGAAGAAGTCGATCAGGCCGTCGCAGTTGAGGTCGCCGCGGGCAAAGCCGACCTGGCATTCGTCGGGGATGCCGTCTTCGTCAGCATCGGTGCTCGTGCCTGCGAGTAGCTCCACCTCATCCCTGACCCCGTTGTCGTTGCAATCGCAGGCATCGCCGACGCCGTCGGCGTTGTGGTCTTCCTGGGCCAGGTTCGCAACCGTCGGGCAGTTGTCACAGGCGTCGGTCACGAGGTCCTGGTCACCGTCGAGAAACGGCTCGGGCGGCGCGGCGTGACGCAGCACGCTCAGGCTCATCGCCGGTACGCGGATCGAGACCGACTGCGCAAAGCCCTGGCGGGCGGGCAGGTCGGCCATGATCGGACCGCCGTTGCAGCGGTCGTCCAGCGTGAAGCCGTCGAGCTCGTAGCCGTCGGCCTGGCTGTTGATCAGCTCGTACCAGGCGCCGCCGGCCGGCATGCCGAGCTCGTAGACGTCGAAGGCGTTGTTGCCCATGTTGAGCACGACGACGATGCGATTGCCGTCGTTGTCCCAGCGGTGCATCGCGAGCACGTCGGCGCCGTCGTTGACGTGGTAGACGTCGTAGGCGGCGTTCGCGCGCAACGCGGCGTTGCCCTTGCGCACGGCGATCACGTCCTGGTAGTAGTCGAAGATCGGGCGGTGCGCTTCCTTCAGCGCCCAGTTGATCCGGTTATCCGGGTTTCCGGGCTCGCGGTTCGAGCCGAAGTTCGTGTCCTCGAGCCACTCGGTGCCCATCAAAAAGGCGGGGATTCCCGGCGCGAGGAGGTTCAGCCCCTGGGCGGCCGTCGTGCGGCCGACGGCGTACGCGCTGTCATGCGGCGCAAGCGGATCGATCGTGCGGACCAGACGCTCGCCACCGCTCGTCGGCCAGGCCTCGTCGTGCAGCTCGATGTAGTTGAGCCGCTGGAGGGGGCTCATGCCGCTATCGGTCGCGTAGAGCGCGTCGTGAATGGCCCACATGTTCGGGCTGCCGAACGCGGCGTCGAAGATCGCGCTGCGCAGCGCCTCGCGGTGCTGGAGGTGGTACTGGCTGTCGAAGCCGGCCCCGCCCAGCGAGGTCGGACGCACGATCCACGGATCGTTGGGGAGCTGCTCGGCGATCAGCAGGCGGTCGGCGAAGCGCTGGTCCGCCAGATCGTTGGCCGCTTGCATGAGCGACCAGCCGCCCGCCTGCGGCTGGCTGATGAAACTCGTCGCGTCAAAGCGGAAGCCGTCGAGGCGGTACTCCTCCAGCCAGGAGCGCATGCTGTCGAGGAAGTACGCCCGCACCTCCGGCCGGTCGAGGTCGAGCTGCGCCCCCCACGGCGTCTGCTCGGGGGGGGTGTCGAAATATATCTGGCCGCCGTCGTACAGCCATTGAAAGTTATCGCTGTCGGAGTTGTGGTTCCAGACCACGTCGAGCAGCACCGCGATCCCGCGTTCATGCAGGGCGTCGACCATCCGCTTGACGTCGTCGGGGTGGCCGTAGGCGGCCTCGGGCGCGAACTGCGTGATCGGATTGTAGCCGCCCGACCAGTCCCACGGGAACTCAGTGAAGGGGTTGAACATGACCGCCGTCACGCCCAGCTCGGCCAGATGATCGGCCCGCAGCGCCACGTCCCAGTACCGCGAGGGGTCCGGGGCGAACCCGACCGGATCGTTGCGGCCGGCGAACGTGCCCGTGTGGACCTGGTAGATGATCAGGTCCTCGAACGGCGGCGTGCGGTAATCATCGCTGCCCCATTCGTAGCTGCGCGGATCGACGACGACGCTGTTGTAGTTGTCGCCGGGGTTGAGCGCACGGGCCCGTGGATCGGGCTTCCAGTTGTTGCCGTTGAAGACGTACTTGTAGTTGGCGCCGGTAAAGCGATTGCCGGCCGGTACGTTCGCAACGTACGCGATGAAATCATCACCGACCCGCCACATCGGCGTGCCGCTGCCCCAGCCGTTCCAGCTGCCGCGGACCACGGCGCTGGCGGGGCTGGGCGCCCAGACGCGGAAGACGCAGCCGCCGTCGCTGGTCGGCGTCGCCCCCAGCGGTGCGTGGCTCAGCGTCTGGTAGTCGATCAGCCAACCGTTCGCCGGCAGGGTTTCCGCCGGGCCGTCGGGCCCGATGTAGTCGATGTCGCCGCCGTCCTGGACCTCGATCACGTAGCTGAGCTGATCTGCCGCCGTCGCGGGAACGGTAGCCTCCCAGATCGCGTAGGGCCCGCGGTCCTTCAGGAAGCTCGCCGCGACCCAGGTGATCGCGCCGCCGACGTCGACCCTAACGCGGGCGGCCGTCAGGTCGAAGCGGTAGGCCTGGAAGCGAAGGCTGAACGCCTCACCGTCGAGCGGGCACAGCGGCCGACGGTCCTGCCAGCCGACATGCGAGAGGCCGGCGTGCTCGACCTGGTTGTCCGCATCGGCTGCCAGGGACAGCGGTACGGCGAGCGTGATGAATCCGAACGCGAGCGATCGCAGCATGGGGGCACCGATGGCTGGTCTACAGAAGGTGTGGCTCATCAAAAATTATAGCACGCCGGCACACTGCTCCCAAAAGCCTTTCCGCAGCGCCGTCAAGCTCGTCCGCGGTCACCGCCCCCAGGTCTGAATCGAGACGGGCGCAGCACGAGGAAAGGCGCGAGACACCGACTGAAATCTCCCCCCATCGGACTTATCGGGCCCACGGCGGTTGACGCGCGCGAGACCGCACCGGCTTCGCGCCGCGCCGCAGTTCTGCCCGCCGCGAAAGTCGGCTACACTTTTCTCCCAGAGGCGAGCACGCCGCACGTCGCGCGAATACCGGTCGAATTCAACGGGGAAGATGATGCCGAGCTGGCAGCCGGTCGTCTGGGGAATGGTCTTGGTCATGCTGGCCGCCGGGGCGCCGGGGGCGGACGAGAGAGGGGCGCCGACGGCCGCCCGGGAGCCGGGGCCGATCGAGATCACCCCCGAAGCGCTGCGGCTGCACCAGTCCGCGCTGCTGATCGACGGGCACAACGACCTGCCGTGGCGTGTGCGGGTCCGGGCCGCGGGGGACTTCGAGCGGCTCGACATCGCGAAGCTCCAGACCGACATCCAGACCGACATCCCACGGTTGCGGCGCGGCGGCGTCGATGGGCAGTTCTGGGTGGTGTACGTCCCCCCGGAGACGGCGCGGACCGGCACCGCGAAAAAGATGGCGCTCGAGCAATTCGACCTGATCGACCGGATGATCGCCCGCTACGACGACACCTTTGCGCTGGCCCGGACGGCCGACGACATCGAGCGGATCAGCCGCAGCGGAAAGATCGCCGGGCTGATCGGGATCGAGGGTGGCCACATGATCGAGAACTCGCTGGCGACGCTCCGCGAGTTCTACGATCGGGGCGCGCGGTACCTGGGGCTGACGCACTCGGAGTCGATCGATTGGGCGGACGCGTGCTCCGACGAAGCGCGCTCGGGCGGGCTGTCGGCGTTCGGCGTGGAGGTGATCCGCGAGCTGAACCGGCTGGGGATGCTGGTGGACATCGCCCACGTCTCTCATGACACGATGCGGGACGTCCTGCGGGTGAGCCGGGCGCCGATCATCTCGTCGCACTCGGGCGCCTATGCGGTCGCGCAGCATGGCCGCAACGTGCCGGACGACGTGCTCCGCGGCATCAAGGACAATGGCGGGGTCGTGATGCTGGTGTTCTTCTCAGGGTATATCCATCCCGCGGGCGCGATCGCGATGGCCGACTACTTCGAGGTACGGCGGGCCCTGAGGGAAAAGCACTCGGAGCGCGAGGCGTTCCAGGCCGCGTGGACGGCGTGGAAGGCCGAGCACCCGGTACCAACCGGCACGGTACGGACGCTGGTCGATCACGTCGATCACATCGTCCGGCACGGTACGGACGCTGGTCGATCACGTCGATCACATCGTGCAGATCGCCGGGGTCGATCACGTCGGCCTCGGCGGGGACTACGAGGGGGCTTCCAAGTTCCCGCTGCAGCTCGAGGACGTGTCGGGGTATCCGGCCATCACGCAGGAGTTGTTGAACCGGGGCTACTCGGAGACGGACATTCGCAAGATCCTCGGCGGCAACCTGCTGCGCGCGCTGCGGGCGGCCGAACGGATCGCGGCCGAAATGCAAGCAGAGTAAGGAGGAAGCGGCATGCGCTACCTAGGAGGCGTGCTCGCCGCGGCGCTGGTGGTCGCGGGCGGGCAAGCGGCGGAACCGGCCGCCACGCTCCTGATTCACGGCGGCACGGTGATCGACGGCACCGGGGCGCCGGGTCGGCGGGCGGATGTCCTGATCGAGGCTGGCCGGATCAAGCGAATCGGGCGCATCGATCCGGCCAGCGTGGATGCCGAGCGGGTGATCGACGCCGGCGGCAAAGTGGTCACGCCAGGCTTCATCGATGCGCACAGCCACGGCGATCCCGATCACAGCGGGGCGAACTTCCTGGCGATGGGCGTGACGACGCAGTGCCTCGGCCAGGACGGCTCGAGCCCGCCGGACCTGAAGCAGTGGATGGCAGACGTCGACGCCAAGGGCAGCGCGACGAACATCGCCATGTTCGTGGGCCACGGGACGGTGCGGACGCTCGCGGGCGTCGGCCTCGACCCGGACCCGACGCCGCAGCAGATCGCGGCGATGCAGAAGCTGGTGCGCGCGGCGCTGGCGGCCGGCTGCTTCGGGCTCACGACAGGGCTCGAGTACCAGCCGGGCTCGTTCGCCAAGCCGGATGAGCTGGCGGCGCTGGCCGCGCCGGTCGCTGCGGCCGGTGGGCTCGTCATGAGCCATCTGCGCTCCGAGGACGATTCGGAGATCGCGGCCGCGGTGGACGAGCTGCTGAAACAGGGCCGGCGGGCGAACTGCCCGGTGCACGTGTCACACATCAAGATCACGTACGGCCAGGGCGCGGCACGCGCCGAGCAGCTGCTGGAGCGGCTCGCCGCGGCGCGGGCAGCCGGCCAGAAGGTGACGGCCGACATCTACCCGTACACCGCGAGCTTCACCGGCATCAACATCGTCTTCCCGGATTTCGCCAAGCCGCCGCACGATTACAACGAGGTCGTCCGGACGCAGCGGGCGGCGCTCGCAGACTACCTGCGGCGGCGAGTGACGCTGCGCAACGGACCGGAAGCCACGCTGCTCGGGACGGGGCCGTGGGCGGGCAAGACGCTGGCCGACGTTGCCGCCGAGCTCGACAAGCCGTTCGAGGATGTGCTGATCGACGACATCGGGCTGGGCGGAGCACAGGCGGCTTACTTCGTGATGGACGATGCGCTGCAAGCGCGGCTGCTGATCGATCGGCACGTGATGCTCTGTTCGGACGGTAGCGCGACCGCCCGCCACCCCCGCGGGCACGGCTCGTTCGCGCGGATGATCGAGGAGTTTGTGCGCAAGCGCGGGGTGCTCTCGCTGGAGGCGGCTGTGCACAAGATGTCCGGACTGACGGCCGAGACGATCGGGCTGACCCAGCAGCGCCGCGGCCGGCTGGCGGAGGACTGGGCGGCGGACGTGCTGGTGTTTGATCCGGCCGCGGTGCGGGCGAACGCGACGTTCGAGCAGCCGCATCGGCTGGCGAGCGGCTTTGCGTGGGTGATCGTGAACGGGCAGCCGGCCTGGATTGATGGCGAGGGGACCGGTGCGCGGGCGGGGCAGCTGCTGCGTCATCGGCCCGCGTCGCGTTCGGCGGCGGAGTAGCCGCGGACGGCGGACCCTGCGTGAAAAGGAAAGCGGGCGGATGCGTCAGACGCGCATCCGCCCGCTTTGGTTTTGGAGTTGCGGGGCGGGCTTACTCGGCGACGGGGCCGGTCATGCCGCCCTCGAAGGTGCCGAAGTCGGTCAGGTTGATGGTGTCGTTCTCGTCGAAGTCGTAGACCAGGCAGGGGTAACCGAGTCCGCTGCCAGGAGCGAAGCAGGTCTGGAACGAGGCCACATCGACGAGGTCCTGGTCATTGTCGCCATCGACGTCCGCCCCGTCGGGGAAGCGGTTGGTGACAACGGCCTCGAAGCCATCGAAGTAGAAGTTCTCGGTCAGCCCGCCGCCGAAGCCGATGATCGTGACTGCCCGCGTGAGGGCGGCGCTGCCGGGCGGCATCGTGAAGTCGATCGTGAGCGGGACCCACGTGTCGACCGGGTCGACGTTGACCTCGTAAACGTTGTTCTGGACGGTGTCGCCGACGATATCGATCTGCGGGGGCACCTCGCCGGCGACCCACTCGATCTTCACGCCGGCCTGCGCGTTGGGATCGGCGTAGGGATCAACGCTACGCGAGCGGAACTGGCAGGTCAGCGTGACGGTCTCGCCGGGTTCGACGGGAACCTCCTGGGTCAGGCCGGCGGTCTCGCCGAAGAACTTCGCGGCGTTGATGCCGTCGAGGGCCGGCACCTCGAAGGCACTCTTCTGGGCGCCGGAGAAGAGGCTGCGGAACTCGTTCCAGTCCGCGAGGCCGCCGACGCCGCCAGGGCCGTCCTCGAAGCTGTCGTTGAGGAGCTGGTTGACGCCGGGCGCGCTGTCGCGCTCGAAGAGGGCGTTCTCGGCGTAGACCGGGCCGTTGACGTCGGACTCGTCGAAGTTGATCAGGACGACGCGGGCCTTGGTGACGCCGTCGGGGACGACGGTGGCGAGGCTCACCGGGACCCAGGTGTCTTCGGGCGCGGTCTCATCGAAGGCGAGGTTCTCGACCGGGTCGGGCGTGGTCGCGCCGGTCGGCGGCGAGAACTCCAGCTTGATGCCGGGGACCGTCGAGAGCTGGGTGACGCCATCGACCGATGGGTTCAGCCCGCGGGCGAGCAGGACGATCCGGTTGCCGGCCTCGAGCTCGACCATGTTCTGGAAGAGGCCCGAGAAGCTCGCGGTGCCCACGGCGTTCACGGCGCTGGCGGCACCCTCGAAGGCAAAGAGCTCCGAGCGGGAGCGGCTGCCGAAGCCGAGCCAGTCGAGCAGCACCTCTTCCTCGATCGTCTTGGACTGTTCGAAGGTGCCGTTGATCAATTCATCGCTGCCGTTGACCAGCAGCATGCAATCGTCCCAGAAGGCCGAGCCGGCGGAAGTGTTGTTGAACCGCCACTCGCAGACGAAACGCGCGACGGCGGCGCCAGCGGGGGCGTTGATCGGGCCGGCCGCGTCGGCGACCCAGGTGTCCGCGTCGGAGGAGGGCGTCAGGAGCGTCGTTTCGGCGCTGTCGAGGACGTTCTCGCCGGCGTCGAGGATCTCGAGCCGGATGACCGCGACGACGTCGCCGCCGATGAAGTCGGAACCGCGACTCAGCGCGGCCCCGGAGATCTCGACCACGTCGCCGGGCAGGATCGGGACGTCCTGGAAGACGCCGGAGACCGTCTCGTCACCGGCGCCGAACGCCTTGACCGAAGCCTCGCCGCCGGGTGGCGCGAGGTTGACCGCGATGCTGCGTTCGGAGAAGCCCCCGAACTCGACCCAGCCCTCGGCCTGAAACGCATCGACGTCGTTGAACGCCTCAAAGCTGCCGTTGTTCAAAACCTGTTGGCGGGCGAGGGCAACGCCGCTGGCAGCCAGCAGCGCTCCCACGACCATGAGCCGGATTGCGGTGTTCATGCCGTTCTATCCTCTCCGAATGTGCAGTGCTCAGCAAAAAAACGTCGTCGTGCCTAGCGCAAAAAGTCCCACCCCCGCTTGGTCAATCCCCACGCGTATACCGGGCGGTTGCCATGCGCGTCGTAGTCGCTGGCGGCGTCGTTGGGACCTGCCGCCCGGCCGTTGAGGTCGTAGATCTCCTCCTTCGGGAGGATCTCGGCGTGCCCGTCGAGGAAGCCGACCATCAGCCCGCGGCCATGGCGCATCCGATCAACCGGCAAGTTCCAGAGGTGATCCATGAAGGGCACCGCGTACTGCGGCGCCGGGATGCGGCCGATCTGTCCGCCGTTCATCTTGGGCAGGGGTGACAGGTAGCCGCGGGGGAGCGTGATCAGGTTCGACTCGAAGTCGTTGAACCAGTATTCGGTGTAGAGCCCGGGGAACTGAACGGTCGGGATGTCAGTGGGGTCGTGCTCGGGCCACCAGTTCTCGGCGAAGGCGGTCTTCTGGTAGTAGTCGTTGGTCTTGCGGACGAAGTAGTAGTGGTTCGTCTCGTCGAGGATCGCGCCGCTGCCGCCACCGCTGCCGTCCTCGCCCTGGTCGAAGAGGCGCGTGACGGAGTTCTGCGCGTCGGCCGAGGGACAGATGTACAGGTCGAGGTCCTGCATGTACTCCCAGAGGGCGATGATCTGGTGATACTGGTGGCTGCGGCCGTTCCAGCGGAGCACATACGGCAGGTGCTGGTCGCGGTCCTCGGCGTAGTAGAGCACGGAGAGGGCGAATTGCTTGCCGTTGGAGAGGCAGACGGTGGTCTTGGCCTGATCGCGGGCCCGTTGCAGCGACGGCAACAGGATCGAGATCAGCAGCGCGATGATCGCAACCACGACCAGCAGCTCGATGAGGGTAAAACCGCTGCGGCGGTCACGCGGGTGCGGTTGGGTCAGGCGTTTCATGGCTGGCACTCCGTCGCTCGCCCCTCCGTCCGTTGTGAACCAATCTCCGGCGCGGGGACATACACTTCCCACGAGCAAGGCTTCGCGCCCGCACGCTCGGTTTACGATTTGGATTGTCGATGGCGGCGCGGCCGACCCGCGCCGCCACCCGTTCGCCCGTTTCTCAGCGGCGTCGCAGCAAGCCGAGGCCGCCCAGCGCGAGCAACAGCAGGCTGGTTGGCTCAGGCACGATCACGATGTTTCGGAACTGGGCGGACGCGAAGTCGCCGGGGTTGCTGCCGTCGGGCTGAAACTGTCCGACCAAGCGCAGGTCGGTCCCGTCGATGATGCCGTTCTCAGTGTTCCCGAAGTCCAGCGGACCGCTCGACGTGCCGTTGAGGATGTACTCCATCGTCGCCGCGTCGCCGTCGAAGGCGTCGTCGTCGTCGTCCGGCGTGTAGATCATCCGCAGCTTGGCAGCCGTCCCCGGCGTGTAGACGCCGCCGCCGAAGCTGTGGAACGGCAGCGCCCCGCCAAACGCGGCCACCTCACCATCCGACGTGACCTGGAAGAACTGCTCGCCGACCACGCCGGTGTCCATGCGCCAGCCGGCCTCCTTCCGCGGAGCGATCGATCCGGCGTCCAGGACCATCGTCATCGAGACGTCAAACGCCTCGTCGTTCGACAGGGCATACGCCGTCGCCCCACCGTCGGCCGAAAAGATCGCGTCGTGGCGGTTGGCGAAGCCGCCGCTGCCGAATTCTTGCTCAACAACGGTCAGTAATGCCGGAAAGTTGTTGGTGACGGTGAGCGTACTGTCGGGGTAGTCGTTGAACTTCCGCTCTTCGATGATGACCGAGTCGACGCTGGTGATCTGGGCGGCGGCGACGCCGACCAGCCAAGCCATGGACGCCGCCACCGCGGCGCGCATCAGTCGCTGCTGCATTGCTTCCCTCCTCGTTGGATGTGCTGAAGACGTGACATGCAAGTGGCCTTGTTCGAGTTGAAGAGGCCATGATCTAAGAGTAGTTTACCCATTGGCGCTGGCGTTGCAAGCGCTTTCAGGATTTGCTCCCGGCCGCCCGCTCGAGCGGGTCGTCTTCCAATACCGGTGCCTGATGTCCGATTTACGCCGCCGATTTCCATCCGACTTCCGCTGGGGCGCCGCCACCAGCGCGTTTCAGATCGAGGGCGCGAGCACCGCCGCCGGCAAAGGCCCCAGCACCTGGGACGTGTGGGAATCCATCCCGGGCCGCATCCGGGGCCGCGACCGAGGCGCGAGCGCCTGCGACCACTACCACCGCTACCGCCAAGACGTGGCGCTCATGCAGGCCCTGAACCTGAACGCCTACCGCTTCAGCGTCAACTGGGCGCGGGTGCTCCCGGCCGGACGCGCGACCGTGAACGCGGCCGGGCTCGATTTCTACGACCGACTCGTCGACGAGTTGCTGGCGGCCGGGATCGCCCCGCTCATCACGCTCTACCACTGGGATCTGCCGGCCGCATTGCAGTTCGAGCTGAACGGTTGGCTGAGCGAAGATCTGCCGGAGGTCTTTGCCGACTACGGCGAAGTGCTCTTCCGGCGGCTGGGCGACCGGGTTCAGCAGTGGGTCACGCTGAACGAGCCCTGGGTCAGCGTCACCGCGGGCTACTTCGCCGGCCTGCACCCGCCGGGCGTCCAGGATCGGCGGCTCGGCTATTTGGCCGGCCACCAGTTGCTGCGGGCCCACGCGGCCGCCGTCGAGCGATACCGCGGGATGAACCCGAAAGGCCGCATTGGCCTGGCGATCAACTCGACCTTCGCCTATCCGTTCGAGGACGGCGCTGAAGACGCGGCGGCCGCCGAACGGGCCCTGCTCGACTTCGCCGGCTGGTTCGCAGATCCGCCGGTGTTCGGCGACTACCCGGAGGCCTTGCGGGCGGCGTATGGCGACCTGTTGCCACCGTTCTCTGAGGCCGACATGCGGCGGCTGCGCAACTCGGTCGACTTCTTCGGCATCAATTACTACTTCAGCGACATTGTGCGGCACGATGCTGAGGCCGGTCCGCTGGCTTATCGCCGCGACCGGCCGGCGGAGCGCGTGGTGACGGTCACGGACTGGCCGGTGATTCCCGAAGGACTGACCGCGCTGCTGCGATGGTTTCACGATCGGTACGGCTTGCCACTGGCCGTCACGGAGAACGGCGCTGCGTTCGCGGACCAGCCGAACGCGGAGGACTTTGTGCAAGATGACGACCGCCGTGATTACCTCGAGCAGCATTTGGCGGCGTGCGCCGAAGCGCTCGCGGCCGGCGTGGCGCTGAACGGTTACTATGTCTGGTCGCTGCTGGACAACCTCGAGTGGTCGGAAGGCTTCTCGAAGCGGTTCGGGATCGTGCGCTGTGACTTCGCGACGCAGCGACGCACGGTCAAGGCCAGCGGCCGCTGGTATGCCGAGTTCATCGGCAGCCGGTAGAACGCAAGCGCGCGTCGCCGGGATTCCCTTTTATGCCCCGGGCTGCGACGGACATTCGCACGTGGTTGTTGCTGGTCGTCTTCGGCGGCCCCGCGGTCGGGCTGCTGCTTTTCGGGCCGCGCAGCCAGGTCGACATCCCCACGCAGCGAACGGTGGTCCGCTACTGGGAAAAGTGGACCAGCGTCGAAGCGGAGGCGATGCGGGACATCGTCGACCGATTCAACGCGAGCGTCGGCGCTGAAAAAGGAATCTACGTCGACTACACCGCGATCAGCTCGATCGACCAGCGCACGCTGATCGCGACCGCGGGCGGCGACCCGCCCGACATCGCCGGGCTCTATGACTACAACATCCCGCAGTTCGCCGACCGCGACGCCCTGCTGCCGCTTGAGGAGCGCCTCGACGCGGCCGGTATCGATCTCTCGGGCTTCAACCCCGTCTGGCTCGAGATCTGCCGCTTCGAAGGGGCGCTCTACGCCCTGCCGGCGCCGCCCTACACAACCGCGCTCTACTACAACAAGACAATGTTTCGCGCGGCGGGCCTCGACCCCACGCAGCCACCGCGCAACATCGCCGAACTCGACGCGCTCAACCAGGCGCTGCTCGCGCGCGATGACACGGGTGAGCTGACGCAGGTCGGCTTTTCATGGGCGTTTCTGAACTGGTGGCCGTGGATCTGGCCGAAGTACTTCGGCGCCGAACTATGGGACGGCGAGCGGTTCGACGTGACCTCCGAACGGGCGTCGGCAGGCTTGAACTGGCTGGCGGAACAGCGGTCGGCGATCGGCCTACGTGATCTGGTCCGCTTTGAGAACAAGTACGTCGGCCTGATCGAGGGCGCGGACAACCCCTTCCTGGCCGGGCGCGTCGCGATGCTGCACCAGGGACCGTGGATCGCGAATTGGATCCAGACCTACGCCCCCGGCCTCGACTACGGTGTCGCCTTGTTTCCGTCCGCCGATCCGGAGCGCCAGCACGCGTTCGCGAGCATGGACGTCTTCGTGATCCCGCTGGGCGCCCCCAACCCGGACGCGGCGCTCGAGTTCCTCCGCTATGTCATGCAGCAGCCGGTCTTCGAGGAGCTCTGCGCCGCGCACTGCAAGCCGTCGGCGTTCAAGGCCCCCCTGCCCGGCTTCTTCGAAAACCACCCCAATCCCTACATCGAGGTCTTCCAAGCCGCGGCCGAGTCGCCGGACGTATTTCAGTATCCCAAGATGCCAACCTGGCCGTCGGCGAGCGACGAGATGGTGCAGCTGGGCGTCGCGATCATGAACGGCGTCCCGCCGACCCCGCGGGCAGTACTGGCCGAAGCCCGCATCAACGCCCGCGTCCGCGAGTACCAGCAGCGCCGCGCATCGCGAGGGGCGAGACCGTGACCCGCCCGCGCCCGCTGATCGAAGGCCTGCTCTGGACGGCGCCGTGGTGGCTGGGGTTTCTGCTGTGGATCGCCCTGCCGATGGGCGCATCGCTGTTCATCAGCTTTACCGATTACCCCCTGCTGCAGCCGCCCGTCTGGATCGGGCTGGAAAACTACGCCCGCCTGGTCGAGGACGGGATCTTTCACCAGGTGGTGGCCAACACGCTGATCTACACGGCGTTGGCGGTGCCGCTGCTGACGGTGGTCGCCATCGCGGTGGCCGTCCTGCTCAACCAGCGGCTGCCGGGCCAGGCGGTCTTCCGCGCGTGCGTGTTCGTGCCGAGCATCGTGCCGCTCGTGGCGGCCGCCGTCGTCTGGGGCCGGCTGTTGGGCGTGGACGGGATCTTCAACCAACTGCTGACGGGGTTGGGCGACCTGCTGCCGCTCGTCGAGATCCCGCCCGTGCCCTGGATGCAGGATCCGCACTGGGCCATGTTGTCCGTGGTCTTCGTCACCTTGTGGGGCGTCGGCTCGCCCGTCGTGATCTACCTGGCCGGGCTCCAGGACATCCCCGAAGAGCTCTACGAAGCAGCTCGACTGGACGGCGCCGGCCCCGCGCTGCAGTTCCGGCACGTGACGCTGCCCGGCCTCAGCCCCGTGATCCTGTTCAACGTGGTGGTCGCGGTCATCACGGCCTGGCAGGTGTTCGCCCTGCCGTTCGTGCTGTTCCGCGGCGTGCCCGGCCCGGAGCGGAGCGTGTACTTCTACACGTGGTACCTGTTTGACCAGGCGTTCCGCTACCTCGACATGGGCTACGCCAGCGCGATGGCGTGGGTTCAGCTCCTGATCATCCTCGCGCTGACCGCACTGGTGTTCGCGCTCAGCCGCAAGCGGGTGTACTACCGTGCCTCGTAACGCACCAAAACCGAAGCGGCGACCGGGCGGACCGGCGGCCCCGCGGCCCGGACGGTCGCTGGCCGGCACGGGCTGGCTGCGGCTGTTGGTGTTGGCGCTGTTGGCGTTCGCCTTCCTGACGCCGCTGCTGTGGATGGTGCTGGCCAGCCTGAAGTCGCAGACGGAGTTCACGGCCGACACGCTGCTGCCCGCCGCCCCGAGCCTGGACTCATACGAGCGGATTCTGGGGTTACAGGCCACCGACGAAAACGAGGCCCCGCCCTTCAACTTCCCGCTCTACGCCCGCAACACGCTGATCATCGCGACGCTGAGCCTCGTCGGGATGGTGATCTCGAGCGCGATCGCGGCCTACGGCTTCGCACGGCTGAGCTTTCCGGGGCGGAACGTCATGTTCGGCGTCTGCCTGGCGACGATGATGATCCCGTTCCCGGTGCTGATGGTGCCGGCGTACATGATCTTCAAGCAGCTCGGCTGGATCGGGACGTTCCTGCCGCTGTGGGTGCCGGCGTGGTTCGGCAGCGCGTTCAACATCTTCCTGCTGCGGCAGTTCTTCCTGGCAATCCCGCGCGAACTGGAAGAGTCGGCCATGCTCGACGGCGCCAGCCGCTGGGCGTGCTTCTGGTACATCATCATGCCGCTGAGCAAGCCGGCGCTGGCCGTCGTCGCGCTCTTCCACTTCCTCTACGTGTGGAACGACCTGATCGGGCCGCTGATCTACCTCAACCACGAGGAGGAGTTCACGCTGGCGCTCGGATTGCAGTCGCTCCAGAGCAAGGCCGGCGACACGCCGTGGAACCAGATGATGGCCGCTGCCACGCTGATCGCCGTCCCCGTGATCGTCCTCTTCTTTTTCGCGCAGCGCACCTTTATCCGCGGAATCTCCACCAGCGGGTTGAAGGGCTAAACGCACACGGCCGCCGCGATCGTTCTGCAACGCACCTCGGGAAAAGGAAAAGTAGAAGGCTCCCGAAGCCCGGAAACGATTACTCGACCAGCAGCACCACGAACGGGTCGATGTCGAAGAAGTCGAGCTCGCCGTCCTGATTGATGTCGCCGTTGAGCGGATTGCAGTTCGGGAAGTTGGCCAGGTATTCGTTCGGGGACACGAGCAACTGCACGAACGGGTCGATGTCGAAGAAATCCACGACCCCGTCACAGTTCAGGTCGCCGACCCGCACCGGGACAATGCCGGCCCAGAAGCCGCCCGTCAGCGTGTAGTCGCCACCACTGAGCGTGGTCGACGCATCGGGCTGACCGATCGTGCCGGCCAACGTGTAATCACCCCCCGAGCTCAGCGAGGTGCCGCCCCCATCCACCGTCCAGGAATCGATCGTGAACTCGGCCGATACCGTGCCAGTGGCCAGCACGACCGCTACGCTCAGCAGAAACGCCCGCATGGCTCTTCCCTCCATCTGGCCATCCCGTCGCCCCAGGCGACGCACGAACTATAACCGCACGGTTGCCGATCCCGGATTAGGGTTTGTGGCAATAGCGCCCGAAAGCGGACGCGCGGCTGCTAAGGCATCTCAATAGCGCACCGTGACCGTGTGCGAGCTGCCCGCGCGGGAGGGTGGCGGGATCACGGACGTCATGAGTGGCTCGCCGTCCAACCAGACGCCGCAACGCTCGTCCCCGGTCCGCGCAATCTCGATCTCGTATGTCGCCCCACGCCAGGGACGGGTCATCCGGGCCTGCGTCCAGTCCGGCGGAAGACACGGCGCGATCCGCAATCCATCCCAGTCCGGGCGCACGCCCAGTACGAATTGCGTGATCACGCGGTGCAGCCAGGCAGCCGACCCCGTGTACCACGTCCACCCGCCGCGTCCGAAGTACGGCGATTGTGGCCCGTCAACGTTGCCGGGCAGCACGTACGGCTCGGCCCAGTAGCTCTCCGGATCCTTGATGGCCGGGTTGATCGCGCCGAGCAACTGCCCCACGGCTTCGCCGTCCTGCATTTCGCAGGCGGCCGCGATCGCCCAGGTCGCCGCGTGCGTGTAAACGCCGCCATTCTCGCGCAATCCCGGGGCGTAACGGGTGATGTAACCAACCTCCTCCCGCGGGGCCTCGAAGGCCGGCGCCAGCAGCAGCGCCCCCACGGGCGTGATGAGGTGCTCCTTCACCGCCTGCCAGCACTGCGCCAACCGCGGCGGATCACCGATGCGGTTGAGAATCGCCCAGGTCTGCGCGTTCAGGAAGATGCGGCCGTGGGGGTTTTCGCAGGAGCCCAGCTTACTGCCGTCATCAAGCGTCGCCCGCAGGTACCAGCCGCCGTCCCAACCGTGGCGGTTGAGTGCCTCCAGCAGCCGCTGGCGCTGTGCGGCCGCCCGCTCGGCCGCCTCGGGCTCGCCGCGTCGGCTACAGATCGCCTGCCAGTCGGCCAACAGGCCGGCCAGGAACTGCCCGAGCCAGACCGACTCCCCCTGCTCCTGGAGCCCGGCCGCGCTCAGGCCGTCGTTCCAGTCACCGGCGCCGATGTGCGGCAACCCTCGGGGGCTGGTACGCTGGAAGACGCGGACGAAGGCGCGCTCGATGTGGCCGCTGAGTGGTTGCGGCGTCGGGTCGTCGAGGAACGGTGACGCGTCGTCGAGCACGCTGAGGTCACCGGTCTCGCGGATATACGCGGCGGTGACGAACGCCAGCCACAACAGGTCATCGGTCATGCGGGTGACGTGACCCTGCTCGGTCAGCGGGTGCCACCAGTGATAGACCGACCCGTCGACGAACTGGTGGCGGGCATGCAGGTTGAGCTGGTCGCGGGTTCGTTGCGGATCGATCGGCAGCCAGACCTGCGAGTCCTGGAGCTGGTCGCGGAAGCCGTAAGCACCGCTCTGCTGATAATAGCCCGCGCGTCCCCAGATCCGTCCCGAGATCGCCTGGTAGCGCAGCCAGTCGTTCGTGAGATGGTTGAGGCTCTCGTCAGGCGTGTTCACGCGGTGACCCGCCAGCCGTACCTCCCAGGCGCTCTGGGCGTCGGCCAACGCCCGCGCGAGCACGTCGGGCTTGGTGTACGTCTCGACCAGGCGCGGAACTTCCTCCGGGTCGCGGCTGGTGCTCAGCGTAAAGGCGCACTGCCGGCGCTCGCCGCCGCGCAACTCGACCTGGCAGCGGAGCGCCGCGATCGGGTCGTGGTGGCGGCCGAAGAGCGGCTTCCAGGTGTCAGCACGCAGCGCGGCCGGTACACGAACGCTCCCGTAGCGTCCGAGGAACGCAGCCTTGTCGCCTTGGGCGCTGTAAACGGGCTCGCTGGCGGCCAAGGCGCTGGTGTAGGGATAGCTCGTGTTCCAGTGGCCGAAGCGCTCGTTCGGCGCCTCCCACATGTGGCTGCGGGCGAGGATGGCGCCGCGGTCGGGGTCGAAGCGGGTCTCGAGGAAGAGCTTCTGGAATTCCCGGCGCGGGGCGGGAGCGACGCCGCAGTTCCACTCCAGGAACGCGCAGAGCTCGAGCCTCCGCGGGAACTCGGCCCGGTTCTCCAACTCCACCAGCCAGCCTTCAACGCTCTCCGACGGGTGCACGAACAGGGTCCAGTGGGCCCGGATGCCGGCCTTTTCGGTGACGAAGGTGGTGTAGCCGAGCCCATGGCGGCACTCGTAGTGGTCGAGCGGGGCCCAGGTCGGGGCCGGCGCCAGCGACCAGACCTCGTCGGTATCCGCATCACGGATGTACAGGAACTTGCCGGAGGTGTCCTCGGCGAACTCCTGCTGCCAGCGGTTGACGACGGCGAGCTGGGAGTTGTCGATCCAGGAGAAGCCGCTGCCGGTCTGGCTGACGGCCAGGCCGACCCGCTCGTTGGCGATGATGTTCGACCACGGACGGGGGGTCGCGACGTTGGTGATCAGGAACTCCCGCCCGTCGCGGGCGAAATGCCCGTAGGGATTGGCGTGCGGCTCGGACGGTGCGGCCGGACGCTGGGTCGAGGGCTGGGCGGCTTTGCTCATGCGACCTCCGGGGGCGACGGGTCTCGTCGTGCTGGCTGAAAGCGCTTTCAGCCTAACCCGGCGGCCAACGGGCGGTCAACGGCTTTTTCAACGCCCGCTTCGGCGGCCCGGCGTTGCGCGCTCCTCCATCTGGGGGGACTCCCGCGTCGGTCGCGGCTCGAACCGGAGTTGCCGAATCGCCTCCCGGGCGACCGGGTGGGCCATGAACAGCCGCCAGATCAGCCCGGTCCGCGCGTTCTCGATCGCCAGCAGCATCGGACCTTGGTCGATACCGATGTAGTCGCGGCTCACCCACGGGTCGCGCAGGTTGAACGCGTCGACAAACCCGTAGCCGCCGGCCGCCGGGTCACGCCAAAGCAGCGGTTCGCCCTCTTCATCCTGCAGTGCGCGGAATGCCCGCAGGGCGGCCAGGCTCTCCACCGGCGTGAACATGATCGCCGCGCCGGCCGCATAGGGTGCCAGCGTGCCGTCGTGCAGGATGTCGCGGTCGTAGATGTTCGGCCGCACGTGGGGGACGAGATAGCCGGTCGGCCCGTCGCAGGCGCTCTGCCCCCAGCGGTCGGGCGCGAAGGTCTGGTACTCGTCCGCGAGCTCGATCGTCCGCTGCCGCTGGGTCAGCGTGGCGCGGCGGGAGTTCTCGAACCAGTCGACCCGCGGCGCGTCGATGCCGAACCACTGCGGGTTGTCAGCTTGCAAACTGCGGTAATCGATGTAGCAATGACTGAAGAAGTAGGTGAAGAGCGCGCCAGGCCAACTGACGACGAACGGCGGGCCGTCCCGCCAGCGCTTAACGGGGCGCTGCAGGCGATAGTACATCTCGGGCGCGACGCGGTGCGCAGAGTCGGGGTGCCCGGCGGCGAGGAAGTAAATCAGGCGTTCCTCGTCGGCCGCGCTCCACCAGTGGTGATCGGTGAACTCACCGGGCCCCTGCGGCTCGTCGCCGCTTTTCAGACGCCAGCCCATCGACAGGTAACCTTCCGGGCCGACGGCAAAGCGATCCCACTCGGTGGCGGAGACGATCTGCTGCACCTGCTGGGCAACCTCGCCCCGGAAGTAGCTGGCGGCGACGAGTCCGCCGGCCATGAACAGCGCGTGGTCGACGGTGCTGGCAACGAGCTCGTACCCCTCGCGCTGGATGCCGCCGGTGTTGAGGTCGACGAAGTGCTGGTAAACGCCGTGGGTCTTGTTGTCGTCGCGGGCGATCAGGCAGCGAAGGATGGCCGCGGCTCGCTCCTCCCCCTTTTCGCGGGTGACCCAGCCGCGCTCGACGCCGATCGGCAAGGCGGCGAGCTGAAAGCCGACGGCGGCGATGCTGGAGACCGGGCCGAGCAGCCGGTCCTTGGCGATCGGGCAGGGATCCCCGACCTCGTTCCAGAAGTATTGGAACGCGCCGTATTGGACGGCTTCGAGGAGCTGTTCGTCAGCCGGCGTGAAGTCGAAGTCGAGCGCGGCCTGCGTTTCGGGGGCCCGGAAAATATCCGCCGCTTGGGCGCCAGTCGTCGCCAGCGTCAGCAGCACCGACGCGAGTCCCGCTGTGATCATTCGTTGACGGTTCATCTCGATCGTCGGTATCCTTCCTCGGTAGGCACTTCTCGCGGCCACGGAGGCAGCCTGTGACCCCGGGTCCAGCTCCAGTTTCCATCGCTGACGTCGCCCGCCGCGCCAAGGTCTCGATCAGCACGGTGTCGCGGGTGCTCAACCGCCCGGAGGTGGTGAACGCGAAGACGCGGGCCCGCGTCGAGCGTGCGATCGCGGCGCTGGGCTATCGGCCGAACCTGTTTGCCCGCGGCTTGATGCTGCGGCGGAGCGAACTGGTCGGGCTGATCCTGCCGGACCTGCACGGCGAGTTCTATTCCGAGATCATCCGCGGCGCCGACCAGCAGGCGCGGAGCCTGGGCTATCACCTGGTGGTGTCGGCGGCACAGGAGGCCGACGACGGAGCGCCGCTCCTGAGCACGCTGACGAGCCGCACGCTGGTGGACGGGCTCGCGATCATGGTGGCGGATATCACCGACACGCTCGCGGAAACGCTGAAGACGCTGCGGCAACCCTTCGTGCTGCTCGATGCCGACCTGGAGAACGCGCCGCACGACAGCGTGGTCATCGACCAGCAGCACGGCGCGCGGGCGTTGGTCCGCCACCTCGTCACGACCTGCGGCTGCCGGCGGATCGTGTTCGTCGGCGGCCAGGAGACCAACGTCGACACGCGTGCGCGGCTCGCGGCGTACCGCGAAATCCTGGCTGACGCGGACCTCGGCTACGACCCCCTCGACGTGCACCACCTCGATTACACGTATCAGACGGCCCTCGACTACGGCCGCCATCACGTGCGAAGCTGGACAGGCAAGGGGTCGGCCGTCTTCGCCGCAAACGACGAGATGGCGGCTGGAATCGTGGTAGCGGCGCGAGACGCCGGTATCGCAGTGCCAGACCAGTTGCGGGTGGCAGGCTTTGACGACATCCGCATGGCCCGGATGACCGAACCGCCCCTGACGACCGTGCGCGTGCCGATGGCGCAGATGGGGGCGCGGGCGGTGGAACTGGTCGTCCAGCGGATCGCCGACCCCGACCGGGCGCCCGAGCGGGTCTCGCTGCGGCCGGAACTGGTGATCCGCCGCTCGTGCGGCGCGCCAGCCGCGCTGGCGACGACTGCCTAGTATTTCCAAAGACATCGAGCGGCAGCGGAACATGGACACGCTCCGACGTGGACTGCGTCATGGTAGCGCCGCCTCCGGGGACTGAAAAGGCTTTCAGTCGCGGATTCCCGCCGGTTATGATGGCGTGGGCGTCCAAGAGCGGCCGACGCCGCAACACGGCGGCCGCGCTTCTTTCGAGGTGGTTCCTGTGGATCGCTGGCAGGTTTTGTGCGCGGTGCTCGTCGCATTGGGTGTGACCGGCGAAATGCACGCAACGACCGTCACAATCGCGAGTTACGAGCCGGAAGAGACCGACCTGACCGTGGCGGCCTCCGATGGCGACGCCGGGCTGAGCGTGACGCGGGTCCTGGGCGGCGTCGCAGGCGCCCCCGCCGCCACCGACGGCGCGTACGTGCTCCGAGTCGACATCGACGGCGAGGCCGACGGCAAGGTCGAGTTTCGGCACTTTTGGACGCTGCCCGCGTACAGCCTGGCAGGTTTCGACATGCTGCTGGCGGATTTGTACGTGACCGACGCGGCCGTCGACCCCGGCACCATCGGCATCTTTGACGTGAACTGGCTGCCGCCCAACGCGTGGCAGCCGGCGACGGGCGATCCGCAGGTCGGCGCGTGGACGACGGTCACAGTCGAAGTCGCCGATCGCGAGCAGGTCGACCTGACCCAGATCTGGGCATTCGTGCTCGAAGACCTCCCGGGAACAACCGGCACGGTGTACGTCGACTATCTGCGGCTGGTCGGGACAGAGCTCACGCTGCCACCGCCGGAGAACGTGGCCGCACTGGGTCGTGAGTTCGAGAACGAGGTCGCCTGGCGGCCATTGGCGAACGCGAGCGGCTATCACGTCGAACGGGCGCCAACGGCCGACAGCCCCTTCGAGCGCCTGACTGCCGCGCCGATCACGAACCCGCACTTCGTTGACCGCGTGTCGCGTGACCGCGGGCGGTTCTTCTATCGGGTGGTGGCGGTGGCGGGTGACGTGGCATCGCCGCCATCGGCCGCGGTTCCGGTGGCCTGGAATAACTGGACCGACGAGCAGATGCTGGACATCGTTCAGCAGACGACGTTCCGCTATTTCTGGGATCTCGCGCACCCGGTCAGTGGGTTGGCGCTGGAGGGGATCGGCTTCGGCCATCCACCGGATACCGTCACGACCGGCGGGACGGGCATGGGGCTGATGACGATCGTGGTTGGCGCGGAGCGCGGCTTCGTAACGCGGGCGGAGGCGGCCGCCCGGGTACGGAAGATGCTGGCGTTTCTGCAGGACGTGACACCGCGGTTTCACGGGGCGTGGGCGCACCATTACCACGGGGCGACGGGGGCGGTGATCCCGTTCGCGGGGCTCAAGGACAACGGAGCAGACCTGGTCGAGACGGCGTTCCTGGTGCAGGGAATCCTGGTCGCGCGGCAGTACTTCGATGATCCGGACGACCCGGTGGAAGCGGAGATCCGGGCGCGCGCGATCGAGCTATGGGAAGGCGTGGAGTGGTCACATTTTCGCCGGTTTCCGGACAGCGACGTGCTGTACTGGCACTGGTCGCCGGACTACGGATGGGACCTGAACCTGCAGATCCGCGGGTACAACGAAGCGCAGATGGTTTATTTGTTGGCGATCGCGTCGCCGACGCACCCGATGCCCGCGCACAGCTATCACGCCGGCTGGGCGGGACTAGGCAGCTACACGAACGGTGGCACGTTTTACGGCCAGCCGCTGGAGGTCGGCCCGGCGTTCGGCGGCCCGCTGTTCTTTACGCACTATTCGAACCTCGGCTTCGATCCGCGCTACCGGCGAGACGCCTACGCGAACTACTTTGCGAACGGACGCGCGATCGCCGAGATCCACCGCCGGCACAGCAGCGTTAACCCGAATGGCTTTGACGGCTTCAGTCGCTTCGCGTGGGGCCTGACGGCGAGCGCCGACCCGGGCGGCTACGCCGTGCACGATCCGCTCAACGACAACGGAACGCTGACACCGACCGCGGCGCTGAGCAGCATGCCGTATCTGCCCGCGGCCGCGCAGGACGCGCTGCGTTATTACTTCGACCGCTTTGGCGCGAGCCTCTGGACGGTGAACGGGTTCTACGACGCGCTGAACCCGACGACGGGGTGGGTGGGGGCCGGCTACCTGGCGATCGACCAGGGGCCGATCGTGCCGATGATCGAGAACCACCGCACGGGGCTGTGCTGGGAGCTGTTCATGTCGAACCCCGAGATTGGGCCGATGCTGGCCGCGGTCGGCCTCCTGTGGGAAATCGACTTCGACCGCGACGGCGCCGTGGATGCGGACGACTGGCTGACGTTCGCGCCGTGCCTTGGCGGCGTCGACGAGCTACCTCCTTGCAGCGAGCTGATTGCCAGGCCGTCCGATCTTGACCTGGACGCGGATGTCGATCTGGCCGACGTGGCCGTCGCGCAGCGGCTGGCGGGGCGGGCGTTAATTCCGCGGTAATGCCATAGTGACAGCGGCACGAAAAGAACTTTGGGGCTTGCGGCCGCTCCTGGCGGATGCACGCCGTTTCGCGCAATTACTCGGCGGACGCCATCACCGCCGGCTCGACGTCGAACAGGTCGCGGCGGTGCCAGTCCTCCCAGACCGTGAGGGCGAATTCCGCCACCCCTTCCCAATACGCGTCGGCCTGGAGTCCGTGCTCAGCCCGCAACGCGGCGATCCGCGCTCCGATCTGTTCCTGGTATGCGGGCTTCAGCCGCAACGTCAGCGTGCGGTTGTTGTATTCGAACGTGGCCGCCGTCGCGCCGCCGCTCGCGGGCGGGTCGTGCTCGAAGAGCGCGCGGCCAGGGGTCGAGCCCGTGGCGACGATCAGCCCGTCGTTAAGACAGCTGGCCGGCGGACGGGCGGGTGTGTGCGAGCGGATCGTCATGCCGTGCTGGGGGGCGTTCAGCAGCTCGGCCGCCCGCAGGGCCATCTTCACGCCGATGATCGAATAGGCGCCGACGTGCTGGTGGAGCTCGTTGAGCAGCAGCTGCGCGAACCACTCGGTCTCGCCGTTCTTCGCAATAATCCGCTCGCGCCGCTCACGGACGGCCGGCTTGAAAGCTGCGGGCGGCAGCAGGCCGTCGGCAAACAGGACCCGCTCGCGGGCCTGCCGGCCCGTGGTCAGGGCGTGCTGCAACGCGTCCCGAATCGCGCGGCCCGAGCCGGGGGTGTACGCTTCGGCGGCCGTGCGGTCGGCGCGGGTGAAGAGGTGTGGGCGCACAAGGTAAAGCACGGCGAGCTCGTCGTGCAGGCGATCCAGGGCTTCGAGGTAGTGCCGGCGGGCGGCGGGCGCGGCCAGCAGCGCTCGGGTGAAGCGCTCGCCGATCGCATCGCCGGGGCCGAACCCCGCAGTGCCGATCGCCCAGTCGCTGGGCTTTTCCGCACGGTGGTCGGGCCAGATGAATGCCAGCGGCACGGCGGCCGCCTGCACCGCGGCGAACGCCTCCGGGTCAGCCCGGAGGTTCCAGTTGTCGTCGGCAACCGGCGGACCCGCGATGATCACCTGCTCGAGCTGTTCGGCGAGTAACGGGTCGTCGGCCAAGGCGGCCGCGAGGCTGGTAAGCGGGCCGAGGACCACAACGCTGACCTTCCCGCGAGGTGATCGGTAAGCGGCCGGCGTCAGCGGCTGCGCCGGCGGCGACGCGTCTTCCGATAGCGCGGGATGCAGGAACCGCGCGGCGGGTGTCTGTGCGGGCCGCTCGACGGTCGAGCGGTACAGCGTGAGATCACCGCGGTTGAAGCGGCGAAGGATGCCAGCGGCCGTCGCGGCGGCCTGGCGCGTTGATTGGGCGCCGGGTGTGGCGACGATTGCGCTGATCTGCAAGCGCGGGTGTTGGAGCGCAACCGCAAGCGCGACGGCGTCGTCGAGTCCGCAGTCCGTGTCGATGACGACCGGGCCGGACGTGACCACCTCGTGCGCAGCGGCGGGCGCGACGACGAGGAAACACAGCAGCGTCGCCAGCCAGGCCGCTTGGCGGAAGGTCGGCCGCGCGGAACGATGCCGCGGTTTCATTTTCTCAGCAAACATGTCCAGGATTGCTCCGTGAGCGCTGGTCGCAATGAGATCCGCGCACCGCCCGTGGGGCGCGATGGCTGGCGTCTGACATTATCGCGCCACGGGCCGGACGTGATCAAGTCGGGAGCGTGAAATGCGCTTCTGGCCGTCCGGCCTGGCCGAGCCGCGCCCCGCAAGCTCCGGCTGATCTGAGGTGTCCATTGAGCGGACTGGATGGGGCTACTTACGATTTTTTAAGCTCGTGTTCAAGCCGACGTCAGTGCGGGGATGCATGCTTGCCCCCTGGATCGGACCGCGGGCCACGCCGAAGGCGGCCAGGTTGGCGGTCTCGCCCCCAGCGAGGCTCACCTCATGCCGCAGCCGTTCGCTCACCGCGCGTCGGCCGGTCAAGCTTTGGCCGAGCAGGTCGCACCGCGCGTCGATCCGGATACGCTCCTTTTGGCTTTGCCGCGTGGCGGCGTGCCGGTCGCGCACGAGATCGCGGCCGCCCACGACCTGGCGCTCGATTTGCTCTTGGTCTGCAAGCTCGGCGTGCCGGGACACGAGGAGTTGGCATTCGGCGCGATCGCTTCCGGCGACGCCCGCTACGTCGACGAGGAACTCTGCCGCCAGCTCGGCATCGATGACCAGACGATCGAGGCGGTGACGCAGCGCGAGCAAGCAGAGCTGCGGCGGCGGTCGGAGGCCTATCGCGGCGATCGGCCGCAGCCCGATCTCAGCGGCCGCGATGTTTTTCTCGTCGACGACGGGGTGGCGACCGGCGCGACCATGCAAGCCGGCATCGAAGCGGTCGCGTCGCAGGACCCGTATCGCGTCTTCGCGCTCGACATCAAGGCGCCCAAAAAGCCCCTCCGCGGAGACGCCGCGTTCATCAAGACGGACGTGACGTCGGACGCCAGTGTGGCCGACGCGACCACCGCGGTCCGCGACCGCCTCACCGGGTGCCTGGCGTCGGTGATCCGGTTGGCGGCGTACTATGACTTTTCCGGGGCGCCGAGTGAGCTGTACGACCGCATCACCGTTGAAGGCTCCGAACGGATGGTGCCGGCCGCCCACGCGTTGAACACCGAGCAGTTCGTCTTTTCCAGCACGATGTTGGTCCACGTACCGACCGAACCCGGCCGGCCCCTCTCGGAAGACCAGCCGCTCGAAGCCCAGTGGGAGTACCCGCAATCAAAGGTCCGGGCCGAGGACGCGATCCGCGCGGCCAGCGGCGACCTGCCGACGGTCCTTTTGCGGATTGCCGGCGTCTAGACCGATGGCTGCGACTCGTTGCCGCTGTCGCGCCAGATCCATCGGATACACGAACGCCAGCTGACCGCGTCGGCCGTGGGGCACTGGTACCGACGGGGCTTCAACTGACGAGCTCCTGACGCAGTGGTGAAAAGGGTTCCAGGCGCGCCGAACACCCGCCGACCTGACAACGATTTCAGGTCGGGTTCAGGGCAGTGTCAGCCGAAGGGCGGATGCTGGCAGTTGGAAATGGAGTACCGCGTCGTCGCGACGCTGGGGCGGCGGGCCGGCGTAATCGTTTCAACACGAGGACCTATGTTCGGTAAAGCATTCAAGCTGTTTTCGTTGTTCGGCTTTCCGGTGCGCATCGACCTGAGCTGGCTGCTGATCTTCCTGCTGGTGAGCTGGTCGCTGGCGGCCGGGGTCTTTCCGACCGCTTACCCGGACCTCGCCACGGCGACCTACTGGGTCATGGGCGTGATGGCGGCGCTGGGCCTGTTCGCGTCGATCGTGGTGCACGAGTTCGGGCATTCGCTGGTGGCGCGGCGGCACGGCGTGCCGATGAAGGGGATCACGCTGTTCATCTTCGGCGGCGTGGCTGAGATGCACGACGAACCGCCCCATCCGCGGGCGGAGTTCCAGGTGGCGATCGCGGGGCCGATCACGAGCATCGTGGTGGGCGCCGTGTGCCTGGCCGCGGCGGCGGCGGGCC
Source organism: uncultured Planctomycetales bacterium (assembly GCA_964499235.1). Taxonomy (GTDB): domain Bacteria; phylum Planctomycetota; class Phycisphaerae; order UBA1845; family Fen-1342; genus JAFGRR01. The sequence goes on along the minus strand of CAZCKC010000004.1, from coordinate 39,862 downwards.
GGGCGCTGAACTGGCCCCAGGGCGTCAACGCGGTGTTGTCGTATGTGGGGATCATGAACGGCGTGCTGGTCGCGTTCAATCTCGTGCCGGCGTTTCCACTGGACGGTGGGCGGGTACTGCGATCGGCGCTGTGGAAGTGGAACAACAGCCTGAAGCGGGCAACGCGCATGACGTCGCGCATCGGTATGGGCTTCGGCATCTTCCTGATCGTGCTGGGCGTGCTGAGCATCGTCGGCGGGAATGTCATGGGCGGCATCTGGTGGGTGCTGATCGGGCTGTTCCTGCGGGGGGCGGCGCAGTCATCGTACCAGCAGCTGCTGATGCGGCGGACACTGGAAGGCGAGCCCGTGCGGCGCTTTATGGCCACCGAGCCGGTCACGGTGCCGCCGTCGATCAACGTCGAGGACGCCGTCGAGAAGTACCTCTACCGCCACCACCACCGCATGTTCCCTGTCACGGAGAACGGATCGCTCGTCGGCTGCCTGACCGCCCGCGCGGTGAGCAGCGTCCCGCGCGAGCGGTGGGACCAGACCGCGGTGCGCGAGATCGCCCAGCCCTGCACCGAGGACAACACGATCGCCCCCGACGCCGACGCGGTGGCGGCGTTGATGAAGATGCAGCGACAGAACGCCTCGCGGCTGATGGTGGTGAGGGACGACCACCTCGAGGGCACGCTGACCCTCCGCGATCTGCTCAAGTTCCTCTCCCTGAAGCTCGAGCTCGAGGAAGACGTGCCCCGCGAAGTGGCGGCCGGCTTGCCCGCCGCGGCGCCGAAATCCTGAGCCGTCGCGCCTGATCTCCACGCCCAATCGGTGCCGCCGGACCTCGGATCACCGCCGCGACAGCCCCGCGGGGATTGGCAAGCGGGCCCGCAACCCGAATAATCCCCCCAGTGGCCGGCAGCCTTCCCGTCCCCTGGGGTCGCCGATGAAATATCTCCCGTCGCAGCTGCTGTTTCTCCTTGGCAACCGCCGGAGCAAGCGGAACCTGCTCGCGCTCGGGCAGTTTCTGTTCGCGCTGGCCGGCCTCATCGTTCTATACAGCGTGCTGTTTCACTACATCATGGCGTGGGAAGACCAGGACCACAGCTGGGTGACGGGCTTCTACTGGACGCTGACGGTGATGTCGACGCTCGGCTTCGGCGACATCACCTTTCAGAGCGACCTCGGCCGGGCGTTCTCGATCATGGTGCTGCTTTCGGGCATCGTGTTCCTGCTGGTCCTGCTGCCGTTCACGTTTATCCAGTTCTTCTACGCGCCCTGGCTCGAGTCGCGCGAGGCCGCTCGGGCCCCCCGTTCGGCGCACGATCTCGCCGACCACGTCATCCTGACCAACTACGACCCGGTCACCACCAGCCTGATCGCCAAGCTCAACCAGCAGAAGCAGCCCTACGTCCTGCTGGTCCAAGAGCAGGAGGAGGCGCTGCAACTCCACGACGCCGGGCTGCGGATCGTGCGCGGCGAGCTCGACAAGCCCGAGACGTACGAAGCGGTCAACGTCGGCAGAGCCGCCCTCGTGTTCACGAGCGCCAACGACGCCCTGAACACCAACGTCGTCGCTACCCTGCGCGAGGTCGCCGCGGCAGTGCCGGTGATCGCCACCGCCGACAGGGCCGCGTCGGTCGATATCCTCGAGCTGGCCGGCAGCTCGCACGTGCTCGAACTCCGCGAGATGCTCGGCGCGTCGCTCGCCCGCCGCGTCCTCGGCGGTGACGCGATGACCCACGTTATCGGCCAGTTCGACGAGCTACTGATCGCCGAGGCCAACGCCCTGCGGACGCCGCTCGTCGGCCGGACGCTCCGCGAGAACCAGCTCAGCGCCCTCGGCGTCAGCGTCGTCGGGGTCTGGGAGCGCGGCCGCTTCGAACCCGCTCAGCCCGACACGCTGATCAGCAACAACACCGTGCTCGTCCTGGCCGGCTCGGCCGAGCAGCTCCAGAACTACGACGAGCACTTCGCCATCTACAACGTCTCCGGCGCGGCGACGGTCATTATCGGCGGTGGCCGCGTCGGACGCTCCACCGCCCGCGCGCTGCAGGAGCGACACGTCGACTACCGCATCATCGAGAAGGTCGGCGGGCGGGTCGGCGCGGCCGACCGCCTGATTATCGGCGACGCGGCCGAGCTCGAGGTGCTCCAGTCCGCCGGCATCATGAAAACCCCCACCGTCGTGATCACCACCAACGACGACAACACCAACATCTACCTCACGCTGTACTGCCGGCGGCTGCGACCCGACATCCAGATCATCAGCCGCGCGACGCTCGAGCGGAACCTGCCGACACTGCACCGCGCCGGGGCCGACTTCGTCATGTCCCACACCTCGATGGGCGCCAACGCGGTCATGAACCTGCTCCAGCGGACCGCCACCGTCCTGCTGGCCGAGGGGCTCGCGGTCTTCAAGGTCAAGGTCCCCGCCGCCTTGGCCGACCGCCCTCTTGCCGAGACCTCGGTCCGACGCGACACCGGCTGCAGCGTGATCGCCCTTGTCGGGGCAGAAGGCCTCCAAACCAACCCACCGCCGACCGCCGTCCTGCCCGCGGGCGGCGAGATCGTGCTGATCGGGACGGCCGCCGCCGAGGCCGCGTTTTATCAACAGTACGGCGGGACCTAAGCCAGTCGCCCCGGTCGCGAAGAGGCTCCTCCACCTTCACCGCGCCTGCGGACGTTCGACCGACAGTCGCGTCCTTCGACGCTCCGCGCTCCCGATAAAAGCTTCGCTGGTCGGGCACAATCGCGTCGGCGACATCCACCGCGGTACACGGCCACACCAACCACAGAACCTGGCTCAATTGTCCGAAACAACCTACGGGAATGCCCGCGCGCTGCGCGGCGCACGACCCGGCGTCCGGGGGCGGATCATCAGAGGGGCGGTTTCGTGCGCGTTTCGAAGCGTAGCAGGCTGCTGTCGAGCCGCATCCGGCTGTACGCCGTCTCCGCGGCCGTCGGGTGGACGCTCGTGCTGGCCGGCCTGCTCGGCGTCAATGTGGCTCAAGTCCGTCACGCGACCCGAATGATGGCGTTGGAGCTCGCGGAGGAGGGGTTTGCCAAGGATCAGGCCTTTCGCCGCTGGTCGGCCATGCACGGAGGCGTCTACGTCCCGGTTACCGAGCAAACGCCCGCGAATCCGGGGCTGGCGCAAATCCCGGACCGCGACATCACCAAGCCGGACGGCACACCGCTGACGCTGATGAACCCCGCCTACATGGTGCGCCAGCTCAACGAGGCCTTTTACGACAATTTCACCGTCCATACCCACATCACCAGCTTGAAGCTGCTTCGTCCCGAAAATGCCCCCGACCCTTGGGAGCGCGCCGCGCTGGAGTCCTTCGAACGCGGCGCAACCCACGCGACGGACTTTACCGAGCTCAACGGAGAGCCGCACCTGCGACACATGCGGGCAATGGTCACGCAGGAAGGCTGCTTGAAATGTCACGGCCAACAGGGCTACGCGGTCGGCGACATCCGCGGTGGCATCGCGGTGGCGCTTCCCCTGGCCCCGTTCCTCGCGCAAGAGCGCGACATGCTGGCGACCCTCGGGGTCTCGTACGCGGCCGTGTGGGTACTCGGCCTGGTGGCGATCGCCCTGACGGGGCGCCCAATCGCCCGCCACGCCCGCGAACGAGAAGCCGCGCACCAGGACCTGGCCGAGCAGAAGAAGCTGTTCCAGATGGTCGTGGACGCGTGCTACGACCCGATCGTGCTCAAGGACCGCGATTCGCGCTACCAGCTCGTCAACCCCGCGCTGTGCGACTTGCTGGGACGGTCGGCCGATAGCGTCATTGGCCACTCCGACGAGGACTTCTTCCCCCCCGACGAGGCGGCCGCCCACCGCGCCGAGGACCGCCGGGTCATCGCCGAAGGCCGGACACGCGTTCACGACGGCCCGGTCACCGGCGGGCAGGGCCGACGCTGGGTCCAGGTGGCCAAGTCACCGGTCCGCGATTCCAACGGCGCCATCACGGGTGTGCTGTGTGCGGTCCGCGACCTGACGGACATCCAGGCCGCCAACGCCGCTATCGAGCGCCGCCTCGAGGAGCTCGAGCGGTTCGAGCAGATCACCCTGAGCCGCGAGCTGCGCCTCCGCGAGCTGAAGGCCGAGGTCAACACGCTCTGCCATGAGCTGCAGCGCCCGGCCGCCTATCCACCGCATGACTGCACGCCGGCGCTGCCGGGCGGGTCGGCGCAGGTGAACGTCACGTTGCCGCTGGAAGAGCGGGTCGCCGCGCTAGCCAGCCTTGCGGCGGATGCCCTCGAAGACCGGGCCGCCGCCGATCGTGGCCGAGCGGCCGCCGAGGAAGCGCGGTGCAAGGCCGAGGCCGCCCTGGCCGACCTGAATGCCTCTTTGGACGAAAAAGAGAAGCTCTACGGTTCGATGCTCGGTCGTGAAGGCCGCGTGCTGGAACTGAAGGCCGAGGTCAACGCGCTGTGCGCCGAGCTGACACGGCCGCCCCGTTATGCCAGCGTGACGGAAGGCGGTGTGGCGTGCTGAGGCAGTTCGTGAAGCAGGCCCGCGGGCTGGTCGTCGAGCAACCCCAGCCGGGACTCTGGCGCTGGTACCTGGCGCTGGCGGGCGCTGTGCTGGTGGGCGGGGCGTTCTTCACGCACTGGCAGGTGCAGCGCGCGGACCGGGCGATGCGGGCGGACCTGCTCGACCATGCCCGGCTCGTAGCCGGCGGGATCAACCTCGACCGGGTGCAGGCGTTGACGGGCAGCAGCGCGGACGCGGGAACAGTGGATTACACGCGGCTGAAGGAGCAGCTCGCGCGGGCCACGGCCGCCTACCCTGAGGCTCGCTTCGTCTACCTGCTCGGCCGGCGGCCGGACGGCGGGGTGATCTTTCTGGTCGACAACGAGCCGCCGGGATCGCCCGACGAGTCGCCGCCGGGCCAACGCTACAGCGAGATGACCGAAGCGGACCGGGCCGTGGTGGCAGCTGAGCGGAAAGGCGTCGTCGGCCCGACGCGCGACCGCTGGGGCACCTGGGTCACGGCGTGGGTGCCGCTGGTTGATCAGGAGCGCGGCGCGTGGGTCGCGGCCTTGGGGATGGATGTCGACGCGGCCGGCTGGCGGCAGGACCAGGCGCTGGCGGCGTTGCTGCCGGCCAGCCTGAGCGTAGCCGTGCTGCTGGCGACGCTGCTGGGCGGGCTCGTGGTGGCGCTGCATCGGGCCCGGCGCACAATGCGGGCACGGGAAGCCCGACTGTGCGAAAGCCAAACGCGTTTCGACCAGTTCGCGAAGCAGAGCCGCACCGTGCACTGGGAGGTGGACGTCGACGGACGTTTCACGTACGCCAGCAACGTCGCCGCCGAGGTCTACGGCTACACGCCGGAAGAGCTGGTCGGGCGGATGTACTTCTACGACCTGCATCCCGAGACCGGCCGGGAGGCGTTCAAGGCCGGCGTGTTCGCCGCGTTCACGCGCCAACAGCGGTTCACGAAGCTTGAGAACCCCGTGCTGACCAAGCAGGGTACGGTTCTCTGGGTCTCGACGAACGGGCTGCCGCGGGTGGACGCGGACGGCCGGCTACAGGGCTATCGCGGCAGCGACACGGACATCAGCGCGCTCAAGCAGGCCGAGCAGGCGCTGCGGGCCGAGCGCGACTTCGCCGAGTCGCTGCTGGAGACGACGCCGACGATCATCCTGGTGCTCGATCGCACCGGGCGGATCATCCGCTTCAATCCGTACATGGAGGAGCTCAGCGGCTACCGGCTGCCGGAGATTCGGGGCGCGGACTGCGTGACGGCCTTCGTGGCGCAAAATGCGCAGGAGACGGTGCGAACACGCATCGCCGCGGTTGTGCAGGGTGTCCGCTCACGCAACCAGGTCCTGCCCGTCCTTACGAAAGAGGGTGAAACGCGGCTCATCGAGTGGCACGACAAGCCGATCCGCGACGCGGACGGCACCGTGACCGGCGTGCTTGTGACCGGGCGCGACGTCACCGAGCAGAAGCAGACCGAGGAGCAGCTCCGCTGTAAGGCCGCCGAGCTCGACCACGGCCGGCGGGTGGCGCTGAGCATGATGGAGGATGCCGAGGCGGCCCGGGCGGCGGCCGCCGCCGAGCGGCAGCGGCTGTCGAACGTGATCGAGGCCACCAACGTCGGCACCTGGGAGTGGAACGTCCAGACCGGCGCCACCGTCTTCAACCCGCGCTGGGCGGAGATGGTCGGCTATTCCTTGGCCGAGCTCCAGCCGACCACGGTCGAAACTTGGCAGCACTTCATGCACCCGGAGGACAGCGCCCGTGCGGCCGCGCTGCTCGAGGAGCATTTCGCGGGACGCAGCGCGTACTTCGGCTGCGAGTTCCGCATCCGGCACCGCGACGGCCACTGGGTCTGGGTCCACGGCCGGGGACGGGTCGTCTCGTGGACCGCGGACGGCCAGCCGGAGATGATGTTCGGCACCCACTCCGACATCACCGATCGCAAGCAGGCCGAGGAAGCGCTGCGGGCCAAGTCGGCCGAACTCGAGCGCTATTTCAACTCTAGCCTAGACCTGCTGTGCATCGCCGACACCGAGGGCCGGTTCCTGCGCCTCAACCCGGAGTGGGAGCGCGTACTCGGCTATCCCGCGGCGGCGCTGCAGAACCAGCGCTTCCTCGACTACGTGCACCCGGACGACGTGCCGGCAACCGTCGCGACCATGGAGCAGCTCGCCGGCCAGCAGGATGTCCTGAGCTTCGAGAACCGCTACCGCTGCGCCGACGGGAGCTATCGCTGGATCGAGTGGCGCTCGAAGTCCAACGGCGACCTGATCTATGCCGCGGCGCGTGACATTACCGATCGCAAGCAGGCCGAGCAGGAGCTGCGGGCCCAGGCCGCCTTCATCAGCTTGCTGCTCGACGCAGTGCCGGACTTGATCTTCTACAAGTCGCTCGACGGCGTCTACCTCGGCTGTAATCCAAGCTTCGCCGAGTTCGTCGGACGACCCCGCGAGGCGATCATCGGCCACACCGACCACGATCTCTTCGACGCGGCCGTGGCAGACTCCTTCCGGGCCCACGACGCGGAAACGATGCGGTTCGGCGCCGCGCGGCACAACGAGGAAGCCGTGACCTATCCCGACGGCCGGAAGGTCCTGCTGGACACCATCAAGACGCCCTACGGGGATGGTGAGGGCCAGCCGCTGGGGATCCTCGGCATCAGCCGCGACATCACCGACCGCAAGCGGAGCGAGGAGCAGCTCCAGTCCGCCATCCGCTTCCAGCAGACCATCATCGAGACCGCCGCGACGGCCGTGTTCATGGTCGACGTCGACCAGCGGATCACCGAGGTGAACGACGCCTTCGTCGCCGCCACTGGCTATTCGCGGGACGCGATCATCGGCGAGCACTGCTGCGTGCTCGAGGGCGCGCCGTGCCGCGACCACTGCGGTCTTTTCGATTCGCAGCGAACCCGGCGAATCTTCCGCAAGCAGTGCACGCTGCAGACCGCGGACGGACGGCAGCTCGTGGTCGTCAAGAACGCCGAGCTGGTCCGTGACGACCGCGGTGAGATCGTCGGCGGCATCGAATCGTTCGTCGACGTCACGGAACTCAGCCAGGCGCGCGAGGAGGCGTTGCAGCTCCTGCAATCCTCCGAGGCCGCCAAGGCGAAGCTCGAGGCGCTCAACCACCTGCTGGCCGAGCAGACCGCCCGGGCGAACAGCCTCGCGGCCGAGGCGGCCGCCGCCAACGCCGCCAAGAGCGAGTTCCTCGCCAACATGAGCCACGAGATCCGTACTCCGATGACCGCGATCCTGGGCTTCACCGAGGCGGCCCGCGACGCCTGTCCGCGCAGCTGCGAATTTGGGCGGAACGAGTACCTCGAGTACCTCGACGTCGTCGGGCGCAACGGCGACTACCTGATCCAGCTGATCAACGACATCCTCGACCTCTCCAAGATCGAGGCGGGCAAGCTGACGGTCGAGCAGATCGCCTGCGCGCCCGCCGAGCTGGTCGGCGAAGTCGAGTCGCTGGTGCGCGTCCGCAGCGCGGCCAAGGGGCTCGACCTACGCGTCGCGTTCGAGAACGCCCTGCCCGCGACGATCCAGAGCGACCCGACGCGGCTGCGCCAGATCCTGATCAACCTGCTGGGCAACGCGATCAAGTTCACCGAGGTCGGCCACGTGACGCTGACCGTCCGCCTCGTGCCGACCGCCGACACCGGGCCGCGGCTTGAGTTCGACGTCAGCGACAGCGGGCTGGGGATGACCTCGGACCAGGCCGACAAGCTCTTCCAACCCTTCGCCCAGGCCGACACGTCGACGACCCGCAAGTTCGGCGGCACCGGGCTGGGGCTGACCATCAGCAAGCGGCTCGCCGAGGCGCTCGGCGGCGACGTGCGGGTGGTCTGGACCGAGCCCGGGGCCGGCAGCTGCTTCCGGCTGACGGTCGCGACCGGACCGCTTGACGCGATACCGCTGGTGGCGGCGCCGCGCGCGCAGGCCGCGCCGCAGCAAGCGGCGCCGGCAACCACCGCGACGCCGCCGCTGACGGGCCGGGTCCTGCTGGCGGAGGACGGCCCCGACAACCAGCGGCTGATCGCCCACCTGCTGAAGAAGGCGGGCGCGACGGTGACGGTCGTCGAGAACGGGGCCCTGGCGGTCGACGCGGCACTGGCGGCCGAGCATGAAGGCACGCCGTTCGACCTGATCCTCATGGACATGCAGATGCCCGTGATGGACGGCTACACCGCGACGAGCACGCTGCGCGAACGCGGCTACCGCGGCGCCATCGTGGCGCTGACCGCCCACGCGATGGCCGCCGACCGGCAGAAGTGCCTCGACGCCGGCTGCGACGACTACGCCACCAAGCCGATCGACCGGGCGCAGCTGGTGGCGACGCTACAGACGGCCATGACGCGGACGTCGGTCGACGCCGGGCGCCACGCGGACGGTGGCCCGTCCGACGCCACCTCGCGCTTCTGAGCCCGCACCGCACCCTCGACACCACATCGGTCGCGAGCGGCTCACGGCTGCGCGTGTTCCATTACCCGGTTGAAGCGGTTGTACGCGTACGCGACGCCCAGCGCGTAAACGGCGGCCGCCACCGCGATCACCGGCACCAGCCAGCCGTCTGCCACCAACGAGAAGCGAATGAACACCGTGGCGATCACGAACGCGGTGTTGCGGAAGACGACGCCAAATCGGTCGCTGTAGCGGAGCGACACCAGCACGAGCAATACGTCGCCGAACACCAGCAGCGTGTAGAACTGCACGAAGAGCGGCGCGAGCTCGCCGTTTCGTTGCCAAGCGAACGCGGTCTGAACGACCAGGACGGTCGCGCCGATCAGTAACAGCAACGCGACGGCCTTCTTGTCGCGAATGAAGCTCCCCAGCGTTGGGCCACCGAAGATCGGCTGAATATTGCGCGCCACGTGGTAGTAGAAGCCAAGCACAACGAAGATCGCCAGTGCGCCTACCGCCTCGCTGCTCATCGTGATGATCGTCGCCCGGACGCTTTCCCATTCGAGCGGCTCGGGGAGTTTCTCGAGCTCGGTGATCGCCTTCCGAAGCAAGATCAGCGCCAGGACCTCGAACTGCTTGCCGACCATGTTGGTGGTCGAGCGCGGGATCGCGAAGATCAGCGACGCGACCTCGTATGCCAGCAGCACGGTCATCGCGACGCTGACGGCCGCGAAGTGGCTCGTCGGCACCCCGGCCAGCGCCGCCGGCAGCAGGTTCTGCCGGCGCAGCTCCACCACCACCAGCGTCAGCAGGAAGACAAGGATCAACCCCGTGGCGAACCGCCGGCTGCCAAAGCGATGAAAGGCATGCTCGATCGCGTCAAAGCCGTAAGAGAGCCACGCGCCCATGCTTGAATGCTAGAGCGGCCATTGCGGCTAACCGTGTCGCCGGCTTTCACGTGTGTTGAAACCAATGTGACGCAGCCGCTGTGGCGCCAAGCAAAAGCCGGCCGGCGACCCGGGGTGAGCGGGCGGCCGGCCGGCGGGGTGGCGGGTTGGGTTGACGCGCCGGACGCTAGCGGCGGCGGAACATCGGCACGAGCAGCGTCAGCATCAGCAGCGTGCTCGGCTCAGGGATCGCGTAGTAACCGGTGACGCCACTGCTGAACGCGTTCAGGCTCCAGGCCAGCTGCCCGTCCACGAGGCTGAAGGGGCCGATCGTAAAGGCGCTTTCCGCCGGGCCGGCCTCGAGCTGGTCACGGGTCAGAACGGCCGCGATCGTGCCGGCGGGATTATCCGGATCGAACGACACGAACGTCCGCGAGATGAGCTCGCGGACGTAGATCAGCCCGTCGGTCGGGTTGAAGATCATGTCGCCGTAGCTGACTGAGGCATTGCCGGTCACCGCGCTCACCATGTCGCCGGTCACCAGCTCCAGGATGTTGTCGCCGGGGGTCACGACCGGGATCTCGTCATCGATGACGTAGATCGAGTCGGTCGAGCTGTTGCCGTAGTAGTACTTGCCGTCGTTGTCGAGGGCGATCTGGCTGCTGACCGAGTCGCTGCCCGTCGCATTGAGCAGCGCCTCGTTCGAGACGAACTCGGTCACCAAGCCCGGACCGTTGGTGACCCACAGGGCGTCCGTGTCGAGCTCGAGGAAGACCAGCTCGCCGTCCGGACGCACGATGCTGCTGTTGCCCTGCAGTGAGTCGCCGCCCGTCTGCGCGAACAGCTGCGCCTTTGAGAGGTACTCCGCCCGCAGGCCGGTCGTCGTGTCGATCTTGTAGACCGCATCATCGGTGCCGTCGCCGATCACCAGGTCGTTGCCCGCCAGACCGAACGCCCGACCGGGGTTCAGGTTCGACGGACCCCAGTCAAACAACAGTGACGCCGAGGGCGCGTCGGTGTTGAAGCCGTCGACCTTGACAACCCACGATTCCGACGGCCCGGAACGTTTGATCGCGTGGAAGGACGTCGTTCCATTGTTGACCGACGCGGCGAGCGTGCTCGGATCGCCGGCAATCGGGCTGATCATGTCCTCGAACGTGAGGACGGTCTTGTACTGGGCCTGCGCCGCCCCGATGAAAGCCAGGAGCGCGGCCGAAGCCAATAGGGTCTTGAAGCTGCTCATCTTCCCCTCCCAAGGAAAGTAGTTCGTGAAGGCGGTCCGCCTGAACAGTGATCGGCGTCCCACCACATATGTGACGTGCGTCAACCGGACAGTATGATAAACTCAACGCGATGGAAAAACAATTTGAATCTCCGACCGCTCCCCGCCACTGCACCGCCACGCGGAGAGTCTCAACGCCGAGCATTGCTGGCCATCGACGGGCTCGCCCTCACCCGGGCTGGCTCGCGGTGCCGGGGTTGCTGCTGCTGGCTGTCAGCACCGCCGCCGTCGAGAACCAGATCACGCTCGCAGCGCTGGACGGCACGCCGGTCGCCCGCGTCACGCTGAAGGCCCAAGATATTGAGGTCCCCGGCTACCTGGCCGTTGATCTCGGGGTCCGCGCCCCCCTGCTGCTGCACACCCGCAGCGCGGCCGCAATCGGCATCCAGTCCACCGGAGAGGCGACCGTCACCTTCCAGGAATCGCGCGTGCAGCTGGCCGACCTCGAGGTCGTCGCCCGTGACCTCGAACCACTCGAGACGCTGACTCGCGAACACGCGGCCACCCTCGACAACCTGCCGGTGATCGGCGTGCTGGGGTTGCCCGCGTTTTCGGGTTATCGATTATCGGTCGCCTTCGATCGTGGGATGCTGTCGCTCGCGCCGGCCCGCGCGACTGGAGATGCCGAGAACGGCAGCTGGCTCGCGCTCGAGCCGGTCACCTACGGCTACTGGCTCACCGCCCGCGGACCCGGCGACGTCACGCTGCGGACCCGGTTCGTGACCAGCGAGGCCGACACCCGTGTCAGCGCCCCGCGGGCAGCCGACCTCGGCTTCCCAGGCGGCGACCTCCCGACCGTCATCCTTGGCGGGGTCAACCTGGCGGAGTACGCCGTCTTTCGGCCGTCGGACTTTTCAGGCTTTCCGGCGCCGCGGCCCGACATTTCGCTGGGCACCCGCTGCCTGAGCGCGTTCGAACTCGAGATTCGCGTCGACGAGCGGCTCCTGCGACTCACCCCCGTCCGCCCCCCAGATCCTCCCCTGCACGAACAGCGGTTCTTCGTCGCCCGGGCGGCCAACAACATCGCGGGCGTACGGGAATTCCTGGCCTCACACGGCGAAACGCGCCTGGCGGATGAGGCCAGCGAGACCCTGCTCCTGATGGAACTCGACGATCCCGACGCCGATCATGGGGACCTCCAGGAGGCGATGGCGTGGATCGCGCGGACTGCCCCACCCGAGCGCCGCGCCGAACGCCTGGTCCGGGTCGCCGACGACCTGATCGCACTGGAAGAGGAACGCGACGACGCCCTGGCATTGGCGATGAATGCCGTCGAAATCGGACGCCGCTACCAGTCCGCCGACCTCAACGCGACAGCCGTCCATCAGCTCAACGCCCGCGAGGGGCTGGTCGCCCTGCTCAGGGGCGACCATCGGCAGGCGCGGCGGATGCTCCTCTCGGCCGTCTTTGGGCTCCCCCAGGACGCCTACGTCAACTTCTGGCTGGGACGCCTGTACGAGGAAACCGGACAGCGGACCCGGGCGTGGTCACGCTACCTGATCGCCGCGTTGGTCGACGAGCCGCCAATCGGGGCGCTCCGCTCGCTGAGCCGGCTGAACAATGATCCGGAGTTCCGCACGGACTTCACCTTACCGGACGCCCAACAGCTGCTCGAAGGCCGCATCCCGCGCCTCGGCCTGGTCGAGCAATTCGACCCCGAAAAAGGTATGGCCGCTCCCGCGCTGATCGAGCTCTTCACCAGCGTCGACGCGCCGGCCACGCAGGCGGCCGAGATCGCATTCGAAGCCCTGATTGAGTACTACGCCCCCGCCGAGACGGTGCTGGTCCAGCATCACGTCGATGACGCGCTCGCGACGGCGGCAGCCAGAGCACGGGCCGAACAGCTCGGCGTCGACGGCGTGCCGGCGTTGTATGTCAACGGCGCGCTGCTGAGCCGGGCAGGCGGCGACGACCGCCAGGCAACCGATGTCCTGACCCGCTACCGCGAAAGCATCGCGGCGCTGGGACCATTCTCAGTCGATACGAGCGGGCGGCGGCTCGGGCTCGCGATCGACGGCCGCCGCGTCACGGTCGAGGTTTCGATCCCCACCGCCGCCCGCCGTGTCAGCCGGCTGCATGTGCTCGCCTGCGAGTCGGTCGCGATGCTGATCGGGCCCAGTAAGCGCCCCCTGCATCGCAACGTCGTTCGTGGGACGCTGACACCGCCGGGTGGGACGCCCCTCGACGCGTTGCCGACAGACGCGCCCCTCGCGCTCGACCTGGACGTCGCTGCATTATCAGACGCGCACGCCGAGCGGCTGGGTGCGATCGATCCGCCGCCGGCCATGAAACCGATCCTCATCGACCGCGACCAATTATTGATCGTGGCATTGCTCGAGACGGCGCCCTCCGGCAAGCTGATCGCCGTCGCGGCCCAACCGGTGCCGGCGGCCGAAGGAGGAGCCGGTGAGTAGCCCCCCCCCAGAAACCAACGCCCGCGCGCGCCTGAGCGATCTGCTTGCACCCGCCCGTGCGGCCGTGCAGCGCCGAACCGCGCAGCAGGCGGCGGCCGACAGCCTCGTATGGGGCGCGGGTTTGTGCTTGCTGGCGGTCGCCGCGCTCGCGTTGTCGCTGAACGCCGCGCTCGTGGCAATTGCCCCGGCGTTGCAGCTGGCGGCCGGACTGTTGCTCATTGCAGCCGCCGCTGCGCCAATTGCTGTGGCCCGGCTGGCCGCGTGGCGGCGCGTACCCACGCTGCTCGAGAGCGCGCAACGGCTCGATCTCGCTACGCATCGCCACAACCTCATCACCAACGCGGTGGCGTTGACCGCGACACCCCACCGAACCGGCTTCGACGAGTTGGCTATCGCCCAGGGCCTCGACCACGCCGAACGCGTGCAGGGGATGTCCCCGCGCCTCCGGCCGGTGCACCTGCCGACCCGGGTGCTGAAGCTCGCCGGCGTCAGCAGCGTGGTCTTGCTTGGCCTGGCCTGGCTGCCGTTGGGCAGCGCGCCCTCTAGCGTGTCGGCACCGGATCGCGGGAACACGGAGCAACGCGCGGCCGCTCGGCCAAGCGCTACCGAAGATGAGCGCGCACGGAACGACCAGCGCGAGACCGAAACGCCGGTCGCAGAAATCCGCCGCGATCGCCGCGCACCAGCCGACATCCTTGCCGCAGCAGCCCCGCCGGAAAGCAGCTCCGAAATCACGCGCTTTAATTCACGCTCCAGCCCTGCCGCTGGCACGGGCGCTCCGCGCGGCGTGTCGCCCAACGCGGCCGCCGGCGCGGCCGGCGAGCTAACCGCTCAAACGGACAAAGCCACGCCTGCGCCGCCACCGCGCGCCAGCACCGACGCCCCCCCCACCGCAGAGTCGCAGCCCGCCTCTTCCGCCGACGCGGCGTCGCGGGCTGGCATCGCGGCCGCCGCCTCGGCTGCGGGGCGCTCGGTCGGCATTGATGCGGAGCTGGCCGTGCGGGACTTCCCGCAGGACGGCGAGAACGACGCGAGCCCCGAAGCGGCCGAGGAAGCGGAAGAATCCGACGCTGGCCAGCAGCAGCGCGGCGGCTCGCGGCTGCGCTTACCCGATCGTCGGGCCGCCCCCTCGCGCGATCTTGGGATCACCGGCCCGGATCGTGGCCGGCCGGGAACGGGCCGCGGCGGACCCTCCGCGACGAAGAAGACCCGCGGCACGGGTACGATGGTCATGGGCGTACCGGAGCCGGACTTCCTGCGCGGTCAATTGAATCCGGGCCCCTCCGCGGTGGACTTCACGACACAGCCACCGGTCGTCGCGCCGGCCGCACATCCCGCCGCGGTATTCAGCACAACCCACGTCGTTGCGGAGTCGCAACAGCAACCCTTTGTCGTGCCGTGGAGCGAGAGCGCCGTCGTCCTGCGCTATCTCCAAGCGCTGCACCAGCTGGACCAAGCCGAACCCGAAGCGGCCACTAACGCCGCGAATACTTCTGCCGAGACAATCGCCGATGAATGAGCCCACGATGACGACGACTGACGCGACGGCGCAGGCCGAGCGCTTCCGCGAAATCTACACCCAGCTCAGCGACACGATCCACCAGGCCTTCGTCGGCCAGCAGCACCTGGTCGATGACGTGCTGGCCGCCTTCCTCGTGGGCGGCCACGTGCTGATCGAGGGCGTCCCGGGGCTCGGCAAAACGCTCCTGGTGCGCACGCTCGCGGCCGCCGTCGACGTCGACTTCTCGCGGATCCAGTTCACGCCCGACCTGATGCCCGCCGACATCACGGGGACGATGGTGCTGCACGAAACCGAAGGCGGCGGCCACACGCTGCGGTTCGAGCCCGGGCCGATCGTCGCCAACATCGTCCTCGCCGACGAGATCAACCGCGCGACACCCAAGACGCAGGCCGCCCTGCTCGAGGCGATGCAGGAGCGCCAGGTATCGGCCGCGCGGCAGACGATCCCCCTGCCCGAGCCGTTCATCGTGCTGGCGACGCAGAACCCGGTGGAGCAGGAGGGCACGTACCCCTTGCCCGAGGCGCAGCTCGACCGGTTCCTGATGAAACTGCTGGTGGAATACCCGAGCGAGGACGAAGCGCTCGCAATCATGGACCTGACCACGACGACGCAGGCCGCGACGATCACGCCCGTCACCTCCGGTGTCGAGATCCTCACCCAGCGCCAGGTCGTCCGCGCCGTGGCGTGCACCGAGCCGATCACGCGGTACGCGATCCGCCTCGCGCGGGCGACGCAGCCGACGGCCGCCGAGGCGCCGCCGCTCGTCCGGCAGAGCGTCGCCCTCGGGGCGAGCCCGCGCGGTGTGCAGGCCATGATCCTGCTGGGCAAGGTGCGGGCGCTGCGCGACGGGCGCTTCGCGGTCTCCGCCCAGGACATTCGCGGGGTCGCGCGGCAGACGCTGCGGCACCGCCTGATGCTGACTTTCGAAGCCCAGGCCCAGGGGACCACCGCGGACCAGATCATCGCGTCCGCCCTTGAAGCGACGTCCGAGCTGCCGCAATGAGCGTTGCCACGCTTTTCCCGCCTGACTTCCTGAGCGCGATCGCGAGCCTGCGGCTGCTCTCCCGCGCCCCGCGGCGCAGCGTCGATCGCGGCGAGCACGTCAGCCGGCAGCCCGGCGTCGGGCTCGATTTCCGCGACTTCCGCGCCTATACGCCCGGTGACGACTTCCGCCGGATCGATTGGAACGTCTACCGCCGCAGCCAGCGGCTCGTCACGCGCGTCTACGACGCGCCGCGCCGGCTGCCGCTCACCTTCCTGCTCGACGTCAGCCGGTCCATGTTCTTCGACGACCCACCCCGCGCCGACGCCGGGCGCCGCCTGGCGGCCGCCCTCGCCAGCGCCGCGCTCACCAGCCACAACCCGGTCCAGGTGATTCCTTTCGACCAGCGCCTGCGGCGGCCGCTACGCTGCGCGAACCGGGCCGCCTTTCCCAAGCTGCTGAGCGCGTTGGCTACGCTGGGCGCCGGTGGCCACACCGACCTGCCCGCCGCGGTCGAAGCCTACCACCGCGCGCGGCGCCAGCCGGGCCTGCTCGTGGTAGTCACGGATTTCTTTCAGCCTGACGGCGTGACCGCGGCGCTGGCCGCGCTCGCGCGCTTGAACGAGCGCCTCGTGCTGGTGCAGCTGATTCACGCCAGCGACCAAGTCACCGCCGATGACCGCGAGCTCGAGCTGGTCGACTGCGAGACCGAGTCGCGGCTGCGCGTCCAGGTCGACCAGGCGGTGATTCAGCGCTACGAGGCCGCGCGGGCCGCGCTGCACGCGGAGCTGACCACGTTCGCCCATGCGCGGGGCGTGCCGTACGTCACGTTGGCGGCCGAGCGCGCGGTGCTGCCCCAGCTCACGCCGCTGGTGACGGCCGGACTGCTGCGAAACAGATGAGCGGGTTCACCTCATGAACTTCACCGGCCTCGGGCCCATTCTCGGAACGACGCTGCTGCTGGCCGGCCTGGCGGCCGTCACGGCACTGCACGTGCTCCGCTCGCGCCCCACCGAGAAGCAGGTGCCTTCGCTGCTCTTCTGGGCCGCGTCGGCGGCAGTCGCGCGGCCGCGACAGCTGTGGCAGCGCTGGCGCCAGCTACTCAGCTGGCTGTTCTTCGCGCTGATCGCGCTGGCTTTGATTGGGGCGACGACGAGCTGGGTGCTGCAAGCGGGACCGAGCGAGCCGCACGTCATCGTGCTGGACGCCGGTGCGACGATGCACGCGCCGGCCGCCGACGCGTCCGGGCCGGTCTTCGATCGCGCCCGCGCGGCCGTTCTTGATCTGCTGCGAGCGGGCAGCGAAACCCAGCCGCCGCAAATCGTCGTCGCCGATCCTACACCGCGGCTGCTGGCTGACGCGACGACGCCGGGGCCCGAAACGCGGCACCACCTGCGCGCGTTGCGGGCGACGTCGCTGCCGGCCGACCTTGCAGCCGCGATGCGCTACGCGGAAACGCTCCTTGAGGATCAGGGCGGGCGCGTCACACTGGTCACCAATCAGTTGCAAAGCGAAGGCTCACCGGCGCGGCATGCTTCTGTCCACCGCCTGCTGATCCCGACGCAACGCGGCAACGCGCAGCTCGCGAGCGCGTGGTTCGCGCCGTTGACGGATGATTCGCCGCGCGGCCGCGGCGTGGTCGTCCTGGCCGCGGAAGCTACCGGCCCCATCGACGTAGCGGTCACGATGACGCACCCGGCGCTCGGTGTTGTGCTGAACCGGAACGTGACCGTCGCGCCGGATGGCTGGCAGCTGCTCGAGACCGACCCGTTGCCTGCCGACGGTTCTGCGTTGTCCGTCGTGTTGACCGAGCCGGGTGGCAACCCGGTCGACAACACGTTGACACTCAGGACGACCGCCAAACCGCCCGTTCACATTGTCGCTGAAGACACCCTTCCGGCTGCTCTCCGCTTCGCGCTGGCGGCAAGCGGCGCACGTTTCGAACCAGCGAATGACAGTGCTGAAAAGCTGGTCGCCGCAGTGGCGCAAGATCAGGAGGCTCCCACTGGGGCCGATCTCGTCGTGGTTCCCGCGACCGAGGATTCGCCGCGCGCCCCGCTGGAAACGCGGCCCCACGCGCTGACCGCGGATCTGGCGTTTGATGGCGTCTTCTGTCGCCCAGCGCCTGCAATGCAAGCGCGTTGGGAGCCCGGGCGCGATATCGCCCTCTTGCAAGCCGGCGAAACCGTCGTCGCGTTCCTGCGCCCGCGGGACGCGGAACGCCCGCAACTGTTCCTCAGTGCGAACCTGTTCGCGCCGCGAGACGACCCTGCACAGCACCCCGCCCTCGCCGTTCTGATCGGCCGCGCCATGCAGCGGCTAAGCGGCTGGTCGGCGCCGTCGGCCGCGATAGGGGGCGCGCGGCGGGTCCAGGATCCCGTGTGGTCCGCGACCCTCGCCACCGCTCGCACGCTGACCGAGATCCCCGGTGCCGGGCTGAACGGCTCGGCAACCGCCGCGTCCACGCGAAACGAGGAAACGCAGCGTGCTTTGACCGGCGGCTGGCCTTATTGGCGGCTGCTGTTGCTCCTCGCGCTCGCCCTGATCGCGCTGGATCACGTGCTCGTGGTGCGCCAGCAACGAATGAGGACGGCATGATCTTCGCGACGCCGTGGATGCTGCTGGGATTGCTCGTGCCGGCCACGTTGGTCAGCTGGCTGATCGCGCGCCGCCGGCAGCGGAAGCGTGCGCTCCTCGTGCCGCTGCTTCAGATTCTGGCCGTGACCAGCGTCGTGCTCGCCTTGACGCGCCCGCTGGTTTCGGTTGATGCGGCGGCGCCGTCAGTCGCCTTCGCAGTGCTCGATACCTCCGCGAGCATGCCGGAGACCGCGCGCGACGACCTGCTCGCCGCTACCAGTGAGCTCTTCGCCGAGCGTTACGCGTTGCTGACGTTTGACACCGAGCCGCGCGTCGCCTTCGACGGGAAGGATCGTGCCAGGTGGCGGGCGGCCTTCGCAGCGCTGAACGCAACCGGCGCCGGCAACAACGCGAACGCCGGCTCCGACCTCGCGGCCGCCCTGCTCCACGCTGACGCGCTCGCAGCTCGCACTACCCCGTCGCGCTGGGTGGTGCTGACCGACGGCTGGGAGACCAGCGGCGCCGCTGAAACCACGGTCGCCCGCTTGGCCGGGGCGGGCCGCCAGCTCACATTCCTCGCGCCGCCGACGACGAACGCGCCGGCAGCGACCGTCACGGCAGTTTCCGGGCCGGCTGCGGTCGCTCCCGGCGCTCCGCACACGTTCGAAGCGACGGTCGTCAGTCGCGTCGCCATCGACGCGCTGCTCACAACGCGCAATGCGTCCAGCGGAGCGTTGCTCGCACAGGAGAGGCGGACGCTGCAGCCGGGCTGGCAGCAGCTCCCGGTCGAGCTCGAGCTGGCCGACGGCGGTCCGCAAACGCTTGCCTTCGCGCTCGAACGGCCGGACGCCGCGCCGCAAGCTGAACCGCAGTACGCCAGCACGTGGACCCTGCCCCCCTACCGCGTGGCCGTTATCGAAGACGACCCGCAAACGCCCACGCGCGCCGCCCTGCAGACCATGCTGTCACCGGCCGCGACTTGCATCCCGCTCACGCCCGATGAAGTCGCCGCTGATCCACGCGCGTTGAAAACAGCCGACGCGCTGCTGCTCGCGAACGTGCCGGCCAGCGCGCTCGGCTCGGCGGGCGAAGCCGCGCTCCGCCAGGCGGTGGCCGACGGAACGAGCCTGTTGGTCACCGGCGGGCGCTCCGCCTTCGCTCCGGGCGGCTACGTCGACGGCCCGCTCGCCAGCCTGCTGCCGATCCGGACGCAGACCGTGGTCGAGCAGCGCGACCCGACCGTGACGCTCGTCATCATCATCGACACCTCCGGCAGCATGAAGGGCGCCCGCTTCGACCTCGCCAAGGAAACCGCCCGCCTCGCGATCGACCGCCTCAAGCCGCACGATCGCGTCGGCATCGTCGAGTTCTACGGCGCGAAACGCTGGGCCGCCCGCATCCAGAGCGCCGCCAACCGCGTCGAGATCACCCGCGCCCTCAACCGCCTCAGCGCCGGCGGCGGCACCGTCGTCCTGCCCGCGATCGAGGAAGCCTACTATGCCCTGCTAAACGTCAATACCCGCCTGAAACACGTGCTCCTGCTGACCGACGGCGGTGTCGAGACCGGCCCCTTCGAACGCATCGTCCGCCGCATGGCCGAACACGGCATCACCGTGTCCGCCGTCATGGTCGGCCCCGGCCAGCATTCCGACTTCCTCTCCGACCTCGCGCAGTGGGGCGACGGGCGGTACTACTCGGCCTCCAACCTGTTCAGCCTCCCCGAGATCATCCTGAAGCAGCCGGCCCGCCGACCGCTGACGCCGTTCGTGACCACCCCCACACCGATCAGCGCCGCGCGGGCGTCGGCGGACCTGCTCGGCGGCCTTGCGGGGAACCTGCCGCTAATCGACGGCTATGTACGCGCCCGGCCGCGAACGACGGCGCAACTGCTGGTCGCGACGGCTGACGAAGACCCCGTGCTCGCGCGGTGGCGCTGGGGACGCGGCTACGTGGCCGCTCTCACCACCGACATCGGCGGACCGTGGGGCGCACAGCTGTGGGAGTCCGAAGCCGGCCAGACGCTGATGCGCAACCTGATGCGCGAGCTCAGCGGGGCCGCCGGCGCCCAACCCCTGCAAATTACCCCAATCGTGCGCAGTGGCCGCCTCGAGCTTGACGTTCGCTATGTGGGAACGAAAACTCCCGTGCCGCAGGCGCCGCTGACTGTCACGCTACGCCCGGCCGATGCGCCGGCGCGGTCGCTGACGATCGCGCCGCTGGCGGACGGCTGGTGGAATGCGCTGCTGGACGTCAACGAAACGGGCCCGCTCCAGATCGAAGCGCGGGTGGACGACGAACGCGCGCGGGCCGCCGTCTATATCAACCCGCGCCGCGAGCTTGCCGCCCCCCTGCCAAACCTCGCGGGGATCGAAGCATTGAACCGCATTGCCGCTGACTTCTACGTGCCGCCCCCCACCGCGACGCCACGCGCGTGGGTCGAGCTCTGGCCGTGGCTCGCGTTTTTCGCACTCCTTTGCGTGCTGGTGCAACTGACGATTCGGCGTTGGCCCCGGCGGGCCGCGGCGGCCATCGCGGTGCTGCTCGCGGTGACGTTGCCGCCAGCCGGCCGAGCCGCGGCACCGGCTCCGGCCTCGTCGCCGGCGGCCGAACCGATCGTCGTCACCAGCATCGCCGAGCAGCGAACGGCCAGCGCAGCCGCGTTGGCGGAAGCACCACAGCAGGCCGCCCCGCACGCCCAACTCGCCACCTGGCACGAACTGGCTGGCGATGTCCCGGCCGCTCGCACCGCACTCGAGCAGGCAATCCTACTCAGCGACGAGAATGACCCGGTCACCGAGTGGCGTTTGCGCCTCGCGCAACTGGAGCACGCACTCGGCGATCACGACGCGGCCCGCGCAGCGCTCGATCAGGCCGACGGCCGCATCGCCGCCCTGCTGGCCGCGCAGCTCGGCGAACCCGCGATCGCCCTCCAACGGTTGCCGGCGAATCACGAGGACGCCGCGTGGGCGCTGCTCCGCGGGGTGCTGCTGCGCCGTGTCGGCGAATACTCCGCTGCGATGGACGCGTTTCGCGCCGGCGCAGTCCAGGCGAGCGCCCCGGGACCCCAACGGTTCGCGCTCGCGTACCTCGTTGTCACCGCCGAGGCCGCCGGCCAGTCAGCAACGGTCGCCAGTAATTGGCCGGTCCCGGCGATCGTGCGGCCACGCTTTCAGCTCCTCTGGGACCTCGGCGAATACGAGGAGGCCTTCCGGCTGCTCAGCGACATCGACGACGATGACCAGCGCGCGATGCTGACCCGCGAGGCCGTCGCGCTCGCAATCGAAGCTGGGGAGCTTAGCACCGCCGCCACGCTGCTCGAGTCCGCGCTGGCGGACGAGCCGGACGCGCTCGACTTGCGGACGGCGTTGGCTGAGCTCCGCTACGCCCAGGGTCGCTCGCAGGCTGTCGCCGCTGTCCTGCGAGCCGGCATGGCATCAGCCAAGACGACCGCCAGCCTGCTGGCACTCGCCGACGCGGCGAACAAGCTGGCCGACCAGGTGCTGGTCGACGAACTCCTCGCACAAGTACCCCAGACGCCGGCCGCACAATACGCCGTCGCCCGCTGGAAAGCAGCGGCCGCCGCCGAACGGGGCGCATTCGACACCGCCCGCGCCGCGCTAGAAGCAGCGTTGGAGCTGGTCGAAGAAGATCCACGTCGCATCCGCGAAGTCGCCGACCAATTCGCCGAGTTCGGCGCCCGGCAACGCGCTGTCGCCCTGCTCCAAGACCTTTTCGACACGCACGCCGATCATCGCGTCGGCGCCCGGCTGGGTTGGTTGCTCGAGCGTGACCAGCACGCCGACCAGGCGATGGCGGTGTGGCGGCGAATCTGGGACGAGACGGCCGCGCCGGCCATTCGCCGCCGGGCAGCGGACAAGCTGCTCGAATTGGCCGCCGAAACGGGCCGGCTCGCCGACCTGGCGATCGAGCTGGAAGAGCGACTCGCCGCC
Organism: uncultured Planctomycetales bacterium; assembly: GCA_964499235.1. GTDB lineage: Bacteria > Planctomycetota > Phycisphaerae > UBA1845 > Fen-1342 > JAFGRR01. Next base: position 17,363 of record CAZCKC010000004.1, on the reverse strand, counting down.
GACACGATCACCGTCCGCGAACTCGACCTCCTCGTCGAGCTCTACACGCGCTTGAACGATCCGATCTCGGTGAGCGAGATCCTCTACCTCTTCGCCGAACGCAGCGGCGACGAGCAGGCCGGCGCCCGGCGCCTCGCCGAAGCCTACATCCGCATGGGCGCCCTCGCGCAGGCCGATCGCGTCGTGCGCGAACTGCTGGCGGACGATCCGGCCAATGCGGCCGACTACCTGCAGCAGTTGGCCGTGCTGGCGATCGAGCGCCGGCGACCACGCGAGGCGCAGGCGTGGGCGGAACAGCTCGCGGCCGCCCTCGGTGACCCCCAGGCCGCGGCGGAGATCACGGCCGGCGTCTTCACCCTGCTCGAGCTCCACGACCGGGCGGCGGAGCAATACGCCCAGGCATTAGCCGCGACGCCCGAACGCGTCGAGCTCTGGCTGCTGTGGGCGGATGCCATGCGCTCGGCTGGCCGTGGGCCGGAAGCGGTTGAACGCCTCCTGATCCTGCTGCACAGTGCCGAGGCCGACGACCTGTTCCTCATCGCGGTCGACGCGCTGCTGAACATCGACGCGGATCGGCGGGCACTGCGGGTCGCGCTGCGCCAGTTGCAGTTGCGGATCGCCCGGGCACCGGAGCAAACCTACCTCTCCGACGCCGCCGCCGACGTTCTGGACTCCCTGGGCGCGCGTGAACAAATCAACGACCTGATGGAGATCGCTGCGGTCTTCGCCGGGCCGCAACGCGGCCCGATCGTCCGCGAGATGCTCGACCGGGCCCGGGCACGCGGCGCGGTCGACGCCTTGATCGATTACGGCAACATCCTCGTGATGCTGAACTTCGCGGTGCCGCCGCAGACGTTCGTCGATCTCGGCCGCACGCTGCTGGAGAAAGACCGCGACACCGAAGCCGCCCGCGCCTTCAGCCGCGCCATCCTGCTCGAGCCGACAACCGAGGTGAAGCAGGCCGTGGCAGCCGCCTACGAGGAAGCCCTGCGCCCCCGCGCGGCGGAGCGCATCTATCGCGACCTGGCCACGACCGAGCAGCGCAACGTCGCGATCGCCTTCCGCCACGGGGCGACGCTGGAGCAGCTCGGCGATTTCGAGGCGGCGTTCGAGCAGTACGCCGACGCATTGTCGCTCCTGCTCGATCAGCTGCCGCAAACGATCGACGGCGAGGCGGCGACCGGCACGACCGCCACAACTCGCTCCCGCCGAATTCGGCGCGTGGCGGCGAACGTCGGTGAGCTCGAGCAGTATTTCAACCCGGTCGTCGACTCGCTGCTGGGCACTGCGCGGACGCCCGCGCACCAGGAACAGCTCAAGACCCTGGTGTTCGCCCGGCTCGAGGCGGAGCTGGCAGAGGCGGCCTCGGCGGAGGTCAGCGCAGTCGCGCAGGCGCCCCGCATCGCTAACCTCGCGCGGATCGCCCGCTTCGTCGGCTTCTGCCTGAACGATCTCGATTTCGCCGGCCGCTGTGACCGCAACGTGCGCGCAACCTTCCCCGCGGACCCGGCGCTGCGGCAGTCCGTCGCGGCCGCGTGGCTGGAATGGGGCCTGCCCGAACAGGCGCTTTCCTGGCTCGAGGCCGGCGATCCCACAACCCCCCTGCCCACCCCACTGCTACGTTACCAGCAGCTCCGCGACGCCTTGCAGACGCCGCCGGATACCGCGCTGGAGCCGTTACCGGCCGCGCAGGCTGCCGCCCTGCTGCTGCTCAACGAACGCGACCGCGCGCGGGAACTGCTCGCAACCCTGGTCGCGGCACGGGAGACGTTAACCGCCGCGGAGCTCCTCCAGCTGCTGCCAGTGAGCCTCGCCCTTGAAGATGATGCGGCCCTCGAACGCCTGATCCTCCAACTGCCGCTCGCGCTCGCAGGCGAACGAACCGCCAGTCGGCAGCTCGCGCCACTGGAAACGGGCCTCCGCGTGGCCTGGGGCCGGCTGTCCGACAGCGGCCGCCGCACGCTCGACCAGCGGATCACCGACTTGGCGGGCGACCCGGCGCAGGCGAACGTCGAACTCGCCTGGCTGCTCCTGCAACTGCGAGCGGCAGTCCAGCCCTGGGACACGACGAGCCGCGCCCTGGCCGAACGCGTTGCCGCGCGATCCGCCGGCGCGGCCCGGCGGCTAAGCGCGTTGCTGCTGCTGGCGCCAGCCGACGAACAGGCGGCGCTGCTCGAAGCGGCCTGGGCGGCTGCGGACGCAAACCAGCGGCTCGACGTGCTGTTCGGCGTCGCGGCCTATTACGCCAACGAGCCCCCGCCGACGCTCGTCGCGCAGGTCGAGCGGCTGCTCGCGCTGTCGCCCGAGCTACGGCTGCCGCGCCATGAGCCCTACCTGGCCCTGACGCGGCCGAGCTGGCAGCACAACACGCTGCAGGGGGCGCTCGGCCGGGTCATCGCGGCTTATCTACTCGCGCAGCAGCCGGACAACCTGGCCGTGCGTGCAGCCGCCGCCCAGGCGTTCGCGCAGGTGGAGGAAAACGCGCGCGGCGCCGAGCTGGCCGACGAGGTCATGCGTGAGCTCCACCGCGCCGCCCAGTTCGATGAGGACGCGTGGCGGATGATCCAGGCCCTCGTGCCCGTCCTCAGCGCGTCAAACCGGCATGAGATCGTGCAGGAGCTGGAGTTGGCCACGCGCATGGGGACCGCGTCGATCGTCGAGCAAATGACGCTGTTCGCGCTGCATCGCCATGCCGGCCGCCAGCACGCCGCGACGGCGATCCTCCAGGCGGCGTTCGCCCAGCAACCCAGCGAGCGCACCGTGCGGCGGGAGCTGATCGACTACTTGGCGGACAACCTCGATTGGCAAGCGCTCGTCGACGCGCTCACCCCCCACCGCGCCAACGCGGAGGTGATCCAATCGTGGGAGCTCAGCGAGCTGGCGGACGCCCACCGGCATCTCGGCCGGCTACACGCCGCCCGCGACGTCATCGCGCAGGACACCGGCGCGCTCGCCGCCATGCGTTCCCTCCACCTCGAGACGGCTCTCGGTCAGGACGAGCGCGCCCTGCTCCTATTCCGGCGATTCCTCACGACAAACCGGCTCGAGCGGCGGTTTTACGTGCCGACCGCGCCGGCCGAGACGCCGCTCGGCGGGTTGCGCGGCTATCTCGCGGCGAGGCACACGGACGACTACCGCGACCGGAAACTGCTGTTCGTCGAGGTGGCCGGCACGCCCGGGTTTGCGGAAGAATACGCCGCCTGGTGGCGGTCGGCCGCCCCCAACCGCAACGATCTGCCGGAGCTGGCGCGGTCGCGGATCGCAGCCGCCCAAACGCGCGGTGAATTGGATGCTTTGAAGGCGATGGTGGTCGCGCGGTTCGAGGCCGACCAGGCGCACCTGCGCGACTTCTACCTGCTAAGCGCGCTAGCCGAGACACAGCCGCTCGCGCTATCGCCGGCGGCGATCGAACGCGTCAGCCTGAGGTTGGCAGTGCTCGAGCTGCCCGAGCCGCTGGACCGCAGCCTGCGGGCGCGGCTGCTGGCGAAAACCAACGCTGAGGCGGCGGCAGCGGTCTGGCGGCTGCGGCTGGCCGAGCAGCTGGGCACGCCGCGGCGCGGGCTGTGGGTCGGGCGGTGGCGGCGGTGGCTGGAACAGCTCGCCACGCACGGCACCCCTGAGACCGGGTCGGCGGCGGACGGCTTGTGGCCGCACTTCCTGGAGGCGGCCGCGATGCCGCCGACGGAGCGCCTCCGGGACGGGATGGAAGCGATGCTGCTGCGCATGTTCGCCGCGCACACGCCACCCGCCGTGGCCGACGATCACCGGCTCCGACTGGAGCAGCGCCTCTCCCGCGCGAACGTCAGCCGCTTCTATCCGCGCACCATTCAGGGCCTGGCCCGGCAGGCGGCGGTGCGCGGCGACGAGTCGGCATTCGACCGCTGGATGGCGGAGCTGGTGCGGCTCACGCCACTGGCGTACGGCGACCTGGTGCCGCTGGACGCGACCGCGTACCTGCCCCGCGTAGAAGCGACTCAGGAACCTGAACGCGTACGCAAGCTGGCGCAGCGGCTTCTAGTACGGGTCGACCAGGCCGCCCTGCATCCGTCGCGAAAGCTACAAACGTTGGCGCTACTTGGTGCTTGGGCCGATGAAAACGGCGACGACACGCTGGCCCGCAATGCGCTCGCTGCAGGCCAAGCATTGCTGGGGGAAGAACCCACGACGGCCGAGCTGTGGCTGCTGGACCTGGCAGCGCGCGTGGGAGACCAAGCAGCGACGACTACGCTGCGGCAGCGCATCGAAGCGGCCGGACTGCTCCCCCGTGGCCGACTGGAAACGGCACGTTGATGTCACCAGCAGCCCATGCGGCTTAACGTAAGCCGACGATCGCGTCTTCGTCCTGCGACACCGTGAAGCCGACCGACAGATCCAGGAACAGGCTATAGTAGCCCGGTCCCTTGAAGATCGGCTCGGCGTCGTTTGGCTCGGAAGCGTCGGGCGAGCCAATGTAAAGCGGCGCGTACGCTCGACTCGCCGTGCCGCTGTGCCAGTAGAGATCTTCAATGAAATACGGCCGGTTGTTCCCGATCTTGGACTCGGGCTTGGGGAACCCGGCGGGGTAAGGCCGGAGGTTCCAGTTGTCCGCCACTATCGGGAAATACGTAAACTCGCGCTCCTCGATCGGCTTGTTGGGATCGCGCCGCGCGACGGCCTTGTAGTACCTCGGATTCTGGGTCTGCTTGTCGATGTCGCTGTAGCGGTAGGTGTTCTTGAACTCGGCATCACGCTCGTTGCGCGGGCAGGTCCAAAGCTTAGCGTCGGCCGGCACCCCGCCTTGCTCCTCCAGCAGCGCCGCGATGCCGTAGAGCTCCTCGCGCTTCGAGAACTGGCCGATTTCGCCGGGCAGGATGCGGTACGGAGCGCCGCCCATCGTCACCGCGGCCGGGTAGACACCGCGATAGCTCTCCGCCCGATAGCCGCCGAGGGCCGTGCCGATGCTGCGAAGATTGCTCTGGCAGACGACGTCCTTGGCCTGCTGCCGGGCGCGGTTCAGCGACGGCAGGAGGATCGAGATCAGCAGGGCGATGATCGCCACCACGACCAGCAGCTCGATGAGCGTAAAACCCTGAACGCGTGCGGGCCGTGTCGTGAGTCGGTTGCTCGACGGAAAAGCAGTCATGATTCGTACCTCGGTTCGGCGGGTCACCCCCCGGACAGCCAGGCTATGTGCCGAATCCGTATTCTAGTGCGAGGCCGGCGAAGTCGGCCAGATCAATGTCGCCGTCCACGTCGATGTCGGTCGGCAGAAACCCGCGACAGTCGGCCGGCAACGTCGACAGATCCGGGTCATACGCCACCCCCGGGCCCATCGCCAGACTTGCGTCGTCCTCGAAGAGCATGAAGTCGACGACGTCCACGGTGCGGCTCCGGTCGAAATCGGCGTCCTTGATCAGCTCACCCGCCAGGGGCGCCGTGTAGAGGTCAGCGCTGCTCGAAACAATATGGTTCCAATAAAGGTGATCGTCGACCGCGTGAAAGGCGGAGACGAAGTCCGTGCCGGCCGGGCCAGCCACGAGCTCGGTTTCCGTCAGGTAGCTGAACAGCAGGTCCTCCGGCATGATCTGATCAACCGGAAACGGCAACCGCGGGTCGTCGGGGTCGAAGTAAAGGATCCCGTCCGAGTCGCGGTCGTAGAAGTACAGGTTGCCGTCCGGCCCATAGAACACGTCGTTGTAGCCGATGTTGCCGAAAAAGCCCGTGCCCAGCCGGAAAGTGACGTCCCAGATGTTCGGCTGGTCAAGGATCGCCGTGATCGTCCCGTCGCAGTCCCGCCGGTAAATCTTCCCGCCCGCGTCGCCCGTGCTGCCGGTCTGCGACAGCGTCCAGTAGAAAAGCCCGCGGTCGTCGAAGGTCATCCCGCCCGCCACATAGTTGATCGGGTTGCCCGGCAGGTCGGCCGCGAAGTCGCTCGCGCTGATGAACGTCGTCAGTTCACCGTCCGGGGCGACCAGCAAGACCGAATCGCTGGCTTGGTCATAAATCGCCATCTCGCCCCAGGGCGAGACCGCAACGGCGTCGACGAGGTTGCCCAAGCCGGCGCCCGTGTGGACGTCGATGTCGGCCGCCGTGACCAGCGGCGTCGCCCCGCCGAGGATGGGATCGACGCGGTAGACGCCGTCGCTCGCCTGGTCGGCGAACTGCAACTGTCCGTTGATCAGCGTCATCCGGTTGCCGGCCAGGATGGTTGTGAAATCGTCGCCAGCCACTAGCGCTTTCCAATCGGCGTCCGCGACCAGCAAAGATGGCTGCGGCAGGCCGAATGGATCGTCAACGCGGACGATCTGCGATTCCCAGACGGGTGTGACGTCGCTCTCGATGCCGCGGACGATGGCGTATAGCGTGCCGTCGAGCACGGCCGCCCCGCCGAGAAGGTTGTACTGATTCCCGATCCGAATATCGTCAAATTCGACCAGCACGGAATATTGGCCCGACGCGGCCGCAGCCGCTCCCAACGCCATCGCCAGTCCCGCCAGTCGTCGTCCCAAGTCAACTCTCATGATGCACCTCGATCCCCTGCTGATGCCAAATCCATTCAAGGCAGGAACTTACACCGTCTACCACTCCGTGACCGGTGCTGACGGACCCACTTGTCTCGCGGCCGTCGCAGCCGTCGCCCCGGATGCCCTCAGCGTCACTCGACCCGCTTACGGTGCCGTCATTCGGGGCCGAGCCTGCAAGGCCCCTCGAACCGCAGGCAATCGTAGATCGGAGCGTTGCGGGTGACTCGCTTCGCCCACGGTCGGTGGCCGCCGCCCCGATCGGCTCAGCATGTGTAATGCGACTTCGCGATCGAAGTCGGACGGTTATCGGCCACAAATTACAACGAGCCGCACGGCTCGTCCTGCCGTAATCCGCTACTGTACACCTGTTTGACAGCCAAAACAATGGTTTCCGTGAGCCTGCAATGTCTCGAACCGTTCCGTTGCAACGCACGATTCGGTCGCACAGTGCACGGAGGGACCGGGCACGGAGCATCGCGCGTCCTGACGTGCGTGCGCATTTCGGTCAGGGTGTCGGCGTTGGCCAAACGGCGAGCGCGGTGCACACCTCGCCCGGACGGGCCATGCACACGAGACAGAAAGGTTCTGGGTGGAATAAGTCAGGTGACAGGGGGAGGGTCGGGTCACGCAATGGAGATACTCTATTCTTGTTTTGCCGATTATCGAGAGGGAGAAAGGCATGAACCGCGCACGCCGCATGAACTGGAGAATCGGACTCGCACTGCTATGGCTCAGTTGTCCGTTCGTGGCGAGCGCGGGCACCGTCTATACGGCCGAATTTGATGACGGACCCGACGGCTGGGACACGTCGGGGCTCACTTGGCAACCGACCGGCGGCGTCGGTGACAGCGGCTACCTCCAGGGCACGCGCCAGGGCTATCTGCCGACCTACTTCCCCGATGACGCAGGCGCCCGCGCGGCCGCAGCCGGAAACCTGCCCGCCAGATTCGCATCTCGTACTACGTGAACGTGTTCGAGGGTGCCACGCAGGCGGGAACGCACGCGCTGATCGACTCGACATACGCCGGCCTGCTGCTGGTGCGGCGGCGGGAGCGCGTTACCACCCGACGCGTCCCGCTTCCTAGCGGGCAATGAAGCGCAGCCGCGGCTCGCTGGTGATCACCACGAGGTCGCCGACAAACACCTCGAGATGCAGGATGTACTCGCGCCCGGGCACGAGCACCGGTTTCACGGGCTCGCCTTCCTGGGTCTTGAACTTCAACTCGATCGGGGGATCGAAATCGACATGGTCGAAGCTGCGGATGATCGATTCCCGCGTTACGGGGTCGCGGAGCGCGACCGCGTTCGGCCGCAGCTCGGCATCCGAGTAATCGCCAACGTGAGAAGCATCGACCGCCCGCATATGGTCCGCAACCCACGCCGGGTTCCAATTCACCACGACGTTGGTCCGCGTGCCCGTGACGCAGATCAGCAGCCCGCTAGGGTCGACACCTTCGCCGATCGGGCTGTCTAGCACATCCTGGAACTTTTCGCGGGCGACCGGCCCACTGATCGGCTTGATCAAACCGAGGTCCGAGCCGCAGTTGGAATTCTGCGGCGGGATGCGCACGTTCAGCGTCGTCTCGCCGCTGAACCGAGTCTTGATCTTCCGCTGCACCTTGGCGTAGCCGTTCTTCTCGACCCGCACCAGGAACGTCGTGTCGAGTTCGAGCCCACCGATGTAGTAGTCGCCATCCTCGTCGGTCTCGCCATCAGTGATCAGTTCGCCGTCGAGGGTCAGGACTTGAACCGACGCGCCAGCCACCGGCGACGTGACCACCCGATCACCAAAGAAGCCCGGCTCCGTCCCGATGGTCTCGCCGATGTTCCCACGGAGTGCCGTCGTCCCCGGATCCACCATCCGAAAGCGCGTCTGGATCGTGGTCCCGTCAATCAGGTCGATGCGCAATCGGTAGAACCAGTCGTCCGGCAGGATCAGCAGCGGCGGGGCCGGGTACGGCACGTTGCTCACGCCCCTTACACCACGGTTGTAATGCCCGTACGTGACCGGCTGCGAGATCGACCGCTCACCGCGCGCCAGCCAGTAGTACAGCTCCTGCGCGCCGCTCTCGGACTCGGCCGTCACGATGACCTGCTCGGCCTGCGGCACGAGCTGCGACGCCCATTCAAACGTCGGGTGCGCCGGGTCGGGACCAAACGGGACCACCCGCGCATCCGCAGTCGCACCGCCCGTGTCCCCGGTGCTGCCATCCGCGTTGACGAAGCCGATGACCTCGATGCGATTCTCGAACCAGTTGCCGCGCGTGACGACACCGCAGACGAGATCCTCCGGGTCCTCACCCGTCCCCGTCTGGATCGCCTCCGTGCCGAGCGTGAGCACCTTGCAGCCGATCTCGGCCGGCGTCAGCTTCGAAAAGAACCTCGCACCCAGACCCAGCCCCTTCAGCGTCGTGCACCAGACCGTCAGGCTCAGGTTGATCGCGCCAAGCTCCTGCTTGTCCGTGATCGGGCCCTGCGCCAAGGCGCGCTTCGAGAGCACGCACAGCGTCTCCGGCACCCGCTCGAGCAGCTCGCCCGTGAACACGTCCTTCAAGTCACACAGCGCGCTGCCGCCCGACCGCACCGTTCCCAGCAAACCCACGCAATCGTCACGCTCGAGCCGAATCCCGGCCACCCGCAGGAGGGCCTTCGCGGGCGGACCAGGCGACTTCAACCCATAGTCGGGGTTCGGATCGGCAAACACCTGCGTGCGCGTTTCGTTCAGCAGCGCTTCGTCATCGGGCCCGATCCGGACCGCGATCGTGCTCGGCGGCATGGTCGAGTTCAACAGGAAGTTGGCCGTGAGCGCGCCGCCTTCGGTCAACTCCAGCTCCAGCCGGTCCCCCGTGCCGAGCGTCAGCCTGAACCCGCGGTAGCGACTCTCCAGCGTGTAGAGGTGACGCCCGCTCACATCCTCCACGCTGACGCCAACGACGTCGAGGCCGACCGCGTCGAGCTGCACGAACGCCCGGGCATGCTCGAACGCTAGCCCGAAGAGCGTGTTCGGCCGGTGCGCGCTCGGCTCGAGCACGGCCGTCGCCCGCTCGTCCGGCCCGATCTCCGCCAGGATCTGCGCCGCCAGGTCGAGCCCGGCCGGATCGTCGGGCAGGTCGACGACACCGGACGCCAACGGTCCAAACTCCTCATCGGGACACAGCCGCGCGAACGCGTCGGGATCGTCCAGCAACCCCAGGAGGTCCTGCCCGTCAAAACGGCAGTTCGACGGCCGCTGGAAGTCAAATTCGTCTCCCGTGTCGGTCCGCAGGTCCCCGAAGACCTTGGCGTCGGGCGTGACGTGGATCTCGCCGTCGACGTTGTACTCGTCGTTGTACTCACCATCGACGGTGGACGACCGCAGGTCGAACTCGAACGTCAGGCCGCCGTCGGCGTCCTCCCGCTCCTCGATCGAGCCGTCGACGCGAAAGTCGTTGCCGTCCTTGGTGCCATGCAGGTCGAGGAACTCGATGCGCCCGCCCTGCCCATGCGGGCTCGGAATCACCCGCACACCACCGTTCAATTCGACGCCCGGGAAGATCTCGCAGCCGTCAAACGTCATCGTGCCGTCGGGCGCGGTGCTGCGCTCGCCGCCGTTAAAGCACGGGCCATTGAAGAGGTCGAGGATCCCCTGCGCCCGCTGCCGCGGCTTCGCACTGCCGTGGAGGCGGCGGTGATCCTCCACGCGGGCGACCATGATCGAGTAGGCTAACTGCTCGAGGGCGTCGGCTCCCGGCGAGCTGCCGGCACTGCCGGTGGGATCGGAAACACCGGGCGGGGCGGGACAACCGACCAGCGCCCCCGACGCGACCAAGAGGCATGCGATCTTCACGTGGCGCCAGGACATCGGCGATCCCCCATGGCGTGGCTGGAACCGGATACGAAAGCTCCAGCATAGCCCGCCAGGGAGCGCGCACGAACCCGACTCACCCTGGAAAGATCGACATGCGAGCATCCCTAATGTTGCCCGGCCATCTCTAATGGCAAACCCGCACATCACGGTGCGTCTCACCGCTGCAAGGGCGCGATAAACACCACGCGATAGGCGCGAAGCGTGCGGCCGCTACGCGAGCAGGTCGACCGACGCGATGACATTGACCTGCTGTTGCGGCAGCGTGGCCAGGGCGCGGTCGGGGTCTTCAAAGCGGAAGACAATGATCGCCTCGTCGCCGCGCCGCGCCGTGAAGGCGTACATGTACTCGACGTTCATCCCCGCGGCCTCGATCGCGGCCAGGATCTCGTCGAGCCCGCCCGCGACGCCGGTGTACGCAGCGGTGAACGGCGCGTCGGCCGCCACGTCCAGTCCCACGGGCTTCATCGTGATCAGCGTCCGCCCGCCGGCGAACGCCACGCCGAGCCCCACCTCGAACGCGACCTTCTCCACTGGGCCGGCCCGCCGCACGCTTCCAGGTGCTCCAGGACCTCCGTCGAGGGCGTGCCTGGATAGCCCGTGCCCCGCGTCACGCCGCAGGTCAGGGCGGCCTCCACCACCGCCGATCACGGTCCCAAAACCCCGCCACGGGCCCTGACGCCGGGGGCCATTCCCTTCGAAGGCGGTGTTGCCGCTGTTTGGGTCGGTGCCGACGAATTGACGCGAGGGATGACGCTGTTCGTGTCGGGCGAGCAGTTCTGGGTTGGCGGGCATCAGGTGCTCCCGCCAGCGAGTGACGGCGCCACAGCGGTGACCGCAGATGGCGCCTGCCGGGTGAAGACCACGTACAGGCACGGCATCAGGAACAGGGCGACGAGCATCTCCATGAGCAGGCCACCGATCGCGGCGGCGGCCATGGGCTGGAGCATGTCACCGCCCTCTTCGATCGCCAGCGCGAGCGGGATGAAACCGACCAGGATGGCGACGGTCGTCATGACGCGGGGGCGCAGGCGGATCTTCGCCGCTTGCACGACGGCGTCCCGCGGCGCCAGGTCTTCGCTGGCCCGCATCGCGTTGGCGAAGGTCAGGAGCAACACGCCGTCATTGACCGTGGCGGCGACGACCACCAGTACGCCGATGATGACCGTCGCTCCCAGCGACAGGCCGGTAGCGAGCATAATGAAGACTAGTCCCGTCAGACAAAAGGGCACGCTGCCCAGGATCAGCGCGGGCAGCTTGAGGCTGTCGAACTGCACGGCCAACACGATGAACGAGAAGAAGATGGCGAACACCAGAATCGCTAGCACCGTCTGCTGCATCTCGGCCATCATCTGCGCCTGGCCGCCGAAGCTGAAGTCGTACCCGACGGGGCGTTCTTTGCCCGCCAGGGCCGCCTGCAGTTCCACCAGCGCCTGGCCGACGCTGACACCGGCGGCATCGCCACGCACGATGACCTGCTTGACCTGGTCCTCGCGGACGATCTCGACAGGGCCGACCGCCTGGTTGACGTCGGCCACGTCCTTGAGGCGCAGGTACCCGCCGTGGGCGCAGTTGAGCGGGAGGTTCTCTACTTCGCGGCGGCTGACAATTCTGCTCTCGGGGATCATGACGCGGATGTTGTAATACTCGTCGCGGTCGCGGAAGCGCGTCGCGACCGCGCCCGTGATCAACGAACGTAGGGTGTCCGCAATATCGCCGACGGCGACGCCTAACTCCGCGGCGCGCTGCCGATCTACGACCACCTGATACTCAGGCTTGGTCATGTCCATCGAGACATAGACGTTCGTAAAGTGAGCCAGCTCGTTCATCGCCCCGGCGGTCTGACCGGCCAGGCCATAGAGCGTGGGGATATCCTGCCCCTTGATCTTCACTTCGATGTCGGCGTCGCCCAGCTTGCGGATGCCCTTGACTTTCATCTGCATGACCATGGCCATGCCGCCGGGAACCGGGACTTTGGCTACGATCGTGCGCAGATCGTCGATGTATTCGCTCGTGCTCACGTTGCGCCGGTGACGCGGAACGAGCTGGATATTCAGCTCACCTTCGTTGGCGATCTCATAGGTGTACAGACCCCACACCTTGCCGCCCGACAGCGTGAAGAGGCTTTCGATCCGGTCGTCGTCGCCGATGCGTTTTTCGATTTCCGCCAGAACCGCGTCTGTCTCGGCCAGGGAAGCGCCGGTCGGCAGTTTCACCTTGACCATGATCCGCCCATCGTCCATCTGGGGCAGGAACTCGCTACCCAGCCGGCCCATCGAGAAGACGGCCACGACGAGAACCCCGACGAATACGGGAATGACGATCCAGCGCCCGCGAATCGCCTTCTCCAGCGCCCAGCCATAGCTCTCGGTGACTCGCTCGAAGAACCGCTCGAAGCGGGAGACTTTGCGGCCGCCCGCCGCCCGCCCCAACACGAGGGCCGTGATCATCGGCGTCACCGTGACCGCCATGGCCAGACTGATGATGACGATGCCCGCGATAACCAGGATCAACTCACGAAACAGCAGACTGACCAGGCCAGGTACAAGCAAAAACGGCACGAACAGCGCCAGGAACGACAGCGTGGCAGCTACGATGGCCGGACCGATTTCTGCCGTGGCATCAACCACCACCACGTCGGTCGGAGCGTCCGGGCGGTCGTGTCGGCGGCGCGTAATAGTCTCGATGACCACAATCGAGTTGTCCACCAGAACACCGATGGCGATCACCAGCCCGCCCAGTGAAAAGATGTTGAGCGAAAAGCCCGCAATCTTCATCAGGCCGAAGTTCAGGACGAGCGTCAACGGCAGGGCGAGCATGATGACCAGCACCTGTCGCCACGAACCGAGAAATAGCCAGACGATCAGGATCACCAGGATTGCCGCCTCGACGGCCGCGTTGCGGACGCCGTTCAGCGCGGCCTCAACATAATCCGCCTGGTTCTCGACCATGCCCAGGCTCACGCCTTCGGGCAAGGCGGGACCGAGCTCGGCGAGCCGGCGATTGACGGCTTTGGCCACTTCGACGGTGTTGGCATTGGCCTGCTTGAGCACGCTCAACTTCACGCAGGGGTTGCCGTCCAACCGCGTGATGACCCGCGCCTCTTCATGCGAATCGAGCACCTCGGCCACGTCACGCAGATAGACCTTCTTCTGGTCTTCACGAACGAGCAGGACACCCCGGATCTCATCGAGCGATTTGTATTCGCCCATCGTGCGGGCGATGATCTCCTTGGGCCCCACGGTCACGCGCCCGCCGAACTGCTCGACGTTCTCGGCTCGCAATCGTTGCAGAACGCCCGGTAGCGACAGGCCGTACTTCTCCAGGGCGTCCGGATCGAGATGGACGCGGATTTCCCGCTTAAGGCCGCCGACGATCTCCGTGCCCGCCACGCCCGGGACGGCCAGCAGTTGGTCCTGGAGCCATTCATCCACCCAGGTGCGCAGTTTCGTCAGGTCCCATTGCTCGCTGCTGATGGTTAACTGCACGACGGGAAGCTGTGAGGGGTCCGCCTTGATCATCACCGGCGGATCTATGTCCTTAGGCAGCTCGCGCGCCACGCGCGCCATGGCCGCCAGCGCGTCCTGATACGCCACATCCACGCTCACGCCGTACTTGAAATTGGCCTGTAGCGTGTACATACCCTCAATGGACGACGATTCGAGGTAATCCAGGTCGTCCACCGTGGCCATCTGACGCTCCAGCGGGTCAGCGATGTTCTTATCGATCTCTTCCGGCGTCGCACCACGCCACCAGATATGCACCTTGATCATGGGGTAAGTGATGTTCGGTAGGAAATCTACCGGCAGCCACCACAGGCCATAGAGCCCCAGCACCACCAAGGCCACGACAATCGCGCTGGTGGCCAAACGTCGATGAACGGCATAGTGCGTCAGCTTCATGGCGTCGCGCCTTCGCTCCCCGCCGGCGTGCTCGTGACCGCTTCAGGCTTGCCCGCCGGCTTGCCGGGCCCTGCTACACGCACTTCGACGCCGTCCTTGAGCTTCTCCTGCCCGGCCACGACCACCTGCTCTCCCGCCTCCAGACCGGTCAGCAGCTGTACGCGACCGACCTGTTCAATACCCGTTTGCACCTGCCGCTGGACGGCCTTGCCTTCAACGACGACGTAGACCGCCTGCCTGCCCGCCGGCGTCACGCTGATGGCCTGGAGCGGTACCGTCACGGCTTCGTCGACAGACTCCAGCTCCAGCCTGACGCGCGCGAACATGCCCGGGAACAGCGACACCGGCTCACCCAGGACCAATTCAACCGTCCGCGTCCGCATCCTGCGATCCAATTCGGGATAGAGGCGCGTGACCTTTCCAGCGAAGCTCTTGCCCGGCAGCGCATCCAAGAAGACCGCGGCCTCTGTGCCTTCGCGCACTGCTGATGCATGAGCTTCCGGGACAGCCACGCGGATCACGAGCGATGACAGGTCGGCCATTTCCAGCAACGGCGCTCTCGGCGCGGCCATATCGCCAGGCCGGACATGCACGCGCGTGATGGTGCCCGAGAACGGAGCGAAGATGACGCATTCGTTCAGCCGGGCGCGGGCCAGGTCCAGCTTGGCATCCGCCTCTTTGACCACCGCCTCTTGCACCGCGATCGCCGTCCGCGTGTAACCCGCCTCGAGCATTTCCAGGTTGCGCTTGGCGGCGGAAAGCTTGGCCTGCTCCGCGACGTACTCGACGCGCGCCTTGTCCAGCGCCTCCCCGGGCAGCGAGCCGCTTTCCACGAGCTGCGTGATGCGTTCAAGATCGCTCTTGGCGAAGTTGGCGCTCTCGTCGAGCTGGCGGACGGTCTCAGCGGCCTTCAGGATTTCCTCCGGGCGCGTCCCCGCTTTCAGGTCTTCCAGCTTGGCCGTGGCTACTTCCAATGCAGCCTCGGCCGCCTTGACCTCGGCGCGATAGACCTCTCGGCTAATCTCGACGAGCTTCGTCGGTCCGTCGGCCGTGCTTTCCACACGGTCCCCTTCGCGCCACGGGCAGTAGCTGATCGGCCCTTCGACAGTGGCGGCAATGACCACCGACTCTACCGCCACGGTCTCGCCGGTCAGGTTCAATTCCCGCGAAATCGGCCCTCGCCGCGCTGCTTCAACGGTGACCATGGGGACTCGCTTCTTGGCGCCCGCACCTGCTCCGTCCTGCGTGCCGCCGCAGCCAGCAAAGCCTATGACACCTGCTATTCCACCCAGGATCAGCGCTCCAAGCACTTTGCGGCGAGCCGTTATCATCTGCAACCGCCGTTCGTTCATTGTTCACCTGTCGCCAGCTTCAACTGGTCCAGCGCCACGCTATGGTCAGCCAGCGCGTTGTAGTGCGTGGTCTGCGCGTTCAGGAGCGCCGTCTGCGCATCCAGTACATCCGTGATCGAGCCCTTGGCGAGCGCATACTTCTCGCGCTCAATCCGCAGGCTCTCCTGAGCCTGGGAGATGGCCGTGCGTGTGGCCGCCACGCGCTCGCGCGCGGACTGGATGTTCAGCACCGCCGTTTCCACTTGCAGCTCGATCTGAAGCTCCAGCTCCAGCAGTTTGCTCCGCTCAGCCGCGAGCAAGGCCCTCTGCTCGCGAATCTGGGCGGCGATCCGCCCCCCCTTAAAGAGCGGAACGTTAACCAGGACGTCCACACGCCCAACGTCCTCTTCCCGATCTGGGCCCACGTAACGCTCCCGTGACGGTCCACCGTTGGCGTCCGCTTCCCGATCTCGGCCAACGGGCTGAGTCGGGCTGGCCGCCCAGCGGTATCCATATGAACCCTGCAGCGTCACGGTGGGCCAACGCTCGCCGCGGGCTCGATCGACGCGCTTGGCCTGCGCTTCCAGTGCGGCGCGGGCCGCTTGGTAATCCGCCCGTTGCTCGAAGGCGCGGACGAGTGATTCGCCCACACCGGGAGATTCCGTGGCGAGCAGACGCAACTCACCGGACGGCGTTACCGGCTCGCTGGAGCCGGCGATTCCGATCAGGCTGGTGAGCGTTCGCTCCTGGATAGCCAGCACGCTCCGCTGGTTCGCAAGCTGCTGCTCGAGATCAGCCAGACGCACTTCGATCCGGAGTCTGTCAACCGGGGCCGCCTTTTGGGCGTCGATGAGATCGTTCACACGCTTCAGGTGCTCGCGCATGGCGTCCCGGGAGAATTCGAGCGACTCGATCACGTATCGTTGGGCGAGGATGCGGTAGAACACACTGCTGACATTGAAAACCAACTCGCGCCGAGTGCGCGCGAGCCGGTGGCGCGCCGCCGCTTCCAGCAGCTCACGGGCCTGGATCTCGCTGATCAGACGTCCGCCAGCAAACAACGGCATGCTGACAACAAGGTCAGTCGAGAAGATGTCAGCGTCGAATACACCCTCCTCGCCCGGGGCACGCGCTTGAACTAATCTCTGATCGTCAAGCGTGTGCGCATACCCGCCACGCAAGCCGAGTTCCGGCAAGACAGCGCCGACCGAGTAATCGCGTCGCGCGTCTGCGGCGTCGACCGCCTGGGCCGCACGCGCGAGCCCGGGGTTCAACTCGAGCGCCGTGGCGATCGCCTGGTCCAACGTGATCGGCCCGCGCAAGGCCGCCTGTCCCGCTGCGCCCGTCTGGTGCGGCCGGAGGCGATATCCGGGACCCCTACGCATTCCGGCGTACGGGTCGGTCGGGTTGATGAGCACACAACCCTGAAGCAGCAGGATGCCAGCAATGCAGGCAATGCTTCGCAATTGTCGCCCGGCAGTGTTTGTAAATCGCATTAACGAACCATGGATCACGTCCGATCCATCCACTACTTTATGGCCATGCCGCCATAAAATCAAATTCGCCCCGATGTGGCCGACGTCGCTTCGCGCGCCCGCTGCTTGCCGAGTTACCGGCGTGCCGCTGGGTGCTCATTCGTAGTCCGCATTCCAGATCAGCAGGCGGTGCCGTGGGTCGTCCCCGGGTAGCCCGTGCCCCGCGTCACGCCGCAGGCCAGGGCGGCCTCCGCCACCGCCTCGTTCCCGCTTAGCAGCTTCGTCTCACGCATCGCCGCCCAAAAATC
>CAZCKC010000003.1:0-79460 GCA_964499235.1 uncultured Planctomycetales bacterium | reverse complement strand
CATCGCGCTGAGGCCCGCCAGCTGCCGCCAATCGCGGAGGATCGCCTCGCCGCCGGCCGCGAACGCCCAGCGGCAGTAGGCCGCGTCGAACGTCTCCGCGGGCGGCGTGTCGGGGTTCCATGCCACGGCCGCCCCGAGGGCGAAGGCATAGCTGCTGGTGGCGGGCGGCGCGATGTGCCCGTCGTCGCCCCACTCGGTGTTCAGCAGGCCGCCGGCGTGATGCATGCGCCCCGCCTTGGCGAAGCGGCGGATGTTCAGCTCGGCGGTGGGGAGGTCGCTGACGAAGCGGTTCCAGGTTGACGTTCCCGGGCAGACCCACGTGTCCAGGCCCGCGAACGTAAAGGTGGCCGTGCTGTCGAAGTCGTCGCTGGCGTCGTAGGCCCAGTGCAGGAGCGTCCCGTCGCGCGGCAGCCCCTGGATGGCCTCCGGGTACTTCTTGAGCATGTCGCCCCAGTAGAGGATCCGCTTGCCGTGGCGGCCGGCCGCCTCGCGCAGCCATTGCAAGTGCTCGAGGAAAAGTTGGGCCGCGCCCTCGGCCTCCGCCCGCGGCCGTCCGCGGCCTTGCCCGAGGTCGAACGTCTCGTCGCAGCAGACGTTGACCTGCTCGTTCGCGAAACACGGCAGGTACTCGTCGAGCATTTGCGTGAGCAGCTTTCGGCTGGCCGGGTTCGTCACGTCGAGCGTCAGCCCGCGGACCCGCTCGCGCCAGGTCATCTGCTCAAAGGATTTCTGGTTCGCGGGCTCGATCTCGGCCAGCGCGCGGTACGCCGGCACGCTCAGCACGCGGGCCATGTGCCCGCACGTCGCCAGCGACGGCGTGAGCGTCACGCCGCGCTCGGCCGCGAACGCGTCCAGCGTCCGCAGCTCGGCGGCCGTCAGCGGCGAGCAGCCGGCCGCGATCGCCGGGTCGAACTGCCAGTCAAAGGTGTGCTCGGTGTAGAGCTGGAGGTGGTTGATCCGCAAGGCCGCGAAACGCTCGACGAGCGTCTGGAGGAAGGCCAGCGTCGGGACGCGGCCGCGGCTGATGTCGTAGGAGACGCCGCGGGTCGCGAAGGCGGGCTCGTCCTCGATCACGGTGCACGGGAGCTCGCGGCCGCTGAGCGTGACGAGCTGCGCCAGCGTCTGCAGGCCGTACGCCCAGCCCACGGGCGTCGCAGCGTGGAGCGTCACGGCGGCGGGCTCGATCACGAGCCGGTAGGCCTGGCCGGCGGTGGTCGCGGCGTCGGCGGGGGTGTCGGCGGGGAGCAGGCGGACGACGCGCTGGTCGGCGTCGCCGTCGATGGGCAGCAGGGGTCCGCCGACGGCCTGCACCCAGGCGTCGTCGAGGGCGGTGAGCGCGTGGGTGAGGACGGGTTCGCGCGGGGCGGGGGCGTGGAGGTGGAAGTCGCTGCCCAGGTGGCAGGCGCCGCCGGTGCGGCGGTGCGATCGCGGCGTGGGCAGCAGCAGCGTATCGGTATCCATGCCGCGGTCTCCTGGCTGAGGGTGTGGGGACGATCGTAAACCGGCCCGTCCGGCGCGCCCAACGGCGGGCGCGAACACCGAGAAGATCGCGCGTCGGCCGGGGGGAGGGAACCGTTCGACTGCGAGAAGCGTATCGGACGAAGGCGGTCGGGTTGCGGGGCGGTCCCGGCGCGGTTGCGGTGGGGGGGCGTCAACCACCGGGGGCGGTTCTGACGCTGCGGGGCTGGCGAGATTATCGGATTGAACGATTTCTGATGGCGGTCGTTGTGGATCGTGTGAAAAAGGCTGTGGACGGTTCAAAAAGATTGCGATGGCTTGGGCGACGTGCTAGAGTCGCCTAAGGTACTAGTAGCTTCATTCATGACGCACCCAGGCAGGAGCCGGGCTGGGTTTCGCCTGCCGCTACGTGGGTGGCGGGCCGCGGTCGCCGCACGCTTCTTGATTGGGTAAGGAATACGGTAATGGCGCACATTCAACCCCGACGCCTGCGGGCGTTCACGCTGATCGAACTGCTGGTGGTGGTGGCGATTATCGCCCTGCTGATCTCGATTCTGCTGCCGTCGCTGAACCGGGCGCGGGAGCAGGCGCGTTCTGTCTCCTGTTTGGCAAACCTGCGATCGATGGGTCAGGGCGCCATCATGTACGCGACAGGTCGCGGCAGTTTGCCGGGGCGGTTACATCCTGCTATCTATCGCAATCAAGGGCGGGATTATCTGCAAGATAATCCGATCAACAGCTTCTCCGAGGGCGCGGCGCGCTACCAGCAGACTCGTTTCCTGAGCTATCAGCTTCGGGACGTTTTCAACGAGTCAGGAGAGCGTAAGGAATCGCAATCGGACTCAATCGCGACATGTCCGTCGGCGGTCAACGTGAATCCCGACGACAATTTTGTTTTGTTCCGGGAGCAGACGAATAAGCCGGTCTTTCCGACTCATTACGTGCTGAATAACTGGGGCGAACTTGGCGCGGGAACGGGTTCAGTGAACACCAACGTCCGGGTGACGAATCCAAGCGACTACTTTGGATGGAGTCCACCTACTTTGGGGACGGCCGAACAGTATCGGCGCGAGCATCCCCCTGTTGACCTGGATCGAATACGGCGAGTTTCCGAAGAATGGATGATTGCTGATGCCTGGTACCGCAATCGAACCAACGCTTTCGCGCGATCGTTCCAGATGGAAGGCCCTTACCAATCGGCGTGGTCCGGTGAAGCGTTCCCAGCAGGCTCACCCCACGGTTACAAGGGAGCGTATTCGTTCCCGGGCACGAGTCAGCGATCTACCTTGGCTTCGCAAACGCGTGACGCTGAACGAGCCGGATCACTCCGTCTTGTCACGAACACCGTGTTCTTTGACGGGCATGCGGAGGGCATTCGCTCGAAGTCGCTCGTCGCCAATAATCGCGAAGTCTTGTTTGGCTTCCCTGGCACCGTCAACATGTCGGAAGAGGCCGAGAAATTCTTCTACGGCAACGGACTGTACTGGGAGTAGGAGAAGCCCACACACGAACTGATTGAGGTGCTCAGCCCCGGCCGTAGCAGCGGCCGGGGTTTTCTTTTGCGCCTGGCAGGCTATCCTGTGCGGCGGGCGGTTGCGCGCGGCGCCGGCGGCGTTTGGGCGCCCCCCTTTCGAGCCACGACCACCTGCAACTCAGAGGAGCAACCCATGCGCCTGCTCGTTCTCACCGCCCTCGTCGGAGGATTCTGCTTGACCGGCTGCAGCAGCTCGGGCCCCTATGGCAAGCCCGGCACCGTCCTCGAGCGCAAGGGCGACGAGATCATGGTGGCCGGCACGCTGGTGCACACCGGCGCGCCGGTCGTGCTGTGGACCGATCCCGGCGGGTACGACGCCTACCGGGCGGAGTCACGGTTCATCGACCAGCAGTTGCCGACGAACCCGGTCAGCGACGCGCCGATCCGCTACGGCTCGTGGCGGCGGCACATCCCTGAGGACGTGCGGAAGGCGATCCGCGCGGAGGGCTGGTCGCTGCCGCGGCTGCAGGAGTACGTCGACCAGTTCGTGATCCACTACGACGTGTGCGGCACGTCGCGGCGCTGCTTCCAGGTGCTCCAGGACATGCGCGGGCTGAGCGTGCACTTCATGCTCGATCTCGACGGGACGATCTACCAGACGCTCGACGCGAAGGAGCGGGCCTGGCACGCCGGCAGCGCGAACGACCGCAGCGTCGGCATCGAGATCGCCAACATGGGCGCTTACGGCAACATGAAGACGCTCGACGAGTGGTACGGCCAGGACGAGCACGGCACGCGGGTGACCTTTCCGGACTGGCTCGGCCCGACGGGAATTCGCACGCCGAACTTCGTGGCGCGGCCGGCACGGGACGTCCCGGTCGTCGGCGAGATCAACGGGCGGGTGCTGCGGCAGTACGACCTGACGGATGAGCAGTACGACTCGCTGATCAAGCTGACGGCGGCGCTGAGCAAGGCGCTGCCGAAGATCAAGCCGGACTACCCGCGGGACGAGAACGGCGAGTTGATCCGGCGCGTGCTGACGGCCGAGGAGATGGCCAACCACAGCGGGTTGATCGCGCACTGGCATATTACGCGCGGGAAGGTCGATCCGGGTCCGGCGTTTGACTGGGACCGGGTGCTGGCGGGGGTGGAGCGGGAGCTGCGGTGACCGGAGTAGGGGCTTTGGGGTGGCCGAGGAAATGAAGCGCCCGGGCTCTGTACCGGACGTTGAATGGTGACATGGGTTCACGGTTGATCAGTCCCCCAGGCTGAAGCCTGGGACACCCCTGTTGGGGCACCTGGGAGGCGAATGCGATGCGGGCTGGATTGGCGGGGATGATGGTGCTGGCGGCCGCGGCGACGGCGGTCGGGCAGGGGCGAGCGACGGAGCCACTGACGTTCACGCACATTTCGGACATGCACTTGAGCCCGTACTTGAAACAGTTCGAGTCCGAGCCGACGCGGCGCGGGGCGGCATCGATCCGCTGGATCAGCCGGCACGCAGGCGGGCCGCAGCAGGTCGCGCCGTGGGAGGCGACGATCGCGGCGCCGCAGTTCGCGGTGGCGACCGGCGACCTGGTCGAGTTCGGGGTCAGCGACAAGACGTGGACCTCGTTCGAGCGGGCGTTCGCGGACATGCCCTATCCCGTCTACGTCGCGTCGGGCAACCATGACAACACCTGGAACGCGATGACGCACATCCTGCGAGCGCGGCACGGGGGGCTGAACTACTCGTTCGAGCGCGACGGCGTCCACTTCGCGATCATCAACAGCGCATCGATCCAGGAAGCGCTGCCGACGTTCGACGGGTTCGTGCTCGACTGGCTGAAAAAGGACCTCGACCGGCTCGCGCCCGGGACGCCGGTGATCGTCGCGTTCCACCATCCGCCGTACGGCGGGGGCTTCGCGAACCCGGCCGCCCACGATTCGCTGATCGACCTGCTGCGGAACCACAACGTGCTGCTGCTGCTGTACGGCCACGGGCACAGCGTGCGGCACGCCAACATGGACGGCATCGATGGCGTGATGGGCGGGTCGACCTATGGGCCGAACGCGGGCTACGGCGTGGTGGAGATCGCGGCCGACAGGTTGCGCTACGCGTATCACTTCTACAAGCTGCCAAAGGGCGGCGACGAAGGCGACGGCGAGCCGGGCTGGCGGGCGGTCTTTGAGAAGCCGATCGCGCGGACGATGCCGCAGCGGCTCTTCGCGGCCGCGATGGATGGTGAGGATCGGCTCGTGCTGACGCTGAATGCCGCGGCGGAGGTGGAGGAGATCGTCAACCTGGACGTGCGGGTGAACGGGGAGCCGGTAAAGACAGAGTGGGTCGCGGAGGCGGCCGCGCCGACGTGGACGGTGAGCTGGCCGGCGCTCGCGCCGGGTAAGCAGTTCGTCTCGATCCGTGGGCGGACGCCGGATGGGCGGTCGGAGCTGCGGACACTGACGCGGACGGTGGCTGGCGGGGTGGTCTGGCAGCAGCAGTTTCCGAGCGGCTTTCGGGCCGGCCCGGCGGTGTTGAGCGACGGCGAGCAGGTGGTGGTCGCGGGGACGGATGGGCGCGTGCGGGTGCTCGCGGCGGCCACGGGCAAGCCGGCGTGGGAGGTCGGTTTTGCGGGCGAGATCATCGGGACCCCGGCGGTATTTGACGGCGGGTTTGTCTTTGGCGGCGGGGATGGCAGTGTCTATGCGTTTACGAACACGGGCAACGAGATCTGGCGGCAGGCGCTCGGCGCGATCAACGCGGTGCCGATCCTGTTGGACCAGGATGCCGACGGGGACCCGGAAGCGGACGTGACGCTCGCGACGCCGGTGTACGGGGCGCCGCTGGTTGCTGCCGGGACAGTTTACATCGGCGACAACAATGGGCAGATGCACGCGGTCGACTTGAAGACGGGGTCGGTGCGGTGGACGGCGGAGTCGGCCGACCACGGGATCGAGCACGCGCCCGTGGTCTGGGGCGACCTGGTGGTCTATGGGGCCTGGGACGGGTTCATGTATGCCGTCGACCGCACGACGGGGCAGCGACGCTGGAAGAGCGCGGGGCCGAAGTCGAGCGAGGGACGTGGCGTGCGGTACTACGCGCCGGCGGACTGCTCGCCGGTGGTGATTGATGATGCGTTCTACGTGACGGATCGCGGGTATGTGCTCGGGCGGTATGACCGGGAGGGCAAGCTGACGCCGACGGCGGAGTCGGTGTCGGCCATCGCGCCGGCGGCGCGGGGTGGTTTCTTCGCGCGGTACCTCGACAACCGCGTGGGGTACTACGGGCCTGACGGGGAGCAGCAGTGGGAGACGGCCGTCCCGGCGGGGCGGTTCCCGCATCCGCCGGCCGCGGCGGGCGACACGGTGTTTCTCTGCAGTGACCGCGGGATCCTCAGTGCGCTGGATGCGATGGACGGTGAGCTGCGGTGGCAGTACCGCGTGACGCCGGGGCTGTACGTGATGGCGAACATCGCGACGCTGCCGGACGGGACGTGCATCGTGGCCGCCACGGATGGCAGCGTGACGGCGCTGCGCGCGGGTGGCGCGGTGGCGCAGCGGTAGGGCGTTGGCCGCGGGTCTTCGGCGGGCGGCTACGCGCGGATGCCGGTGCCGGCGAGCGACTGCACGATCATGCGCTGGCCGAAGATGAACACGATCATCACGGGCAGGGTGGCGATCACGGCGTAGGCCATGATGGCGCCCCACGAGATCGGCGGCTGGGTGAAGAAGTTCGCCAAGCCGAGCTGGACGGTGCGGGTGTCCTCGGCCGTGCAGATGACCAGCGGCCACATGAAGTCGTTCCAATGGATGACGAAGTCGATCAGCACGACGGTGGCGAGGGCGTGCTTGGCGTTGGGCAGGGCGATGCGCCAGAAGACGGTCCACCAGCCGGCGCCGTCGACGAAGGCGGCCTCTTCGAGGGTCTTCGGGAACGACAGGAACGTCTGGCGGATCAGGAAGATGTTGAAGGCCTTGGCGGCGAAGGGGATGATCAGTGCGCCCCAGGTCCACATCCGCAGCTCGAAGTCCTGGAGGCTGCCGGCCGGGAAGAGGCGGTTCACCGTCAGCGCGAGCGGGACGACGATCGCCTCGAGTGGCACGATGATCGTGGCGATGAGGATGACGAAGACCACCTCGCGGCCGGGGAAGCGGATCCGCGCGAAGGCGTAGCCGGCGAGGCTGTTGAGGATAACGCTGAAGAGGGCGATGCCGGCGACCTGGACGAGCGAGTTGGTGAGCGTGACCCAGGCGTCGCCGCGGCGGGCGGCCTCGGCGTAGTTTGCGGTGGTCGGGGCGGTCGGCACGAAGGTGGTCCAGCTGCCGACGTCCGCGTGGATCTGGGCGTCGGGCTTGAAGGAGGCGGCGACCATCCAGATCACGGGCACGATGAAGACCAGGCCGAACGCGACCCGGAGCGCTACCTTGCGGGTTCTGGCGAGCGCGGTCGTCATTCGGTCAGCCGCTCCGAGAAGGCCAGCGTGTAGCGCTGCAGCAGCGTGATCACGAACACGCCGACGAAGAAGACCACGGCGGCGGCACAGGCGAGCTGCAGGTCGTTGTCGGAGAACGCTGCGTAGACGTACTGCACCACCGAGAGCGTCGAGTAGTTCGGTCCACCGCCGGTCATGATGTAGGGTTGCACGAACAGCCGCAGCGCGAAGATCGTGGTGATCATGATGACGAAGGTGGCTGTCGGGGCGACGCCCGGCAGCGTGATGCTGAGGAACTGGCGGCGGGCGGTGGCGCCGTCGAGCTCGGCCGCCTCGTAGAGCTGGGCGGGGATCTGCTGGAGGCCGGAGAGGAAGATCATCATCTGCAGCCCGACGCCCTGCCAGATGGACATGACGACGAGCGACCACAGCGCGAGGCGCGCGTCGGTCAGGAAGGGCACCGGCCCGATGCCGAGCGGCTGTAGAAAGGCGTTCAGCAGACCGACGCGGGCGGCGGTTTCCGGGGCGTAGATTAGCGCCCACACAACGGCCAGCACGGCCAGCGAGATCGTCGTCGGCACGAAGAGGCAGATCCGCAGGAACCGCCGGCTCGTTCCGGGTCCGTTCACCCAGACCGCGAACAGCAGCGCGGCGGCCGTCTGGACCGGCACGACGCCCAGCGTGAAGAGGGCGGTGTTGCGGAGGCTGAACTGGAACTGCCGGTCGGCGAGCACGTCGTGGTAGTTGCGTAGCCCGACCCAGTCGCGCTCGAAGAAATCGCCCGCTTCCGGCGGCCAAATGCTGATCAGGAACATGTTGAGCGTCGGCCAGATGAGGAAGAGGGCGATGATCAGCGTGGCCGGCGTGATGAAGAGCAGCCCGGCCAGCCGCTCGCGCCACGTCAGCCGCATGCCGGTGGTCCCGCGCATCACCGCCGCCGCTCGAGGGCGTCCTGGACCGCCTGGGCGGCGGCCTGCAAGCGTTCCGCGACGTCGCCGCCGCTCGCGATCTCACGCAGGGCGGTGCCGAACTCGCGTGTCAGGCGCAGGTAGACGGCCGTCCGCGGGCGCGGGTGGGCGGCCGCGAGCAGCTGCTCGCGGAAAAGCTTGCGCGGCAGCTCGTCGTATTCCGGGAAGAGCGCGAAGGCGCTCTGGCGGCCGGGGACCGCGCCGTTGGCTTCGACGATCGGCTTGATGCCTTGCTCGGGATCGAGGAACCAGGCGATGGCCTCGAACGCGCGGGCCGGGTCGTCGGCGTCGCGGCTGATCCCCCAGCACCAGCTTCCCGACGGCGCGACGAAGTCGTCGCCCATCTTGGGCAGCGGCATGACGCCGAAGTTCAGGTCTTCCTGCGCTTCGAACGTCGGCAGCATCCAGTGGCCGGTCCAGTCGAACGCGACGAGCTTTTTGCTGAACGGATCCGGCTCGATCGCGTTGGGCTCGGCGAAGTCCTGCTCGAAAAGGGCCTGCCAGCGCCGCAGCGCGGCGCTGTTGCGCTCACTGTCGAGCACGCCGGCGACTCGCGCGTTGTCCGTGTCGATCAGCCGCCCGCCGTTGGACCAGATCAGCGGGCTGAACGCGTAGGTGTACCACTCGTCGCTGTCCTGATCGGTGTGCAGGGCGAGCGCCTGCGGTGCGTGCGGCCGCACCCGCGCGAGCGCCGCGGTGAACTCATCCCACGTCCAAGCGTCGGTGATCGTCTGCGGCGGCTGGACCCCGGCGGCCGCCAGCATGTCGCGGTTGTAGTAGACCACGAGCGCGGATTCGAACGCCCCGAGCGCGTAGAGCTGGTCCGCGTAGGTCCCCTGTTCGATCAGCGACGGCAGCAGGTCTTCGCGCAGCTCAGCACTGACATACGGGCCCAGTGGCACGATCAGCGCGTCCGCCGCCCACGGCCCGACGTAGGGCCCGTCGATGTCGAGCACGTCGGGCAGCCCGCCGGTCCGGGCCGCGATCGCGACCTTCTCCGCGTACTGCCGATCGGGGAAGAACGTGATGTCGATTTGCAGGTTTTCGTCGGCGTGCGCGGCGTTGAACGCGTCGACGATCGACCGCAGCGCCGCGTTCTCCCGCTCCTGTCCCTGGTGCGCCCAGACGGTGATGCTGACCACGCCGTGATCTTCCGCCCGGTCGCAGCCGCCAGCCGCCACCCCGAGCATCAGCAGCAGCGCGAGCGCGGCCCCGCAAGCGGCGCGACCAAAGACCAATCGATTCCAACGGGGTGCGAAGAAAGGCATCGCGCGAAATCCGGATGGGGCCCGCGACTGACAGCGCTCAGCGTCCGCTCTGCGCGACGCCGGCGAATCTGCTAGCATGGTTCTAGTCGATCCACGCACCGCCTTCAACCGCGGCCACGCCGATCGCCCGCGTTTACAACCGCGTCAGGACGCCGCCGAAAGGAACCGCATGCCGCCGAACCACCCGCTCGCGACGCTGATCGGCACCGGCGAACTGCTCTGGGACGTCTTTCCCGACGGCCGCCGCCCCGGCGGCGCGCCCGCCAACGTCGCCTACCACGCGAACCAGCTCGGCCTGCGCGGCCTGGTCTGCACCCGCGTCGGCGACGATCCCCACGGCCAGGAGCTG
Source organism: uncultured Planctomycetales bacterium (assembly GCA_964499235.1). Lineage (GTDB taxonomy): Bacteria > Planctomycetota > Phycisphaerae > UBA1845 > Fen-1342 > JAFGRR01. The sequence goes on along the minus strand of CAZCKC010000003.1, from coordinate 69,531 downwards.
CTCGATTACTTGCAAGCCAACGACCTGACCACCGATTTCGTCCAGGTCGATCCGGACCACCCCACCGGCACCGTCGAGGTCCACCACGCCAACCGCGGCCCCAGCTACACCATCCACGAAAACGTCGCCTGGGACTACCTCGTCGCCGACCCCGCGATCATGGCCGAAGCCGGACAAGCGGCCGCCGTCTGCTTCGGCACACTCGCGCAGCGTCACCCGGTCGCCCGTGCGGCCGTCCGCACGCTAGTCGCCGCTGCGGAGCAGGCCGTCCGCATCTACGACGTCAACATCCGCCCACCGTTCATCGAAGCGGAATGGGTGGCCGCGTCCTTACAACTGTGTCACGTCGTGAAGTTCAACCACGAGGAAGCGCCGCAGTTGGCCGAGCTGCTTGGTCTTCCGAGTGGGGAGCTCGAACCGGTTGCCGCGGAGCTCCGCCGGCGCTATGCGGTTGAGCTGGTCTGCATCACGCGTGGCAAGGACGGCTGCCTGCTGATCGGCGAGGAGATTGTCAGCCGCCCCGGCATTCGCGTCACGATCGCCGACACGGTCGGCGCCGGCGACGCGTTCACCGCGGGCCTCGCCTTCGGGCTCGTGCACAAACTGCCGCTCGCGAACATCGCGCAGCTCGCGAACCGCACCGCGGCCCTCGTCGCCAGCCGGTCCGGCGCGATGCCCGACCTGCGGGCGGACTTTGCGAAACTCCGCGCCGCGCTCGACCCGCCCGGCGGCTGAGTTGCGGCTCGGCCGCTGCTCAGCTCGGCCCGCTCGAACCATCCCCTGCCGGCCGCGACAGCAGGTCCAGGTCCAGCGTGCCTTCCGCCACCGCTCGCGGCAGCCCGAGCTTCTCCGCCTGGATCTGCTCCTCGGGCCGATCCGGCGTCACCTCGATTGACAGGTCGCCCTGGAAGCGCAGGTACGCCGCCACGTAGGAGGCGGCGCTCCAGGCCTGGTACGCCTTGCCCATCGGCCGCCCGGTCTGCCCGTGGGCCCACTCGGTGAACTCCCACTCGGCCGCGATGCCGTCCTGGCAGGTCCGCGCGAGCCGCTCGATCGCGGCGTTCGCGTGGTTGTGGTGGCCGAGCCGGTCGAGGAACCGCACCCACAGCCCGCCGACGAACGGCCAGATGCCGCCGTTGTGGTAGTGGTCGGGCAGGTTCTGGAGGTTGACGAGGAAGTAGTCGCGCCAGTCGGGCTCGCCCGGGCGGATCGAGGGGTAGAGCACCTTGACGGGGCCGGGGTGATCGATGCAGACCTGCCGCATGAAGATTCGGACCTGCTCGGCGCGGTCGTTGTCGAGCACGCCGTAGAGCGACGCGATGATGTTCGCGAACGGGTCGCAGCGCCAGGAGAAGCCGAACGGCGTGATCTGGGCGAGCAGGTACCGCGCCCGGCCGAGGCTGTACTGCGTCTGGGCGAAGGCGTGGGTGTGCTCGCCGAGGCGCTCGGGCTCGGGCCAGAAGTTCTTGTTGATCAGGTTGCGGATGCGGGCGGCGCGGTTGATGTACTCCTCGGCGCCGCGCCCGACCGACCCCAGCAGCTTGGCGAACACGACGTTGGCCCGATACCACAGCACCTCGTCGTAGAGGACGTTGTAGCTGCGCGGGAAGAGGTCGGTCCAATCGGAGGCCTCGGGCACCTCTAGCAGGCCGCAGTTGTTGGAGTCGTGCGCCCGCAGCCAGGTCATCGTGAGCTCGAGCGCGTCGACGTGCCGCCGAGCGAACTCGACGTCGCCGGTCAATCGGCAGTAGGCCGAGGTCGCGATCACGACCCACAGGGCGCTGTCGATGCCGGCGATGTTGCCGACGCCGCCGAACTCGGCGTGCCCGGTCGCGACGTCGACGTAGTTCGGGATGTGGCCGTCGCGGGCCTGGTTCGAGAGGATCGTCTCCAGCGAGGCCCGCGCGCAGCCGATGAGCTCCGGATCCTGCAGCGGCAACGACCAGATCAGCGTCATGGCCGAATCGCGGGCCCACACCGAGCGGTAGTTGCTCGAGGGGTCTTCGTCGTGCGCGATCGCGCAGGCGCTGAACCCGCGCTCGGTCACGTTCATCCGCAGGACGTCCTTCGCTTTTTCGAAGCCCTCGTCAATCAGGTGCACGTGGTGCAACTCCTCTAGCAGAAAAGCGGCCGGGAACCAGCCCGGCCGCCGTGCATCAGTTAATGCTCTGGATGCTACCCGGAAACGCCTCGCGCCGCACTGTGGGCGGGCCCCAGACGACACGCCGGGCGCCTGCCGATCGCGGTGCCTGCCTACAGCACCGGCATGACCGGCGGGGCGGATTCCGCCACCGCGTCGGGCGCGTCGGCGATCCGCGGGGTACGGGCCGTTTCGCGGGCGTCACCATCGCTTAGCGAGAGGCTGAGCAGCTGTTGAGCGATGCCCATCCAGGTGTAGGTCGCCCGGGCGCGGTGCGAGCCGAACCTCGAGAGCTGTGCCCACACCCGCGGGTACTGGAGGACGCTGTGGATCGCGTGGCCGTAGGCCTCGGGGTCGAACGGGTTGGCGTACACGCACTCCAGCCCCCAGTTGAGCCGCTCCCACAGGCCGCCCTCGGTCGTCACGACCGTCGGCGTGCCGCAGGCCATCGCCTCGACTGCGGTCATCCCGAAGGGCTCGTAGCGGCTGCTGAGCGCGAAGACGTCGGCCATCCGGTAGTAGTCCGGCAGCTCGGCATCGGGGATGTAGTCGACGAAGTGGACGCGATCCGCAATCCCCAGCTCGGCCGCCAGGTCCTTCAGCTCCTGGATCTGCTCCTTCTCGCGCTCCGACGGCGAGCCCGAGCCGGCCGCCAGCAGCAGCCGCACATCCTTTAACCGGTTCGCCACCGGCTGCATCGCGCGGATCAGGAGGTCGTAGCCCTTGTTGTGCGCCATGCGGCCGAGCGCGAGGACGAGCCGGCCTTCGTAGCCGTACTCGCGCTTCAGGGCCTGGCGGGTCGCGAACGAGACGGGGAAGAAGCGCGAGTCGTCGTAGCCGGGCGGGATGACCTGCACCTTCTCGCCGGGAACGTCGTACTCGCCGGCGACCAGCAGTTCGCGCTGCTGCGGCGTGGTGGCGACGACGCCGTCGCACTCGTCGAAGATCACCTTCTCTTCGCGAATGCGGCGCTTGAAGTTGTAGACCTTCTCGTTGTACTCCGGGTCGCCGTCCATGTTGTCGCGCTTCCACGCGCCGATTGAGTGCGGGACGAACACGTGCGGCGCCTTGAAGTGCGGCGCCAGGTTCACGCCGGCCAGGCCGGCATCCCAGTAGTGGGTGAAGATCGCGTGGTACTTGATGCGCTTGGAGGCGGCGAACTTGCGAACGTTCTCACACCACTCCGGGAGGTGCTCGTAGAGGTGTTCCTTGGGGATGAACTCCTTGCCGCCGCAGGGGAACCGCAGGATGCGGCAGCGCTCGTCGATCTTCTCCTGCCGCTTCTGGTTCTCGAACTGCCGCGTCAGGATGTCGACCTGGTAGCCGAGCCGCGCGAGCGATTTGCTCAATTCGAGCACGTACACGACCTGCCCGCCGGTGTCGGGCTTGCCAAACTCCACCCTCGAGCCGACGTAGCCGTGGGTGGAGATCATCATGAGGCGTTTGCGTTGGGTCGCCACGGAGGACTCCTCTTCGATGGGGGGCGGACCGCGGTCACCACGACGCTTTCCTGCACGCGGCCGGGTCTCGCCCTCGGGGGACAATCAGTCCGAAAAGCGTGAACCGATCGATGCGTGATTATAACCCCGCCGCGCTCCCGTCAATCCCGGTCATCCCTATCGGACCTGAAGCGCCGTTAATCCGCGTTCTGAGCCACGAAGTACGGGTCAGTCGTCAGGCTGGGCGGCGTCCTTCACCACGAAGCGGGCTTTCAGCCGCGCCACGCCCCGCGCCAGCCCCGCGAGCTCCACCGAACGCAACACCTCGTGAAAGTCCTTGTAGGCGGCCGGGGCCTCGTCGAGCGGGTAGTTGCGACTGTTGAACAGTACGTCACCGGTCTCAAAATCGCGGTTGACGACCTGTTGATCGAGCGTGCGAAAGGCCTGGCGGCGGCCCAGCGTGCGGCCGGCCCCGTGGTTGACGCTGAAACAGCTCCGTTCGGCGCCCGGCTGTGCCACCAGCACGGCTGAGCCGGCAGTCGGATTGCCAGGCAACAGGATCGGGTGCCCCGTCTCAGCAAACGGCGTGCCACGCAATTCGGGGTGGCCGGCCGGGAAGGCCCGTGTCGCGCCTTTGCGGTGGACCCAGGTGGTGGTGTTTTCGAGCGGCTCGGGCCGGGCGATGTTGTGGCTGATGAAATAGACCAGGTTGCCGGCGATGCCGGGGAAGACCTCCTGGAAGGCTTCCAGCACGAGCGCGTTGATGAGCAGGTGGTTCACGGTCGCAAAGTTGGCGCCGAGCGCCATGTCGTCGAGGTAAGTGTCGGCCGCCGGCGTGCCGAGCTCGGCGAACACGAGCTGCTTGTCGTCCGCCGGGAAGGCGCGGTGGTGGTTCGCGAAGTCGGCCTGCAGCGTCCGGAACTGGTTCTGGGCGAGATCGTGGCCAAAGCCGCGCGAGCCGCAGTGGGTGAGGAACGCGACGTGGCCGTCGTGGAGTCCGAAGTGGTCGGCGATCTTCCGCATCTCCGGGTCGTCGGTGACCGCGACTTGCTCGCATTCGGCGAAATGGTTTCCTCCACCCAGCGAGCCGAGCTGCGCGATCTTGTCGGCGAACTGGGGAAAGCGTTTGCCGGTGAGCAGCGCCTCGAGCCGCTTCTGCAGGGCGTCCAGCGTGTCGTCGTGGCCGCGGTGAAAGGCGTCCTCGCAGCGGGCCGCCCACGCGGGCGGAATGCCGAGCGCCTCGCAGACCGCCTGGGAGGCGCCCTCGGCGACGGCTTGGCGGCCGAGCTTGGGCTCGACGTGTCGGGCCAGCTTTACCGAGCGCTGGCCCTTGCCGGGCCCGGTAGGGACGCGCTGGCAGATCGCGCCGATGAGTTGCCGCCGCGTCGGCGGGCTTTGGATGGCGTCGGCTGGCAACTCGAGCTGCAGCAGGCTCATCGAGCACTTGATATCGACGCCCACCGGGCCCGGGTAGATGTGCGTCGGCGAGGCCAGCACGCAGCCGACCGGCGCACCGTAGCCGCGGTGCGCGTCCGGGTTGAGCACCACGCGGGTGACGCCGGGGCAGCGGGCCGTGTTCTCCGCCTGCTGGAGCGTCACCGGGTCGAACGCGGTCCGGATCGGCTCGGTGCCGATCACCTCGACAGGCCGCGGCACACCGTCGACCGGCAGGTCGGCCGTCGCGGGGCCGGTGGGGATCATCTCGGCGGGCATGCGGGGCTCCTCGGTGCGCGGCCGGACGTTGTTCGCGGCCGCTTCATCCGACGATAGTGGAAAAGCACGGCCCACGCGCCGCGGGGGAGCAGCGCGTGGGCCGGGATGAAGCTGGACGGCGGGCGGGCCCGCCGACGACCGCTTAGTAGCGGTAGTGCGCGGGCTTGTAGGGGCCCTCGACGGGGACGCCGATGTAGTCGGCCTGGTCCGGCGAGAGTTCCGTGAGCTCGGCGCCGAGCTGTGCCAGGTGCAAGCGGGCGACCTTCTCGTCGAGCTGCTTGCTGATCGTGTAGACCTTCTTGTCGTACTTGCTGTTATTGGTCCAGAGCTCGATCTGCGCGATCACCTGGTTCGTGAACGAGTTGCTCATCACGAACGAGGGGTGGCCGGTGGCGCAGCCGAGGTTGAGCAGCCGGCCCTCGGCGAGCACGATGATCGAGTGCGGCTTGCAGCCGGCGGCCTCGGTGAACTTGAACTCGTGCACCTGCGGCTTGATCTCGATCTTCTCGACCTTGCCTTCCTTGACGAGCTTCTCGAGCGGCGCCATCTGGATCTCGTTGTCGAAGTGGCCGATGTTGCCGACGATCGCATTGTGCTTCATCCGCTTCATGTGCTCGAGCGTGATGATGTCCTTGTTGCCGGTCGTCGTGATGAAGACGTCGGCGGTCTCGACGACGCTCTCGAGCTTCTTGACGTCGAAGCCGTCCATGCACGCCTGCAGGGCGCAGATCGGATCGACCTCGGTCGTGATCACGCGGCACTTCTGCGCGGCGAGTGCCTCGGCCGAGCCCTTGCCGACGTCGCCGTAGCCGCAGACCACCGCGACCTTTCCGGCCAGCATGACGTCGGTCGCGCGGTTGAGCCCGTCGACCAGCGAGTGGCGGCAGCCGTAGAGGTTGTCGAACTTGCTCTTCGTGACGGCGTCGTTGACGTTGATCGCGGGGAAGAGCAGCGTGCCGTTCTTCTCGGCGTGGTAGAGCCGGTGCACGCCCGTCGTCGTCTCTTCGCTGACGCCGCGGACGTACGGCACCATGCGGGTGAAGAACGTGCTGTCTTCCTGGATCTTGTCGCGGATCAGCGACAGCACGACCTGGAACTCCTCGTTGTCGGTCGAGCTCGGGTCGGGCAGCGTGCCGTCCTCAGCGTACTTCTTCTCGGCCTTGTAGCCTTCGTGGATCAGCATCGTCGCGTCACCACCGTCGTCGACGATGAGGTAGGGACCGTTCGAGCCGTTCTCGTCGGCCGGGAAGGTCAGCGCCTGCAGCGTGCACCACCAGTACTCTGCCAGCGTCTCGCCCTTCCAGGCGAAGACCGGGCAGCCGGGCTGGCCTTCGCGGCCGGCCACGACCGCCGACGCCGCGTGGTCCTGCGTGCTGAAGATGTTGCACGACGCCCAGCGCACATCCGCGCCGAGGTCCATCAGCGTTTCAATCAACACGCCGGTCTGGATCGTCATGTGCAGCGAGCCCGTGATCCGCGCGCCCTTCAGCGACTGCTGCGGACCAAACTCGCTCCGGCTCGCCATCAGGCCCGGCATCTCGTGCTCGGCCAGCTCGAGCTCCTTGCGACCCCACGCCACCATCTCGGGCGAAAGGTCCTTGACCTTGTTCGGCTGCTCGCCAACCAGCGGCAGCCCCGTGTTCAGAAACGTCGGTGAGGCAACAGTCATGCGTCGTGCTCCTTAAGAGAATCGGCCGTCTTTCGGCTCTGTGAATCTTCGTCCCGTATTCTGTGCAATCATGCGTGCAACCCGCTCGTGCAGGTTGGCTGATCTAAGTACTTTTCGTCGCCAACGCCGCAAACAACGCCGGGCCCTTTGCGCCCGCACTGCGCGGCAGCAGCCGAATCGTCGGCGGATCGAAGCCGCCCTCGCGGAACATCCGCCGCACCGCCGCCTCGGAGAAGCCCAGGTGCTTGTGCCCCATCGTCGCCCGGAAGATCGTGCGCTCGTGCGGCACCATGTCCACGACCAGCAGCTTGCCCCTCGGCGTCAGCAGCCGCGCCGCCTCGCGGACCACGGCCAGCGGCTCGTCCAGGTGATGCAGCAGCAGCACGCTCGTCACGAGCTCCGCACCACCACTCCGCAACGGCGTGGCATCCGCGGCCGCGTCGATGAACTGGACGTTCTCACGCTTCCCGATCCGCTGCCGGGCGGCCGCCAGCATCGTCGCCGACGCGTCGACGCCGGTAACGCTCGCCACGTGCGGCGCCAGCAGGCTCGCCACACCGCCCGTGCCGCAGCCGAGATCGACGACCCGCCAGTGGCTCGGCAACAGCGTCAGCAACGCCGAGGCCGTGAAATCATGCCCGAACAGCTGCGTCCGAATGCCGTCCCACGACTCCGCGACGCGCCCGAAGTACGCCAGGCTGTCCGCGCTCCGGGCGGCCAGCACCGTCTGCAATCGCTGGCGATCGGCACGTAACTGCGTTTCTTGCTCGTCGACCTGCTCACGCACCGCTCGCCACAGCGACCGGGCCGCATCGCTCAGGTCATCCTGCGTCAGCCGATAAAAGGTCGATGTCCCTTCCTGCCGCCGCTGGAGCCAGCCGGCCTCGATCAACGCCTTCAGGTGACGGCTGATCGTGGACTGTGGCAGCTCGAACACCCGCGCCACCTCGCCAACACTAAGCTCTTCCTGCTCCAGCCAGTAGCAGAGCCGGAGCCGCAAGGGGTCGCTGATCGCGGTCAGCAGCGGAACCACCGGACTGACTGATACGGTCTTGGGCATCAACATCCTGGGAGGGTCGCGATTAATCCGTTCATCCGGATGAATGGTAATTCAAGATTCCGGCCGCGGCAAGGGCCGCCGGGCCGAAATACGTCGATTAGCCTTTAAGCGTATTAATCACAATGCTTTATGATCCCCGGCGTCACTCGGCAATGAAAGGAGCGACCCGCGTGAGCAGCCCGCAAGACCGCCGCATCGTGACCGTCGGCCTCAACCCTGCCGTCGACACGGTCATCGAGGTTCCCGGCTTCACCGTCGGGGAGCACCAGTCAGGCCGCCCACGTGCCCACCTCGCTGCCGGAAAGGCCGCCAACGTCGCCCGGGCCGTGGCGACGCTGGGCGAGGCCTGTGTGGCCGCCGGCTTCGTCGGCCGGGACGAGGCGACGTTCTTTGACCAGAGTTTGCGACAGATCGGGGTAGAAGCACGCTTCACGGTCATCGCCGGCGAGACCCGCGAGAACATCACGATCATCGATCCCGAGCGCGACACGCCGGCTGACACCCACCTCCGCATGCCCGGCTTCGAGGTCGCGCCCGAGGACCTCGCCCGCCTGCGCGAAACGCTTACCCCGGTCTGCGACGAAAACGCCCTGGTCATCTTTTCCGGCGCTCTTCCCCCCGGCGTGGCGGAAAGCGATTTCTCAGCGCTGCTCGAATGGTGCCGCAAGCGCGGCTGCCTTGTCGGCGTCGATTCTCGCGGCGACACGCTCAAGCAGGTCTTCACCGCCCCGCTCTGGGCCATCAAGCCCAACCAGGAAGAACTCGAAGACGTCGTCGGCCGCCCGCTAGCCGCCCGCGACGCCGTCGTCGACGCCGCGCGCAACCTCACCGCCCAGATCAACCACGTGATCGTCACCCTCGGCGGCGAAGGGGCCGTGCTCGTCACGTCCGAGAAAGCCTTGCACGCGACCGTCGACTGGCCCGCCAGCCGCGTGCTCAACACCGTCGGCTGTGGCGACGCGTTTTTCGCCGGCTTCGCGATCGCCATGCGCCAGCACGCTGACGCCGCCCGCGCCCTTGCCTTCGCCGTCGCTGTCGCTACCGAATCCTCAGCCCACCCCGGGCCGGCCGAGGTCGACCCCGCCGCCGTCCGTGCTCTCGCCGACGAGGTCCGCGTCCAAGAACTTTGAGCCCGGCCGCTCGCCGCCACAACTATCATCAGGGTGAAGCATCTGCTTCCTAGCCGCAGAAGGAAACCCCATGGCCGCCGGCCTCGAGACGCACAACGATATCCCGTGGGAGCTCAAGCTCTTCATCGACGGCGCCTGCCCGTTGTGCAGCCGCGAACGCGACATGCTCGCGCGGCTCGACCGCGGCCGCGGCAAGCTCGCCTTCGAGGACATCACGGATCCCGAGTTCGATCCGCACGCCTACGGCCTGACCGCGGAAGAAGTCAACGATCAGATCCACGGCGTCACGCCGGCAGGCGACGTCTTGCAAGGGATGGAGGTTTTCCGCCGGGCCTACAAAGCCGTCGGCTTTGGCTGGCTGCTGGCGCCGACCCGGTGGCCGGGTTTGAAGCAACTCTCCGACCGGGCGTACGAGGCCTTTGCTCGCAATCGCCTGCGGCTCACGGGCCGCTGCCACGGCGGCGAATGCTCAACCGACTGAACGGCAACCGCAAGCCGCAGCGCCGCGCACGCGACAAGCGTGTTCAGTGCTGTGTCCCCACCGTGTGAATCAGCACGTTATTGGTCGAGCCCGGCATCTCCGGCTCGGTCGAGCTGACCACCACGATCGTATCCCCTTCAGCCACCAGCCGTCGCGCCAGCAGCTCGTGGTCGACCGCCTGCGCCATCCGCGCCGGGTTGTCGTACGGCGGTGCCAGCAGCGGCCGCACGCCGTAATAGAGGTTCATCTGCCGCGCCACCCGGTTCGTGTGCGCCAGCCCGATGACCGGGATTGACAGGCGGTGTCGCGCGACCAGCCGCACCGTCCGCCCGGTCGTCGTCCAGACCGCCACCAGCCGGGGCTTCACCTTGCGCGCGACCTCGACGGCCGCCCGCGTGACCGCGGCCGTCCGCGCATCCTCGACGGTGTCGGTGCGGTCGACGGTCGCCACGGGGTTGCTGAGCGTGAAGTCCTCGGCGTGGTGCGCGATGCGCCGCATCATCTCGACGACCTCGACGGCGAAACCGCCCACCGCGGTCTCGGCGGAGAGCATCGTCGCGTCGGCCGCATCGAAGATCGCGTTGGCCACGTCGCTCACCTCGGCCCGCGTCGGCATCGGCGAATCGACCATCGACTGGAGCATCTGCGTCGCCACGATCACGGGGCGCGCGAATTCCCGGCACTGCTGCACGATCGATTTCTGGATCGTCGGCACCCGCCAGACGTCCATCTCGACGCCGAGGTCGCCGCGGGCCACCATGATCCCGTCCGCGTCGAGGATGATCTCGTGGATTGCCTGCACCGCCTCCGGCTTCTCGATCTTCGCGAGCACCGCCGGCCGCGGGTGCTCATCGGGGAGCAGCGCGTGCAGCGCCTGCAGGTCCGCCGGCCGCCGCACGAACGACAGCGCCAGCCAGTCGAGTTCGTGCTCCAGCGCCCAGGGCACCCATTCGCGGTCGGCGTCCGTCAGCGCGGGCGTTGTCAGGTCGCTGTCCGGCAGGTTGACCCCCTTGCGCGGGCGGACAACGCCCCCGGCCGAGCAGGTGCACACCAGCGCGTCCGGCTCGGTGTCGGTGACCAGGAAGCGCACCATCCCGTCATCGATCAGGATGCGGTGCCCCGCTTCGACCTCGTCCAGGAAACGGTCATAGGTGACCGTCAGGGCGTCCGGTGTGCTGGCCGCGTCGCCGCGGACGAAGCGCGTCTCGTCGCCGCGCTGGAAGCGGATCTCGTCGCCCGCGATCTCGTTCAGCCGGATCTTCGGGCCGCAGAGATCGCCGAGCACCGTCACGAAGCGGTCGTGGTCGGCCTCCCAGGCCCGCACCGCGGCCAGCCGGGCGGCGTGCTCCGCGCGTGAGCCGTGGCTGAAGTTCAGCCGCACCACGTCGACGCCCGCGGACAGCAGCGCGTCGAGCGCTTCCGGCGCGTCCGTCGCGGGCCCCAGCGTCGCGACGATCTTCGAATGCAGATCAGGGTGTAAGCGCGGCACGTTCAGCTCCCAGGCGGCGCCGCGCACGGGCGCGACCCGCGAAGATTGTCGCGGGCCGCTGGGCTGTGTCAATGTGAATCAGTTTCTCCGCCGATCGCCGGGTCCGCCGTCAGGCGGGCAGCAGGTACTGCACGCTGAACAGCCCCGCGCGATCAGTCCACAGCGTGTCCACCCGCAGGTCGGCCGCCGCCGCCCGCGCGGCGAACTCCTCGGGCGAAAACTTGTAGGACCATTCGGTGCGGATTTCCTCGCCCGCCGCCAACGGAATCTCTTCCCGTCCGATGTGGATCGACTGTGCGACCTCGCTGCGGATGAACATCCGTACGCGGCCCTGCTCTGCCTCGTAGGCGGCCGCGTAGGAGAAGTTGTCGCACTCCAACTCGGCCCCGAGCTCGTTCTCGAGCCGGGTGAGAATGTTGAGCGCAAAGCGGGCTGAGACCTGTTCCGGGTCGTCGTACGCCGCCAGCAGCTGGTCGACCGGCTTCTTGAGGTCGACCCCGATCAGCACCCCGCCGTCGTCGCCGCAGAGTCGCCGCAGCAATTGCAGCAGCTCGTGCCGTTGTACCGGGTCGAAGTTGCCGATCGTCGAGCCCGGAAAGTAGACCAGGTGGCAGTTGGACATGATGTCGACCGCGGGCAGCTCGAAATCGCTGGCCGTGAAGTCCCCGCACACCGGCACCATGTGCAGCGTGGGGTAGTCTTCGGCCAACTCGTTGACCGACTCCTGGAGATGCTCGCAGGAGATGTCGATCGGGACGTACCCGGCCGGGTTGTGGAGCTGGTCGAGCAGCAGTCGCGGCTTGATGCCGGCGCCGCTGCCCGGGGCGATCACCAGGGCGTTCGGTCCCGCCTTCTGGGCGATCTCGTCGCCGCGGTCGTTGAGGATCTCCAGCTCGGCCCGCGTGATGTAGTACTCGGGGGTCTCGCAGATCTCGTTGAAGAGGCCCAGCCCGACCTCGTCGTAGAGGTACTGGCTGGGGATCCGCTTGGGCGTCTCGCGCAGGGCGGCCACGATGTCGGCCTGCATCTGCGCGGTGGCCGGCGAGAAATCATGAACGTCAACTTGCGGCGGTGATTCGCGCATGGCGACTCCTGTGAAAAAGGTCAGCGGGCCAGCCGGATGCCGGTGAACTGCCAGCGGGTCGCCGGCGCCCAGAAGTTCCGATAGGTTGCCCGCAGGTGGGCTTGGCTCGTGGCGCACGAGCCGCCTCGCAACACCATCTGCCCGGACATGAACTTGCCGTTGTATTCGCCGATCGCGCCGCCCGGCGGCGCATAACCGGGATACGCCACGTAGGGGCTCGCGGTCCACTCCCAGACGTCGCCGAACAGCTGCCGCGGCTCGTTGTCGCGCGGCGGCGCGGCCAGCGGGCAGGGTTCGTAGCATTCCGATTCGACGAAGTTGCCGGCGACCGGGCGCTGGGCGGCGGCCGTCTCCCACTCGAGCTCGGTGGGCAGCCGGGCGCCGGCCCACCGCGCGAACGCGTCCGCTTCGTAGAAGCTCACGTGCGCGACCGGCGTGTGCGGGTTCAGCGGCCGCAGGCCGGCCAGCGTGAACCGCTGCCAACCGTCGTCGCCGCGCTGCCAATAGAGCGGGCTGTCCCAGCCGTGGTCCTGCACGGCCAGCCAGCCGTCGCTGAGCCACAGCTCGGGGCGCTGATAGGCGCTGTCGGCCATGAAATCAAGATATTCGCCGTTCGTGATCAGCCGCGCGCCGAGCTCGAACGCATGGACGAACGCCTTGTGGCGCGGGAGTTCGTTGTCGTAGCAGAAGCCGTCGGCGGCGTGCCCGAACTCGCGCAAGCCCTCGGCGTAATCCGCCCAGCGCAGCCGGGTGTGCTTCGCGGCCGGTGCGATCGCGTTCTGCTTGGCGTAAACCGGGACGAGCGGGTTTTGGGCGAACACGTGCTTGATGTCGGTGAGGATCAGCTCCTGGTGCTGCTGCTCGTGCTGGAGCCCAACCTCCAGCACTGCCGTGAGCTCCGGATCGTCGGCCGGTTCGCGGCGCTCCAGCAGCGCCGTCACGGCCGCGTCGACGCTCGCGCGGTAGTCGTAGATCTCGGCGACCGTGGGCCGCGAGAGCACGCCCCGGCGGCCCTGCTCGAATTGCGCGCCGAGCGCGTCGTAGTAAGAGTTGAACAGGAAGTTGAACTGCGGGTGGGGTGAGCGATACGTCGGGTCCCATTTCGCCAGCACAAACGCTTCAAAGAACCAGGTGCTATGAGCGAGATGCCAGCGCGTCGGGCTGACGGGCTCCATCGACTGGACGACGTAATCTTCGACTTCCAGGGGTTCGCAGAGCTTCGCAGAAAAAGTGCGGACGGCCGCGAAGCGAGCGCTGAGCGAACCGCCGGGCGCGTTCAGCGACTTGGCCCTGGCGGTCGATGTGGCCCGTCGCATGCTGTCACCTTTGCCTAGGGAAAGTGATGGTTCGGAGAACCGCGCCAGCAGCGGCGCGCGAACGAAATGAGGGATCGGTGTCCTTGGCTCAGCCCTGACCCCGCATGCTAACCCGCTCCCGGGCGCACGCAAGCCAAACTTTCGGTTTCAGCATTTAGGGAAATTAGCAGAAACGGAATAACAATGGCTTAACGCGGCCGCCGCGGCCCGTCGGCCGCGTCGGAACGCCTACCGGTCCAGCCGCAACCCCTTCGGTACCACCAGCCGCTCAGCCAGTTCGAACAGCCCTTGGACGAGCAGCGCTAGCGCGGCCGCCGGGATCGCGCCGATCAGGATTGTCTCCAGATCGTTTCGCCGCAGGCCGGTCAGGATCGGCTGCCCGTAGCCGCCCGCGCCGATGAACGCCCCCAGCGTGGCGTAGCCGACGTTGATCACGGCGGCGGTTTTGATGCCCGCCAGGATCGTCGGTGACGCCAGCGGCAACTCGACCTTCCACAGCCGCGCGGCGGCCGGTAGCCCGAGCGCGATGGCCGACTCGCGGACGCTGTTCGCGATCCCCACCAAACCCGCGTGCGTGTTCCGCACGATCGGCAGCAGGCTGTACAGGAACAGCGCCACGATCGCGGGCGGGTTGCCGACGCTCTCGAGGTTGGCCGCGCTGAGCACGGGCATCAGCAGTACCAGCATCGCGAGGGCGGGAATCGTCTGAATGATGCCGGTCGCGCCCAGGATCGGCTGGCTGGCCGGTGCGACCTTGTAGGCGACCACCCCCAGCGGGATCGCCAGAATGATCGCCAGCCCCAGCGAGATGCCGACCAGGTAGAGGTGCTGGACCGTGTATTTCGCAATGAGCTCGGCGACCGTCGGCTCGGTGTCGGTTATCTCGATGCCGAACGCGCGGGTCACGAGGTCGGCGGCTGCCTGGCGCTCGCTCTTGCCGGCGACCACCACCTCCGCGTTGAGCGATCGCATCTTCTCGTCGGTGAGCAGCCCTTCGAGTCGTTTGAGCGCTGCCACGGCTGCGGGCGCCTGCTCTGCCAGCGCCGCGCGGTAGAGCACCACCGCGAAATAGCTCGGGAAGAAATTGCGGTTGTCCTCGAGAATCACGAGGTCGAACTTCTCGATCTGCGCGTCGGTGGCGTAGCAGTCCATGACGTCGACGCTGCGGCCGGCGACGAGTGCCTCGTACGCCAACCGCTGGTCCAGCCCGCGTACGTCGGTCTGCGGTAGCTCGTAGGCTTCCTTCAGCGCCAACCAGCCGTCGTCCTCGCGCTCCATGAACTCGTTCGAGAAGCCGAAGCGCAGCTCGGGGTGCGCGCGCAGGTCAGCGATCGTCTCCAAGTTGTACTTTTCGGCGATCTCCTGCGTGGTGCCCAGCGCGTAGGTGTTGTTGAAGCCGAGCGGCGCACTCATCCACAGGCCGTCCGCGGCCAGCCGGTCGCGCAGCTGCTCCCGCGTCGCCAGCGTCTCGCCGGCGAACAGCTCCTGGCGCAACGTGCCGGTGTACTCGACGTAGGCGTCGATCTGGCCCGTGCGCAGGGACTGCCACACGAGGCCCGTTCCGACGAACTCCTTCTGCTCGGCTTCGAGCCCCGCGTCGCGCAGCAGATAGGTGAGCACCCAGCTCAACAGGACCGATTCGGTGAAGCTCTTCGACCCGACGCGCAACGCCCGGTCGATCGATGCCGGTTTTGACGCGGTGTCGCCACCCGCTTCGCCGGCGACCGTCACCGTCGTCTCGTCGGTTTCGACGGTCGCGGTCGTCCGCTCGCCAGCCGGATTCTCGGCGGCAGCGTTCTGCTGCGCGAAGGCGCCCGGGAGCACGAAGACCATGAGCAGGCTCAGCACCCAGCGCATCAGCCGTTCCCCTCCTTTGTCACCTTCGAGACGTCCAGCGTGTTCCGCTGCGCGGTGATGAACTCGCTGACGAACGGGTCGGCCGGCTGCTCGACGAGGTCGTTCAGCGTCCCGAACTGGACTACCGCCCCCTGCCGCATCAGGACGATGTTGTGCGCGAAAAACGCCGCCTCCCCGAGGTCGTGCGTCACCATCACGACCGTCTTCTTGAGCTTCCGGAAGATCTCCTTCAACTCCTCCTGCAGGTCCGCACGGATCATCGGGTCCAGCGCCCCCAGCGGCTCGTCCAGCAGGAGCACGTCCGGATCCAGCATCAGCGCCCGCATCAGGCTCACGCGCTGCCGCTGCCCGCCCGACAACTGCGCCGGATAGCGGTCCAAACCGGTTTTCGGGAAGTGGGTCAGCTCCGCCAGCTCGTCGACCCGGCTGCTGATGGCCGCTTTCTCCTGCCCGAGATGCCGCGCCAGCACCGTCACGTTCTGCCGCGCCGTCATGTGCGGAAACAGCCCGCCGTCCTGGATCACGTAGCCCATCTTGTGGCGCTGCTCGTTGATCCGCTCGGGCGACAATGGCTCGCCCTCGAATGCGATCTCGCCCTCCGTCAGCTCGATCAGCCCCACGAGCAGCCGCAACAGCGTGGACTTCCCGCACCCACTGGGCCCGATCAGCGCCGTTGTCTCGCGGCCCGGCACGGTCAGCGACACATCCTTGACGGCCACGGTGTTGCCGTAGCGTTTGTGAACGCCTTGGAGCTCAAAAACTGGCGTCATGTCAGGTCCGAAAAATCGCGATTTGCTGGCGGGCCGATCCCTGCGGGGATCGTAGTGGAATCCGCGCGAGCGTGCGAACCGCCGACAGCGGCCACGAGAACGCTGCCAGCCGCCGGACGAGCGGTACCTTGTTGCCGTGCGCGGCGTTCAAGCTGGCAGCATCTGCGCAGAGTCTGTGCTGGCGGCCGTCAGGGAAGCGTAGAGATCAGTGGGTTGGCGGGCTCGGGCTCCGCAGCAGGCGTCGGCGGTCCGGCCGTTTCCCAAATGTGCAGCGTGCCGGCGGCATCGAGCCCACCCAGTCGCGTCATGGCGTCATCCCACGCCAACGCCAGCCAGGGTTCCGCATTCGCGACCGGTGGGATGCGTAACAGGAGTTCCCCCGTCGGCAACTGGTAAATCAGCACCACGCCGTCGTCGCCACCCACCGCCAGGCGCTCGCCGTCGGGCGACATGGCCGCGGCCGTCGCGGTGACGTTCTCCTGGCTGAGCCGTTCCGGCGGCTGGGCTTCGGCGAAGGGCCATCGCCACAAGCCGCCCGTCGCGTCCATCACGAGCGCAACACTGCCACTCGGCGCCAAGCTGACGGTGGCGACCGGCTCCGGCAAATGTGCGGATTTCAGCTGCCACGGCCGCTCGTATTGCAGCGTCGCCAACTCGCCGCCCGCGCTGCCCGCGAGCACTACCTGCGGATCCATGCCGATAGCGACCGCCGCAACGGGGTGATCCAGACGCCAGAGGTTCAAAAATGTGTTGTCCATGACAACGTCGACATCGCCGTTGGCCTCGCCGAAAGCGAGCAGGCTGCCAACGGCGGCGACGGCGGTTGGCGCGGACAACTCTGGAAACGCGGGGCGCGGGAGAATTTCTGGGTCGGGTCCGGGGCGAATGTGCAGAATGTTGCCGTCGGCGCCGAAACTCGTCAGGCGAGCGGATTCTGGCATCCATTCCAACGCGGCAACCGACGTCGGGCCCAGCGGCGTCGGCTGTTGAGTGAAAGAATGTTCGTTTAAATAACTCCAGGCCCAGTGGCGCAGTTCGGGCGCAGTGGCCACCAGAATCGCGTCCTGTTCCCGCGTTCGATCGGCGAGGCCGGCGAGTTGGGCCTGGCCGAGCTGGGCGGCGTAGACGGCGGCCTGGAGGCGGGCGATCTGGCTGCTGGATTGCTGGTGGAGCTCGAGGGCCCACTGCTTGACGTCGCGTTCGCTGCGCAACGCGATGCGGCGGTCTTCATAGAGGCGGCTGAGGCGTTCGGCGCGGAGGTTCTCGCGGATGCCGAACCAGACGCCGAGGCCGGCAATGACGACGACGGTCGCGAGTACCTGCTTATGGCGGGAGAGGGTTTTCGAGAGCAGGTAGAGCGTGCTGTCACGGCGGGCCTGGATGGGGCGGTTGGTGAGGAAGTTTTCGATGTCGCGGGCCAACTCGCCGGCGCTCTGGTAGCGACGATCGCGGTGCTTGGCCAGCGTCTTGAGCATGATGACCTGGAGCTCGTGCTTGATGGGCGATTCGCCGACGCGCACCCGCCGATCCGGCGTGAAGTAGCCGCGGTGGCCGAGGCGCCAGTGCTTGCGCGGCGGTGTCGGCGGCGTCTCGCAGATGTGCTGCACGACGGTGGGCAGCGGGCCCGAGACGGGATAGGGGACCGTGCCGGTGAGCAGCTTGTAGAGCACGACGCCCAGCGAGTAGATGTCGGTGCGAATATCGAGCTCGTCCATGTCGCCGCGGGCCTGCTCGGGCGACATGTACGGGAGCGTGCCGACCACATCGTGGCTCAGCGAGAGCTCGAGGTCGGCCATCGGGCCGGTCGGCTTGGCGAGGCCGAAGTCGAGCACGCGCGGGATGCCCTGGTCGTCGACGACGATGTTGGACGGCTTCAGGTCGCGGTGGATCACGCCGCGCTGGTGGGCGTACTGCACGGCCTCACAGACGGTGACGAACAGGCGCAGGGCGGCGGTCAGCGAGAGCTGGTGGTCGCGGACGAAGTGGTGCAGGGGCGCGCCGCGAATGTAGTCCATCACGTAGTACTGCTGGCCGTAGGCCGTCTCGCCCGAGTGGAAGATCGAGACGATGTTGGGGTGCTTGAGGGCGGCGGCGAGCTCGATCTCGCGTTCGAAGCGGCGGCGGGCGGACTTTGAGGCGTGCGGGCCGCCGCGGAGCACCTTGATCGCGACGAGCCGCTTGGTGCGGTGCTGGATGGCCTGGTAGACGACGCCCTGGCCGCCGCGGTTGATCAGCCGGGTGATCTCGTAGCCGGCGATGGCGTGTTGGGTGAGGTTGCCGGCCTCGGTACGGATGACGTGGGCGTCGGTGGTGCGGTCGGGCGGCGTGGTCGAGCTGCTGGCGGTAATCTGCGTCGTGCCGCCGCCGGTCGGCGCGGTGATGATCGAGAAGGCCTCGACCGCCTTCCAGAACTCGACATTGGCGACGTTGTCGGCCGGCGCGAAGCGATGGGGCGAGGTTTCGGGCTCGGCGGTCTGGGCGTCGAGGAAGGCGCTGACAGCGGCGGCAGCCTGTTCTTCGGCGGTGACCGGGCTGGCGTTGTCGGGGCCGGGTCGGATCATGGTGGCGCCTAGGTCACGGGCGGAAGATCGAGCTGACGACGCCCATTTCGTCCATGAGGTCGCGGATCTGAACGAGGCCGCGGTGGAGCATGACGCTGACGTTGGCGACCGAGATGTCCAGCATGTCGGCGACCTCAGAAGTAGTATACCCTTCCAGGACGCGCAGGATGAGGACATCGCGGTGCTTGGCGGGGATTTGGTCGAGGAGTTCGACGACGTGGGAGGCCTGCTCGCGGCGGGCCATGGACATGCTGGGGGTGGTCATGGTGCCGTAGACGGCGGAGTCGTCGCGGCGTTCGAAGCCCTCTTCGCGGGCGGTGTCGCGCTTGTGCTGGCTGAAGCGGCGGATGTGGTCGGTGGTGACGTGGCGGGCGATGCCAACGACCCAGCGGTGGAAGCCGGCGGGGGAGCGATCCTTAAGGGTGCCGATGTCGCGCCAGGCGCGTTGGAGGGTGTCCTGGAGGACGTCCTCGGGATCGATTTTGGCCCGGAGGCGCTGGGGGAGGCGGGCGCCGATCATGACGGCCCAGCGCTGGAGGCGATCCTCGCTGCAGAGGCGATCGAAGGCGGTCTGGTCGCCCTGGGCGGCGGCGGCGATCCAGTCGGCGGTTTGGTTTTCGGGCGGTGCCGGGGTCATGAGGGCGCAATCCGATTGGGCGAAGCGGACCGCTTCGTCACAAACGGTTCTATGAGCAACAGGGGTGTTCCTCAAGGGCAAAGCGCCCGTGATCGCGGTCTGGGGCGATAATAAGAATCGCTTGGCGCTGTACGTCACCGCCGGTTATCTCGCGTTTTTATTTTGGAAGCGGTCCCCTGCTCTAGACGCGGTAGGCGGTCGGCCGGGGAGCAGTTCTGCACTGTCAGCGCCTGCAGAAAGGACGCTGTCATGAACGCGCACCGGATTGGCTGTCTGGTTGGATCATCTTCTTGCGCTGGCTTGGACGCTAGAAGCAGGGACGGTGCGGATTCCTGCTGATGCGCCGGACCTGGCGACGGCGCTGGTGTTGGCGGGGCCGGGGGATGAGATCGTCCGCGCTGATGGCGTTTGGAGTGGGCTGGGGGGGCACGAGCCTGGAGGCCAGCCCCCAGACGTTCACGTTGCGCTCCGCGAGGGGTGGCCCGACTCGGTGGGTCGTCGATCTCGCGTTGGTGGGGGCAGGTGCAGCGTTTGGGCGCCGCATCGGTGAAACACCGGTATCGAGCCCGGTCGCTACATTGGTAGCGGTGCGAGCGCGGGCGTCGGATCGGGCGATGACCGATGCGGCGACCGGCCGCGGCGCGGTGTTCAGCGGGCCGGGGGGCGGCTATCCTTATTCCTTGTGACGGGTCTGATTTTTTAGGTTCTGCGGCGTGAGGAGGTTCGCCATGCGGGCACGGGGATGGTGCGTTGGTTTGGGTTTGGTGTTGTCGCTGGCGGCCGGCTCGGCGTGGGGGCAGTGGGAGTTCAACTGGGTGCCGAGCGGGACGCTCGACGTGGGCGAGTACGGCAGCGAGGCCGCGGCGCAGTACGAGGCCGACGGCCAGCGGGTGACGCTCGATCACGTGGCGTTCCGCGGCGAGTCGGCGGCGCGGGCCGTCGGGCGGCGGGTGACGGGTGCGGAGGCGTTCGTGATTCGGCCGGCTTCTTACCGGCTCGGGCCGGCGCCGGCGCACCTGGTGATCGCGGCAGAGGTGGACACCGGCGAGCCGCCGACGACGCTGACCGTGACGGCGGCCGGTGAAAAGCTCGGGACGTGGCGGATCGGGTCGTTCGACGGTCCGCGGCGGCTGACCGAGGTGTTCTTCGTCATTCCAAAGACGCTGTACGACGACGTGTCGAACGGGCGGCCGCTGGGCGAGGTGCCGGTGACGCTGACGAGCGAGGGGGCGCGGCTGTCGCTGGGGTATCGGTTCTTTGCGGCCGACGCGTGGGACGTGCTGGGGGTTGAGCTGGCGGGTGACCTGGCGGCGGCGGTGAAGGCGGCCGGCGATGGTGAGAAGCAGGCTTACTTGCAAGCGGTCGCGGCGATGGGGGATCGCGACTACGAGCGCGCGTTGAGCGTTGTTTCGCCGCTGGGCGAGGAAGAAACGGCGCTGGCGCGGCACGCGCGGTTTCTCGCGCGGCTGCTGCAGGTGAAGCAGCTCGTGGCGGCGCTGCATGAGCGTGACGATTTTGATGCGCATTACCGCGCGGGCTTATTGGCCGGGGCGTGGGGGGCGTGGCCGGAAGCGGCGTCGGCGTTCAAGCGGGCGCTCGAGTTGGACCCGTTGCACGCGGATGCGACGTATCGCTATGCGGAGGCGCTGGAGTATTGCCGGCGGCCGGTGGCAGCGTGGTCGCCGCTGTTTGAGCGAGCGGGGATGCTGGGCGAGGCGGACCGCGGTCCGGCGAACGTTGAGGACGTGTTGCTGGGGGTGTACCCGTTTGCGATCGAGGACTTCGCGGGTCAGCTGAGTGCGCAGCAGCTGGCGCAGATGCAGCGGGACTGGCGGTATTGCGAGCAGATGGTCTACGGGGCGTCGCTGGGGGCGTGGAAGGTCAACACGCACTGGCTGACGCAGGCGGAGGGGGACCCGGACTGGGTGATGCAGGCGGGGTGGATCTTCCTGCCGCCGGACGAGGTGGCGGCGTACGAGGGGCAGTGGGATTACTCGATCGGGACGGCTGGCTACGGCTCGAGCCATGCGGGGGGGGTGGACTGTGGCGTGGCGGGCTCGGGTGGGGCGCAGATCGGCCCGACGCGCGGGTGGGAGGTGTGGCTGCACGAGTGGAACCACCAGTTCGACTGGGTGTTCCTGTTTGCGGAGAGCGGGCCGGGCTACCCGGTGACGCACGACAGCGACGGGTGTGGCAAGCAGCCGATCGTGAGCATGGGCTGTGGGCACCGCTCGTCGATGCGGTACTACGTGACGCCGCGGCAGTACCAGCGGCACCGGGCGTCGGACCAGGTGCAGTCGGCCGCGTTTATCGATGCGTGGCAGGTGCAGCCGGTGATCACGATCCCGCCGGCGGAGCTGCCGGGGGCGGACGCGCTGCTCGAGAAGCTGGTCGAAACGGGGAGCGTCAGCGAGCGCGAGGCCGACGCGTTGAACGTTCAGTGGCAGCGGGCGAAAGAGGCGGAGCAGCGGCAGCAGGCGGAGCCCTTCCCGGTGCCGTCGTCGCCCGAGCCGGCGCCGGTACCGGACTGGGACGGCTTTGTGCAGCAGCGCTGGCTGCGGGCGTCGATGATCGACGAGGTCGCAATGGACGCCGAGGAGCGTTATGTCCGCGGCGGGATGATCGCGATGCCGCGGGGACTGCGCACGATCGAGGCGGAGGGCGATTTCGTCGACGGCAAGACCGTGTGGCCGCAGGCGGGGCCGAAGGCGATCGCGTACGCCCGGACGTTCGTGTACGTGCCGGAGACGGAGGAAGTGCGGCTGTGGTGCGGCTTCAACGACACGGCGCACATCTGGGTCAACGGGCGGCCGTTGATGACGGGGAAGTACTACGCGGTAGCGAAGTGGGAGGACGCGAACCGGCCTTACATGCTGGCGAACTACGCGACGCTGGCGCGGGGCTGGAATTCGATCGTGGTGAAGCTGGAGCGCGGGGGCGGCGACTGGGGCTTCGGGATTCACGTGGTGGATTTCGAGAACCAGCCGATCGAGGGGTTGCGAGTCTCGGCGCCGCATCCGCAGGAGACGGTGAACGTCTACGCGCCGCCGGCGGTCGGGCCGCACTACGCCTGGGACGACGTAAAGGATGATTACCTGGAGCGGCTGCCGCGGCTGACGCAGGCCGATCTGCGGAAGCTGACCGGGCTGAGCACGCTGGCCGCGCACGAGCACAAGTACTACCTGACGGTGCCGGATGGTGATCAGCCGGTGGCCGGGGCGCGCTATGTCGAGCTGGTCGACGACGAGGCGTTCAAGGCGGATCGGCAGCTCAACAACTACCTGAACTGGGATTGGGAGGCGGCCGCCGCGCTGCGGTACGAAAAGGACGGTGCGACGCGGGATCTGCTGCTGGTGCGGCCGGAGTATTACGAGGAGTTTCTGGCGCTGCTCACGGGGCAGTCGGCGGCCCGCGAGCGGCTGCTGGGCTACTGGTACATCGAAGAGCCGCACTATCCGACGGTGCCGAACCGCAGCCCGCGGGCGGTGCTGGTGGTGGATGCGCAGCTGCCGGACTACCCGCGGGACGATCTTGACCTGCTCGGGGTGGCCGGGGGAAGTCGGGCGGCCGCGGCGGCGGTGGTCAGGCCGGCGGGGCAGTAACGAGCTGCCAGGCGTCGGCGTTGTTGTCTGCGGACCGAACGCGGCGGACGATGGCGTCGGCGGTCGCGCGGCGCGGCTCGCTGTAGCGGGGGAAGTCGCGGCGGTTGCTGTCGATGAAGTTTTGGAGCACTTTTTCGGGCGGGTGGCGGTATTGGTCGGCGTCGCGGTCGATCCGCGTCTGCAGCTGAAGCCGCCAGTCGCTTTCCACGTAAATGAGTTGATGAACGTGCGGGCGGATGGGCTCGAAGAGCACCGCCTCGCCGTCGAGCAGGGCCAGCGGGGGCGGCGCGACGGGCTCGCCCGGCGAGACGGTTCCGCTGACGGGGTCGTAGCGGGGCGGTTCGATCGGCCGGCCGGCGGCGAGCCGTTTGAGGTGTTCGGCCAGCAGGTCGAGGTGGTTGCCGGCGGGGGCGCTGCCGCGCAGTCCTGATGCGGCGCGCTCGGCCCGTGGCTTGCGATAGTGGTCGAGGGCGAGGATGGTCGCCTGGGGGAGGGTCGCCGCGAGCTGACGGGCGAGCGTGGACTTGCCGCTGCCGCCGGGGCCGCCGAGGCCGACGAGCAGGGGGGCGGTTCGGTCTTTGAGCTGGTGCCGCAGCCAATGAGCCAGCGTGCGGATGGCGGGATCGACGTTGGGCGGTGGCGAGGCGGGTTCGGCCGGCATGGTGGGGAATTCTAACCGCGTCGGTGGGCAGCGGGCGGGTGCGCGCGTGGTTGGCTTCGGGCGGCTCAGCGGTGCGCGGCGATGGTGAGGCGGTCGTCGAGGTGGGCGGTCTTGAAGAGCTGCCGGAGCTCCGGGCGCCCGGTGAGGATGCGGAAGGTGCCGCCGTGCTGCCGCAGGTCCTGGTCGCAGAGCATGAGGACGGCCAGGCCCTTGGAGTCGACGAGGTCGACGTAGTCAAGGTCAACGGTGATCCGCGTCTGGCTTTCGGCGACGAGCGCGCGGACGCGGTCGAGCAGCTGCTCGGCCCAGTAGCCGACCACGTTGTGGAGCGGCGTGACGATGACTTCCTCAGCGCGAACGGTGACTTCGATATCCACGGGCGCACTCCTGCCTGCGGGTCGAGACGCGTGATTTTGTCCGATCAGGTGGCACGCGTCCGATTCGCTGTGGTGATATCGGCCCGGCGACGTCCGCTCGCCAGTTGGCGGGCCAGGCGGGGGCGACGGGCGCTTTCGGGCCGGCCCCCGCGCGACGTGGCGTGCGTCGCACGGGCTCCGGTCGACGTCTGATAAGCGGCGCTCAGTCCACCAGCGGCTTCACGAAGACGTTGCGGTACCAGACGGGGTTACCGTGGTCCTGGAAGCCGATATGGCCGCGGCGCGGCATGTCCTTGTACGGCGTCTGGAACTTGTTCCGGCTGCCGTCGGGGTTCTGGTGGGGCTGGGTCCAGTTGTCGAGGTCGAGGTCGATGACGGTTTGCCCGTTGAGGGCCACCCAGACCTGCGAGCCACGGCAGATGAGCACGCAGTGGTTCCACTCGCCCGGCGGGTGGACGGCGTTGACGCGGGGCTCCTTGATGTCGTAGATCGCGCCGGCGTCGTGCTTGCCGACCTGCTCCTTGCCGTGGGAGTCGAGGACCTGGACCTCGATGCCGGTCTGGACCATGTCGTTGAGGTCGGCGGTGCGGAAGAAGATCCCGCTGTTGGCGCCGTCGGAGAGCTTGTACTCGGCGTGGAGGATGAAGTCGCCGTACTGCTGCTTCGACCAGATGTCGCCGCCGCCCTGGCGGCTGAGGGTGCCGTCCTCGATCTTCCAGCTGGTGCCCTTGAACTGCCAGTCGTCGAGCGACGCGCCGGCGAAGAGCGTCTGCCAGCCGGGGCTCTGCGCCGCCCGCTGGCGGGCCTCCCGCGAGGGCGCCCGCACGACGAGGTTGCGGAACTGCAACGGTGTGCCGTGGCTCTGGAGGACGATCGGGCCGCGCGCGGGCAGCGGGCCCTCGCGGTCCCAGTAGTTTTCGAGCGGGACGCCGTGCACGACCTGCTCGCCGTTGAGCTCGACCCAGACGCGGTCGTCGACCAGCGTGATGTGGAAGGTGTTCCATTCGCCCGGTGCGCGGTCAGCGTTCTTCGTCGGCTTGCTGGGATGCTGCTGGTTGTTGTAGAGCCCGCCCGAGCCGGCCGGCTTGTCCCAGATCTGCACCTGCGGCAGCCCGCGAAGGTAGATCCCGCTGTCGCCGCCGGCCTCGATCTGCCAGTCGAGCTTGAGCTCGAACTCGCTGTATTCCGTCGTGGAGGCCAGGCTCGTGCCGCGCCCGTCGTAGCTCAGGACGCCGTCGGCCAGCTTCCAGTGCTGGTCGCGTTCGGCGTTGGCCGCGGCCAACTCGGCCAGGCGTTCGGCGCTCGGGCGCTCGGCGCCGGTCGGCGGCAGCCAGGCTTTCCAGCCGTCGAGCCGGCCGCTCGTCGGCAGCAGCGGCTGCCAGTCCGAGGCCAGCGGCGAGCGTGGATCCGACGGCGCGTGCGGCGCGTCGAGGTCCGCCATGGCGAACTGGATGCCGGCCAGGTAGTGCCGCAGGATCTTCGGGTTCCAGTAGATCTCCTCGCGGTGGCCGAGCGAGCAGTAGAAGACCCGTCCCTTGCCATAGGTCCGCACCTGCGAGACGGCGTAATCGTCGTCGGTGCGGTGGACGCCGGGCTTGCTCATGTCGGTCTTGTCGGTGTCGAGACTGAGCAGCACGCGGTGCGTTCGGCGGGAATAGGGGTCTTTGAGCTGATAGATCTCTTCGGTGAGCGCCAGCGGCTGGTGGTTGAACATCTGCGTCAGCGGGTGGTCGGGATCGTCGATCTTAATCACCACTGGCTCGTGCCAGGGATGCCCGTCGAAGTAGCCGCCCATCAGCCGGCCGAACTCCGGCCATTGGTAGCAGGTGTCGGTCGCGCTGTGGATGCCGACCAGGCCGCCGCCGCCGCCGACGAAGGCGAGCAGGTTCGACTGCCATTCTTGCTGTTGCTTGTCGGCCGACGCGCCGTTGCGGACGGCCTCGAAGGCCTCGCCGGTGGTGTTGAGCATAATGACCGCGTCGAAGCGGGCGAGCGATTTGGGGGCGAAGACGCCGGGGTCCTCGCTGTGCTCGATGGTGTACGCACCGGTCTTCTCGCCCATGATCCGCAGGGCGGTCACGCCGATCGGGATCGAGGAGTGCCGAAAGCCGTTGGTGCGGGTGTAAACCAGAACCTTCCGGGGTTTCTTTGGCTGGGCGTAGGCCTCGGACGGCGCGGCCGCCTGGGCGCGGGTCACCATCTCGTCGGGTGGTGCGGGCAGCTTGGCTGCCGCAGTCGTCATGCCGCACCACGCCAACGCCAATGAAAGTACGACAAATGCACGCATGGTCTTCCTCGCCTATTCAGAGTGATGCGCCGCCACCGGCGGCTGCACGCTGTATTCCAGATCGGGCAGGGCTCCGCCCTCGGGATCACGCAGCCGCATGCAGGCCGCAAAGCCGCCGCCGCCGTTGACGATCTTGATGAGGATCTCGTTCCAGCCCTCGTTGAGTTGGGCGGTGAAGGTGTCCGCGCCACGCTCAGCGCCGCGCGTCACGTTGTTGGCGTGCACGACGGTCCCGTTGATCCAGACCTTGATCGCGTCGTCGCTCCCGGCCTCGGCCCGGACCGCGCGGGCGCGGGGGCTGTTCACGAACGTCCGCAGGTAGGCCGCGCAGTTGCCGCAGCGCACCGACTGGTTGAGATCGAGGTACCAGTAGCGGGCCGGGTTGGTGTTCTTCGGCTGGAGCGCCCACGCGATCGGCTCGTCGGATTCGACGCCGGGCTCGGGCGGGAACGGCGTGTCGAGGATCTCGCGGAAGGGGATCCCGTCCTTGCTGTAGGGGCCCGCCACCTGCCAGTCGGCCATGTAGCCCTCGAGCTCGGCCGACCGGGCGCGAACGCTCTGCGCCCGCGCGGTCAGGTCCGGATCGATCTCGGCCGCGATCACCTGGTCGAGTGCCGGGCCGGCCTGTTGCCAGCTGGCCGGCAGCGTCTTTTCGCAGAGGGCGATCACTGCGGCGGCCGCCTCCTGCGCGAACGTTTCGTCCGCGGTCAGCTCGAGCAGCGCGTCGACCGGATCGATGTCCGCGACCTGGGCGACGGCCGAGATGACCAGCCGCTTTTCCTCGGGACGGCGGGCGACCTCCAGCGCGCGGCGGAAGTGCGCTTCACGGTCGGGATCGTCGCCGTCGAGCGCCTGGCCGAACAGATCCGCGAACGCCCGCATTGCGAAGACGTGCGACTTGAGGTCTTCCGCGGTGGCGGCCACTTCCAGGAGCGCCATCCTTTGGGCCGGGTCTGGCCAGTTGCCCAGCGCGCGGTAGGCGGCCTCGCGAACGGCTTCGCGCTCGTCGTCGAGGGCTTGGCGAAGTTGCTTGAACGCTGGCTCGCCGCCGACGTAGCTGAGCACGTTCAACAGCGAGATGTATTGGTCGGGCTTAGCGGGATCGAGCTTGTCGATGATCGCCTGGGCGCCGGCGGCGGGCTCGGCCGCGCGCCTGACGATCGCGGTGAGCGCCTCCTCGGCCGGGCCGCGCTCGCGCTCCGGCGCATCGGCGAGGGCGGCGATCAACGCCGGGACCTGGCGGAGCGTGCCGAGGTCGCCCAGCGCCCGCATGGCCGCGACGCGGACGCGGGGCTCGGAGGTCTGGAGCTCGTCGACGATCGCGGGGAGCTGGTCGACAGCCTGGCGGCGGCCGAGCACGCGCAGGAGCACGGGCTTCAGGGTCGCCGGGGCGGTCTCGAGTTCTTCCGCCAGCCGCGCGCCGACACCCCGGCCGCGGATCAGCACCAGGGCTTCCTCGGCCACGCGGGCTTCGTGCGGTTGATCCTGGGCGTAGGCGAGGAGGGGGTTCATCGCGGTGCGGCCGCCGATGGCCGCGAGGCCGCGAGCGGCGGCTTGGCGCACGTCGGCCGATTCAGCGCTGAGCAAGCCGACGAGGTAGGGCGTCGCGTCCGCGCTGCCGCGGGCGACGAGGACGTCGATCAGCTCGACCTGGAGCTCTGGCTCGGCCTGATCCAGGGCGGCGAGCAGGGCGCTGGCGACATCAGCGCCCTGGACGGAAGTTGCAATGTCTTTCGCCGCCGCGGCGTAGATGGGGTTCTCGCTCTGCATCGCGGCGACGACCTGCGGGATCGCGTCGCCGCCGAACGCCGCGGCGCGGGTCCAGAGCGCGGCGCAATACCAGTGCGTGAGGTCCGGAGCGTCTTCGTGCTCGTCGAGCTCGTCGAGGCGGCTTTCGAGCTGATCGAGGAGCCGGCCGGCTTCGGCCTGTTGCCGGCGGGCGGCCATGTTCCGGGCGGCCTCGAAGAGCTCGGCGAGCTGTTGCGAACCGTGGTAGCGGTCGGTTTCGAGGAGCTTCTCGGCGATGGCGAGCTGCTGCGGCGGTTGGCCGAAGCGGGCGAGCGCCGCGCGGGCGGCGGCCTGAGTGGCGGGGTCGGCGTCGCGGGCGTCGGTGCGCAGGGCGGCGATCGCGCGCGGATCGCCGAGGCGCTCGAGGCCATAGATGACAGCCTGGCGGGGAAGGCCGGTGGTCTGGGGCAGGGCGAGGCGTAGATGTTGGGCGGCGCGCTCGCCACCGATGCGGACGAGGGCTTCGACCGCGGGGGCGGTCAGTCGCTCGTCGCCGAGCGTTCGAGCGATCGCGGGCACGGCAGCGGGCTGGCCGACGTAGCCGAGTTGCTCGATGAGCAGTTGCTTGATTTCGGGATCGTGGTTCTTGGCGAGCTCCTGGCCGATGACCTCGGCGAAGCGGCGCTGCTGCGTCGCGAGGTGGCCGCGGGAAAGTTCGGCGGCGAGCGCCTGGAGAACGAAGCGGGCCGGCGTGTCGTCGCTGGCGGAGCGCGGCTCGAGCTGATCGCAGAGGGCGACGAGGTCGGCGCCGTCGAGGCGCGGGAGAAGCCGGCGCAGCTCGAGCTGGCTGCGCGCGTCCTCGGTGGGGACGAGCGCCAGGGCGGCTGCGAGATCCGCGGTGCGCGCACCGGCGGTGGTGGCCAACAGGATCGCGCTCAAGCCGACGCCGAGCGCTGCTTGCCATCGCATGGACTGCACGGGAATCACCTCACTTCGTTTAGAGTCGCCAGGGAGCGCGCATCGGGGGATCCACCAACCGATTGGCGAAGTCGTCGCCGATGAAGCGTTCGCGGACCGGGTCGAACCGCAGCGGGCGCCCGAGGCGGATCGCGATCGCGGCCAGATTGACGAGCGTGCACGAGCGGTGCGAGCTCGCCTCGCTGAGCGACGATTTCTTGCGCGTGCGGACGGCTTCCTCGAAGCCGCGCGGCGCCGGCGGGTCCGGCCAGCCCGCAAGGCGGTCAAAGAGCCCGGCCGGCTCGGTGCGGTAATTGGGGAAGACCTTGCCGTGCGGGCCTTCGATCAGCGGCAGGCCGTCGGGCAGTGCTGCGCCCCACTCGCCGCTGTTGAGGATGATCGTGTCGCCGTCAGCGTACTTCAGCGTGACAGTGCCCCACATGCCGACCGCGTCGGTGTGCTGCGGCCAGGGGGCGATCGCCTCGATCTCGCTCGGGCTGGTGTCGTCCTTGCCGAGGAAGTACTGGACCGGGTCGAGGTAGTGCTGCCCCATGTCGGTCAGCCCGCCGCCATCGTAGTCCCAGTAGCCACGGAAGCTGCCGTGCACGCGGTGCGGGTGGTAGGGCTTGCGCGGAGCGGGGCCGAGCCACATGTCGTAGTCGAGTTGGCTCGGGATCGGCTGTTGCTCGAGGTAGGTTCGGCCGCTCCACTCCGCGACCTTCCAGTTGAAGCCGGTCGAGCGGCCGAGCCGGACGGTGAGCGGTCGGCCGAGCAGCCCACTGTCGACGAGCTTCTTGAGCATGCGGGTGGAGCCGTAGTTCTGGTAGTTGCCGAGGCGGCCGAAGGTGTTGACGTGGTACATCCGCCCGTGGCGCTGGAGGGCGGTGACCATGGCGCGGCTTTCGGCGATCGTATGGGCCATCGGTTTTTCGCCAAGGATGTCGAAGCCGGCCTCGGCGGCGGCGATGACCTGGAGCGCGTGCCAGTGGGGCGGCGTGGCGATGTGGACGGTGTCGATGTCCTTGCGCTCGAGGACGCGGCGCCAGTCGGTGTAGCCGTCACACTTCTCGCCGGCCTTATCGAGGCCGAGCTTGAGGTGGTGCTCATCAACGTCGCAGACGGCGAGCGTGACGGGGGTCTGGCCGGGCTGGTTGGAGACGATGTGGCCGCGGCCCATGCCGCCGGTACCGATGACGGCCCGGGTGATGGTTTCGCTGGGCGGGGTGTAACGGGGGCCGCCGAGGACGTGGCGGGGGACGATCGTGAACGCGGCGGTCGCGGCCAAGCCGCCGGCGACGAACTCGCGTCGGCTGACCCGTTTCGGTTGGGACATGGCGTCTCGCTTGTGCTGGAGGGACCTGTCACTGCGTGCGATCCGGCGAACGCTACTTTACGCCGAGCGCGCCGGATCAAGCAACCAAGCCGCGCGGAACGTCACGCGCGCGAACCCAGCGGAAACCCGGGGGTGACCCGCAATTCCGGACCCGAACGATCCGCGCTCAACATGGCGGCGCCGGCCGCGAACGCGTCGCACACCTTCGGCACCGGCGCCCAGTCGAGTACGAACAGCGCGGTCGAGAGGGCGTCGGAGAGCGCGGCCTGCGGGGCGACGGCCCAGGTGGCCAGGGCGTGTCGCGGTCGCGCGTCGCGGCGGGGATCCTGGATGTGCTCGCCGTGCAGGATGGCGCCGGACCCGCTCAGGGCTTGATCGTGAAGCGCGACGGTGCCGAGTGTTTCATCCGAGTTCGTGGGATGGCGGAGCGGGAGGCGCCAGGGCGCGTCGGCGCCGCCAAGTGCGAGGACGGTGCTCTGCCCGCCGTGCAGCAGGCCGCAATCGAAGTCCCACTCCGCCAGCAGCCCGCGGAGTTGGTCGAGCGCGTAGCCCTTGCCGATCCCGCCGAGGTCGAACTGCACGCCGTCGGCCAGGATCGCGATCGCCCGGCGGTCGACGGTGATCTGCCAGCGCTCGGCGGGCGGCCGATCGGCGGCGGGCGTCGTGCTCGCGTAGGTGATGTCGAAGGCGCCGGCGGTGGCGAGCTGGACCTGGTGGGCGAGTTGGAGGCACTCGCGGGTCTCGGGGCCGACGGGGACGGTTTGGCCGGCGGCGGCGCGGTTGAGCTGGCTGATGTCGCTGTCGGGACGGAAGCGGCTGAGGACGGCTTCGAGGCGGTCGAGCTCGGCGAAGGCGGCGGCGGCAGCCTGGCGGGCGTACGGCTGGTCGTCGGCCGGCAGGTAGAGCCCCCAGGTGCAGGCCATCGCGTCGTCGTAGTGCCAGCGGAACGGGCGGTCGGGGCTCGGTGGCGAAGCGTTCATGGCTGGGCGGCCTCGAAGGCGGCGCGGAGCTCGGGCTGTACAAATACGAACATGTGCAGGTCGCGGCGGACGCCGTACGGGCCGCTGACGGCGTGCTCCGGCCGTTGGGCTGCTAATGCATCGTAGAACTCGGGCGTGGTGATGACGATGTCGAATGCCGGGTTGACCGGCGGGGCTTCGAAGTAGCCGACGCGGGGATGCTGGCGGAGGTACCACGGCAGCGGCCACGCGTCGGGGGCGACGACAGCGATCGCGGGCGGGTCGGAGGCCTGCGTCGCGGCGAGTTGCTCGACGTAGTTGGCGAGCTCGACGACGTTGGGCAGCGTCTGGCCGAAAGCGTAGGGGTTGCGCACGTTGACCGCGAAGCGGGTCTGCAGGGCGTAGGCCTGCCGGGCGAGGTCGGCGCTGCCGAGGGCGACGAGGGCGACGATCACGGTACGCCTGGCGATGCCGGCCTGGCGTTGCCAGAGGCGGCTGACTCCGACCCCTGCGAGCAGCGCGACGCCGAGCCACGGGGAGAGCACGAGCCAGGGGGTCTTGTAGGGAATCGCGGTGTAGACGAGCAGTAGCGTCACCGTGAACAGCGCCGTCCACTGCACGAACGAGCCGGTCGCCCGCTCGCCCGGACGACTGCGCCAGCCGAGCAGCGTGCCGATGAGCGCGAGCAGCAGCAGAAATGCTTCGCTGAACCAGGGCCCGGGCAGGGGCTGATAAAAGAGCGTCCGCTGGGCATAGAACCACCACGGGTAGACATGCCAGTCAGCTACGCCGCGCGATCGCTCGAGGTGACCGAAGTAGCCGCCCACGTAATCGAGCAGCGCGGCGGGATTCTGAAAACCGGCGGTCAGGGCGGCGGCTGCGAGCACCACCGCGCTGCCGCTGCCGATTACCAGCAGCTTCACGGCCGTCTTCAGTCGGGCCCGTGTAGCGGTGAGCTGAGCGCGGCGCAACCACAGCACGCCGCCGGTCGCGACCGCTGCGGCCAAGGCCGATAACGCGGCCGTCTCCTTGCCCGCGATCATGCCGCCGACGCCGATGCCCGCGAGCAGCGCCCAACTGCTGCGGTGCGTGCGGACGGTCCACCAGCCGCCGACGATCGCCAGCAGCGTGAACCACACAAACGTCGTTTCCTGGATGAAGTAGCTGCCGTAATAGACGAAGGCCGGCGAGACACTGAGGAGGACCGCCGCTGCGAGCACGCCCGTCCGCCCGAGCACCGGCAGCAGCGGCAACAGCAGCGCGATCAGGCCGACGCTGAACGCGATCGGCACCAGCCGCAACGTGGTGATCGACAGCGCAGCGAAGGTGGTCTCGCCACGGAGAAGCCTCAGCGCGGCGGCCCCGTAGTAGTGTGTTGGCCCGTGGTAGTCGCCGGGGTCGTAGCGATAGGTGCCGGTTTCCCAGAGCTGCTGGAACTTAACCGCGTGGACGGCTTCGTCGGTATGGACCGGGCGGTCAGCGATGTTAGCGAGCCGCAGCGTCAGCCCGCCCAGCGCGACTGCCAGCAGCGCCAGCCACCAGCCCGAGCGGATCATTCCACCGGCTTGCCGTAGACCTCGACCTCGGTGTAGTGGTTCATCTCGTCCGCGGTGCTGCCGCGGCTGTAGAGGCGGACGTAGCGGGCCTCGACGCCCTCCGCGTCGATCAGGTGACCCTCGTACGTCTCCCAAAAGGAGAGCCCGCGGCCGATGCCGAGGCCGGCCGAGTTGTCGTTGTCGTTGTTGAACACGGTGCGGACGTTCTCGATGAAGTCCTCGTCGTCGGCGACCTGCACGACGACATCGAAGTAGACCCGCGCGTTCATGTGGTAGCGCCATGTCACGATCGCGGAGAGCTTCGACTTGCGCTTGAGATCGATCTGCACCCACTGCAGCCCGGGGCCGAGCTCGACGTAGGCGCCTTCCTGGGCGGCCTTGTCGCCGTCGGTCACGAGCTCGAGCTCGCCGATGATCGGGAAGTCGTCGCTCGACGTGACTTGCTTGTCCTGCGCGAGGTTGCGAACGCCCGGCGGGGCCAGGAACTCCTCGCGCGGCTTGGTCCGCGGCTTCTCGAGCTTCAGCCCCGGCGGGACGTGCTTGGGCGTGCCCTTGAACGCCGGCTTCGGCAGCTTGAGCGGCAGCGGCTTCCGCTTGGGATCTTCCTGCTCGGCGGCTTTCGTGGCCTGGTCCTTTTCCGCGCCGCTTTCCTTCGCCGCGACGGGCTTGGCCTGCGTCTGCTCGTCATCGGCATCGTCCGCCGCCAGCGCCGGGGCCGTAAGCCAGGCGCCGCAGAGCGTTGCCGCGACCAGCAGCCGCGTCCTGATGTGTTTCGTCAACATGATCAACTCCTTTCGCCACGCTGGCGGCCGCCCGCGAAGGTCAGGCCATAAGCGATCAACAAGCCGACAAACAGCGCCGCGCTGTAACGGTGCACGACACGGGCTGCTTCCATGCCGGCCGTGTCCAGCACCGGCAGCATCGCGACCAGCATCGACCCGGCGACGAGCGCCGCGACGACTGCCGCCGCCCAGAACAACCCCCGTTGCCGGACTGCGCGGGCGGGTTGCGCCGCGGCCACGTGCGGAGCGTGGCGTCCCCAGGCGGCATAGCCGACCCACAGCACCAGCCCCAACAGAAACGGCCCGATGCCCACCAGATGCAGCAGCAGCGGCCAGCCGCTGACGATTCCGTCGTTCAGGTACCCGCCAAAGCCGGTGATCGCCAGCACGACGCTGCTCAGCACGATCAGCGCGCCACCAGCATACCACACGCCGCTCCAGCCGGTGCCCGGCAGCCGTGCCTGTCGTGTCTTGACGAAGCCGACCACGACCAGCCCCATCGCGGCCCAGCCGGCCCATTTGAAGGACGGTCGCCAGGGGTAGACGAGGTTCCAGAGCTCGTGCAGCGTCCCGTCGACGCCCCGGCGCTCGCGGAAGATCCTGAGATCGGTTTTTGCCAGCTCGGGATCGCGCCCACCGACGGCGCCATCATAAATCGGCGCCCCGGCGGCATGACAATCGGTACAGCCGTTGATGCCCAGGGACTGGCTGGCCGGGCGGACGTCGTGGGCCAGCGACCAGGTATAGGGCTCCGCCTCAACCGCGACCTTGCTGGTGAGCGCTCCGTCGTCAGCCAGCTCCCAAATGCGCCCGTTCGCCACGTAGAGCACCGGCTCGATGCCGGCCGCGGTGAGCGCTTCCAGGCCGGTCGTGATCCACGCCTCGCTCTGAATCGCGCGTTCCGCGAGATCTGCGTCTTCGAGTGCTTCCCGCACTTGCGCGACGGGCAGCGGGACCAGGTCGTACGCCTGCCGTGTCGCCCAGAATGCCGGCCAGACCGCCCGCTGCGGCGCGAGCTGTCCGTCCTCCTGCAACAGGAAGACCGGCTCGGTGATCACCGGCGGATCGTTGTCGCTGCGCTCCTTGCTCGCGATGCCCAGCGAATGCGCCATCGAGGTCTGCACCTGGTGCGGTTCGAGCGTCGGCCACGGGCCGGAGTGGCACGCGGTGCAGGTCATCTTCTCGAAATGGATCGCCGGCAGGCCGCGATGCTGCGGGAACGGGGCGCCGTAGCGTCCGCCGAGCCGTCCTTCGGCCTTGGTGGCGGCCGGTGCACCATAGTGACAGCCGACGCACGTGAACGTCGCGAGCGCGGGCTCGTTGCGCAGCTCCGCCTCGGCGTCGTAGCCGCGGACCTGCCGGTGGTCGAGGCCGTGGCTGTGGCAATCCGCGCAGTCCATGCCGGCGGCCAGGTGCACGTCGCCGCCGTGCTGCCAGCGGGGGCGCGCGTGGTCGCCGACTGCGCTGAGCGTGTGGCACTGGTAGCACCGCGCGCTGTCGGGGCGCCGGACGATGTCGAAGAAGACCCGGTCGTTCTCGTCGAACTGGGCGTCGTCGTAGGTGCTCTTCGGCGGCTGCCGCTCGGGGAAGTCGACGTTCGGCATGAACGGGTCGTAGTCGTCGGGGACGTTGGCGGCCGTCCCGCGGACGACGCCCAGTCCCAACGCCGCGGTCGCCGCCCACTTGAAGTTCTCTTCTTCGATCTGGCGGGCAGCCTCGGCGAGGTCGTAGTTGTTGCCGGCCGCATGGCAGACCATGCAGTCGATCTCGCGCGTGCCGGAGATGTTCCAGCGCAGGAACTGGTCGGTTTCCGTCTGCTCATCGGGCGTCGGGTCGAGCAGGCCGCCGCCGGTGTGGTGGCGCCCGAAGCGCAGCAGGAAATGCCACGCGTCGAGTCCCGCGGCCTCCGGCGTGAAGGTGCCCGCCCAGCCGCGCTGCGACAGCGGCAGCTGGATGCCGAGCTCGGGCTCGACCAGCAGCCACGGCTCGCCGCGGCGCCCGTGGCGGACGTCGGGCAGTCCGGCGTTGAAGTGCCAGCCCTCGGAGATCGTGCCGTAGGGGTGGCACTTGCTGCATGTCGCTTTGGGCGAGTAGGGATTCGGCTCGGGATCGGAAGGGCTGATCGCGACGCCGTCGTGGTCGTAGAGCGTGATCCGGTGGACGTAGGGGCTCTCGCTGCCTGTCTCGAGTAGCTCGGGAGAGGTCTCGGCTTCGTCAGCGCGGAGCGGCCCGCCGAGCAGTAGGAGCGCCGCGAGCGTCAGCCAGGCAGTGATCGCAGTCCGCATGCTCGCCCAATCAGGCCTTGAACGCGTCAGCCGCGAACGGAATCGTGCGCTGCGCTGCGACGCTGTCGTTGGCCCGCAGCACCGAGACGGCCGTCTCGTACGCGATCTCCGGCGGACAGGTCAGCGGCGTGCCGTTGCGGATGGCCGCGAAGAAGTTCTCGAGGTGCAGCTGGTGCACGGGCTTCTTGCTCTCGGCCAGCATCTTTTCGGCCTCGGGCGTGCGGCTGCCGTCGGGGGCGAGCGTCTCGCCGATCTTCAGCTCGATCGCCTCGCGGCCCATGGCCTCGATCGTCTCCGATTCGTCTTCCCACTCGCGCCGCTTGGCGGCCATCTCGCGGAAGAGGAAGCCCTTGCGCGGGTCCTCGGAGACGACGAGCGAGCCCTGGTCGCCCATGAAGGTCTCGTAGAAGCCGCCGTGGCTGGTCGTGTTGAGCACCTGGTAGAAGCCGCGGACCAGCCCCGGCTCCGTCTGGTACTCGTAAATCGCCATGACGTTGTCGTACCACTCGCGGCCCTGGTAATAGTCGAGGCCGCCGCTGGCCATCACCGACCTCGGCGGGGTCTTCAGAAACCAGTTGAAGACGTCGACCTGGTGCGAGCCGAGGTCGGCCATCGCGCCGCCGGAATACTCGCGGTACCAGCGCCAGTTGCGGAAGTGGTCCATCGACGGGTAGCCGTATTGCTGGAGCTTCTCTTCCGGCAGGGCGTGCTTCTTCGGCCAGCCGATCTCCAGCAGCTGGGCCCGGTTCCACTGGCCGTAGATGTGTGTGACGCGGCCGAGGATCTTGTCCTTTTCGATGAGCTTGAGGGCGTGCCAGTAGCGCGGGTTGCTGCGGCGCTGGTGGCCGATCTGGAGGCGCTTGCCGGTGTCGCGGGCGGCGGTGACCATGGCAGCCGC
This sequence comes from uncultured Planctomycetales bacterium, assembly GCA_964499235.1. GTDB lineage: Bacteria > Planctomycetota > Phycisphaerae > UBA1845 > Fen-1342 > JAFGRR01. The sequence goes on along the minus strand of CAZCKC010000003.1, from coordinate 32,760 downwards.
GCTCGAGAGGTCGTTGGACATCTCCTTTTCGCAGTAGACGTGCTTGCCGGCCTGGAGGCAGGCGATGGTTTGCTCGGCGTGCACGTGGTCGGGGCCGGCGACGATGACCGCGTCGAGGTTCTTCTCCTTGGCGAGCATGTCGCGGTAGTCTTCGTAGACCGTGACTTCCTGGTCGAACTTCTTGAGGATGTTGGCCGCGTAGCGCTGGTGGTATTCCCAGATGTCGCACACGGCGGTGAAGCGGATGCCGGGGATCTTCAGGCAGTTCATCAGCAGGTTGCGCCCCTGGCTGCCGGGGCCGATGATCGCGATGGCGAGTTCCTCGCCCTGCTGAGTGGCCTCCTGCTGCTGGGCCCACAGCGCGGGGCCGAGGAAGGCGGCAGCGCCGAGGCCGGCGGCGCCGCGCACGAAGTCACGGCGGGACATACCGTCGGGAAGCGGGTTGGTGGGCATGGGTCGACGCTCTCAATGACGCGGAAAAGGATGTGAAGCCGACACGTAAGCTGAGGCAATTTACACGCCGAGCGTCCGAAGGGTCAATCAGTATTGACCGCCCGGGGGCCGCGTGGGGACTCTGCGTCTGATGGAACCCGCGGGCGATCAGGCCATTGCGACGTCGGTCGTGATTCCGGCGTTCAACGAGGCGGAGCGGATCGCGGCGACGGTCGCGGCCTGGCAGCGGGAGCTCGCCGGCTACGCCGGCCGGCACGAGGTGATCATCGTCGACGACGGCAGCACCGACGCGACGGCGGAGATCGCAATACGCCTGGTGGCTGACCGGCGCGACGCGCCGGACGTGGAAATCCTGCTGCTGCAACAGTTTCAGAACACGGGGAAAGGGGCGGCGGTGCGGCGTGGGCTGCGGGCGGCGCGCGGGCGCTGGCGGCTGATGTGCGACGCCGACCTCCCGACGCCGCCGGCGACGCTCGGGGAGTTTCTTGCGGTCGCCGAGGAGGGCGCGGACGTGGTCATCGGCTCGCGGGACCTGCCGGAAAGCGTGCTTGAGCCGCCGCAGCCGCCCGTGCGTCGGCTGTTGGCGGCCGGCTTTCGCGGGCTGCGACAACGGTTGCTCCTCCCGGAAGTTCGGGACACGCAGTGTGGTTTCAAGCTTTTCAGTGCGGCCGCCGTCGAGCGGTTGCTGCCGGAGTTGCGTGAAACGGGCTGGCTGTTTGATGTGGAGCTGCTCGCGCTGGCCGACGCGTTCGGCTTGCGGATCGTGGAGCGCGCCGTGCGGTGGGGCGACCGGGCGGGCAGCCGGGTTCGGTGGTGGCGGCTGCTGCCGGCGGTGCTGCCGACGCTGCTGCGGATCCGGGTCCGCGCGCGGGCGTTACGCCGGCGCGGGGGCGGCTGAACGGTCCTGTGTCTCGTCGCGGAACGTTGCGGCGAAGAGGATCATCGCGACCAGGCCGATGGCGGCCATCGTGTACCAGAAACGCGTGTAGTCCAGCGCGATGCCGGCATCGGTCTCGACCTGCATCGCCGGCGCGATCGAGCTGACCAGCAGGCCGGCCAGAATCGGTCCGCCGCCGAAGATCGTCATGTTAAAGACCGTCTGCGACGAGTTGCGGATGTCGGGCGGCGCGATCCGGTCGACGTACATGAAGGCGGCCGCGATGAAGCACGCGAAGCAGAACCCGTGCAGGAACTGGCTGGCGACGAGGACCTCGATCGGCATGCCCGGCGTGCCCCAGACAGCGTAGCGCAGCAGGTATGCCAGCACCCCCATCGTCATGACCCAGCGGAACCCGAGCTTCACCAGCAAGACGCCGAGCAGCGCCATGACGATGATCTCGGAGAACTGGCCCACCGACATCGCCGGCAGGATCTGCGAGTCGGCCAAGCCGGCCTGCTGCAGAAACTTCGAGGCCTGCATGAAGTAGATGTTGTGGATCATCGCGACCGCGAGGCCCACCAGCATCAGCACGAGAAACGAGCGGTGCCGGAGGAGGCCGAAGGCCTTGGCGAACGCGAGCGACTGGACCGCGTCGCGCTTCGGCGGCGTCGCCGGCAACGCGGAGAAACACAGCAGCGCGTACGCCAGCGAGATGAAGCCGGACGCGTTGAGCGAGTGGATCATGTACTGCACGCCGCGCTCTTCGCCCTGGAAAAAGGGCGGCAGCCACTGGCCGCTGACATTCTCCTGTAACCAAAAAGCGGAAAACAGCCAGCCGGCCGCGATCCAGCCGATCGTCCCCCAGAGCCGGACGCGCGGGAACTCGTACTTGGAATCCTGGACGTGGGCGAAGGCGATCGCATTCGAGAGCGAGATCGTCGGCATGTAGACGACGCTGTAGAGGACGCTCAGGCCGAGCCAGAGATGATAGGTGCTCAGCTCCAGACCCAGCACCTGCCAGGACCGTTCGCCGGTCACCTGGGCGAGCGTGAACTGGATGCCGGCCCCGACCAGCAGCAGGAAACCCAGGAACCGCTCGCTGCGAAAGAACCGGTCGGCGAACTGTCCGGCCACGAAGGGGGCGGTGAAGGCCCCGATCGCCGCGGCGGTGCCGAGGAGCAAGGCGATCTGCCCGTCGGTGAACGCGAGGCCGCCCTCCTCGAGCGTGGCGCTCATGAACCGGGCCGCGATCGGCAGCCAGACCCCCCAGACGGCGAACTGCAGGAACATCATCAGCGAGAGGACGAACAGCCGGGCAAACGGCGTGCGGGTCGGGAACGGGCTCGCGGGGGCCAGCTCGGTCATCGGGGCACTCCGTGCGGTTCGAGGCCAGCGACGGAAGAAAGGCGTTGCGGCGAACTCTAACCGTCCCGCCAGCGAGCGTCACGGGCCGGCGGCGGCCGGCGGCGATTTGTTAGTAGTTTCCCTGGTCCCGCGTGCCGCCCGCTGCATGCCCGATAAGGGCCGACTTTTCCGCTCGAAAAGAGTCGCAATATCGGCGTTTCCGTAACCGATTTCGGATTTCGTAAGCGGTTTCAGGATCAGCTTGTATGGGTCGGGTGCATGACCTACAAGCTAGTAGCAGCAATAGATCAGAGCGCTTGGCCGCCGCATGAGGGGCGGGGTCCAAGTGGTGGCTGGTCGAACCGAGCCACGTTGGCCGGGGCCAGCGCATTCACGATTCGAGCGAGGAGGAGAGAAGCAATGCAGCGATTTTTGATTGCCTGCGGGGTCTGTGCCGCGCTGACGATCGGGACGGCTTCCGCCGCGATCACGGCTGAAGTCAGTGCCGACAACGGCGCGACCTGGACGCCCGTGACGTTCGTCGACGGCGACGCCCTCGGCGACGACCCGGTCACGTTCTACGACTACCGCAGCGCCAGCGCCCACACCGGGTTCGAGATCGACGGCAAGTCGATCCTGTTCCTGTACGAATATGCTGGCGAGTTGTCGCTGTTCACGATCCACGACAAGGAAATCCCGGCCGCCCAGGGCACCATCGACCAGGTCATCAGCGGCCTGCCGCTCGGCTGGACGCACCAGGTAAAGGACGACCAGGGCAACGGCGGGCTGAACGACGTCTACACCCCGGCCGCCACCAGCCTCGCGGCGGACTGGCAGTGGGTCGACAACACTGACGGCTCGGCCCTGGGCCTGGGCGCGCTCAACAGCCTCGTCGGCACCGTGATCGACATCGACTCGTCGAACGTCAGCGGTCTGAACGAGTGGCTCTACCTGGGTGCGGGCGGCGCGACCGAAGCCACGCTCGATTTCCAGGATACGGCAAAAATCCGCTTCCTGATCCCCGAGCCCGGCAGCGTCCTCGCCGGCCTCGTGGGCCTCGGCCTCGTCGGCACGCTGCGTCGCCGCGTCGCCTAAGCCTAAGCCGAAGCCGATCCGACGGCAGTATTCCCCGGCGGCAGCTGATCCCAAATCGGCTGCCGCCGCCTTTTGCGCTTGGCCGGCCGGGGGGAGGGCGTGAGGCCGCCCCGGCAAACAGTTCGCGGCCGGTTCCCGCCGGCCGGTGCCTTGCCCCGGGCGTCGATTCTGCGACGATGCGCGCATGCTTGAGGGCCTCCGTGACCTGTGGGAATTCGTGCAGACGCTCGACCGTCAGCTGGCCGACGTCATCGCCGCCCAGGGCGCGTGGGTTTACCTCTACCTGTGGCTGATCATCTTTCTCGAGACCGGCGTGTTCTTCATGGCCGTCCTGCCGGGCGACACGCTGCTCCTGGCGGCCGGCGTGCTGGCCGGGGGCGGGTTGTTGAATGTCCACCTGCTCTACGCCCTGCTGACGCTGGCGACGCTGGCCGGCGATTCGGGCAATTACTGGCTCGGGCGGCTGGCGGCGCGGCCAATCGTGGCGCGCGGCTGGCTCAAGCCCGAGCAGCTCGCGCGCGCCGAACGCTTTTTTGAGCGTTACGGCGCGGGCGCGATCCTCTTCAGCCGCTACATCCCCCTGATTCGGGCGGCCGCCCCGTTCTTGGCTGGCGCGAGCCGCATGGGCTACCCGCGGTTTGTGGGTTTGAACGCGCTGGCGTGCGCGAGCTACATCGCCCTGTGGATTTACGGGGCCTACTGGTTCGGGCGGATCCCGTTCGTCCGGTCGAACCTGGGGGCGATCATCCTGCTCGCGGCCTTGGTCGCGCTGGTCCCGGTAGCCGTCTCGACGTGGCGCTCGATTCGCCGCCGCCGTCAGCAGCGTCGCGCCGAACGAAAGCACGCCGAACTCGAACCCGCGGACGGAGCGACCGGATGATCCCGCGACCCCCGCGTCCTCCGTGTTCTGGCGAGCCGCCGCGGCCGCCGCGCGACCCGCAGCAAGAAGACGAAACCCGCGTGGAAGACGAGCACCCGCCGTCAGCGGCCGAGCCCGACGGGCGCGCGGCGCCGGCGCCCGCGACCGAAGCCGCCCCCCGCGGTCCGCGGACGTTCGGCTGCGACCAGTGCGGGGCCGAGCTGACCTATCAGCCCGGCACGACGGAGCTGACCTGCCAGTATTGCGGGCACGCGAACCAGATCCCGCAGTCGGCCGACGACATCCACGAGCTCGACTTCGAGCGGCACCTCGCCGCGCTCGAGGACGCGGAAACGACCGAGGAGCACGCCACGCTGCACTGCGACGGGTGCGGGGCGAACGTGGACCGGCCGGCGAACGTGACGGCCTTTGAGTGTCCCTTCTGCGGCGCGAACATCAACCTGACGACGCAGATCCAGCGGCTGATCCGCCCGCGGGCGCTGCTGCCGTTCAAGGTGGAGCAGGCCGAGGCCCAGGCCCGCTTCCGCAACTGGCTCCGCAAGCTGTGGTTTGCGCCGAACAAGCTCAAACAGTTCGCCCGCCTCAACGAGAAGCTCCGCGGCGTGTACGTGCCGTACTGGACCTACGACAGCAAGACGGTGACGCATTACACCGGCGAGCGCGGCGAGGATTACTACGTCACCGTTGGCAGCGGCAAGAACCGCCGCCGCGTCCGCCGGACGCGCTGGTATCACGCCAGCGGCGTGGTCTGGAACCGCTTCGACGACGTGCTGGTGCTCGGCAGCCGCTCGCTGCCCGAACGCTACGCCGACGAGCTCGAGCCGTGGGACCTGGGGAGCCTGGTGGACTATGACGACGCCTACCTCACCGGCTTCACGGCCGAGAGCTACCAGATCGACCTGAAGGAAGGGTTCGGGCGGGCTCGCTTGAAGATGGACCCGATCATCCGTGACACCGTCCGCCACGACATCGGCGGCGACCGCCAGCGGATCCACTCCTTGAAGACCGAGTACCGCAACGTGACCTTCAAGCACATCCTGCTGCCGGTCTGGATCAGCGCGTACCGCTTCCGCGACAAGGTCTACCGGTTCCTCGTCAACGCCCGCACCGGCGAGGTCCAAGGTGAGCGGCCGTGGTCGGCTTGGAAGATCGCGCTGACCGTTCTTGCGGCGGCGGCCGTCGTCGGCACGCTGGTTTACGTCTTCCGCGGCGAGCTGTTCTAGCGTCGCGCGCAGGAGAACGCGATGAACTGCCCCAATTGCGGCGCCGGGATGGACCTCGTCCGCGACTACTTCACGTGCCGCTACTGTGCGACGGTGCACTTTCCGCAGGCGACGGCCGACGGGACCGACGAGCGCGTCCGCCTGCTCGGTAGCGACGACGCCCGGGCCTGCCCGGTCTGCGACCAGACGCTCCGGGCGGCCGCCATCGAGCGGCTGCCGGTTGCCTACTGCCAGACGTGCCGCGGGGTGCTCACGACTAACGACACGTTCCGCCAGCTCGTCAGCAAGCTGCGGGCCAAGGCCGGCGGGACGCAAACCCCGCGCCAGCCGATCAACCCGGAAGAGCTCGCGCGGCAGGTCCGCTGCCCGCAGTGCCGGCACGGCATGGACACACACCCTTACTACGGGCCCGGCAACGTGGTGGTCGACACGTGCGCGCGGTGCTTTTTGATCTGGCTGGATCACGGCGAGCTGGAGGTGATCGAGCATGCCTGAACGCCGCCACGTGGGCGTTCACACGGCTCAGCGGCGGGCCCGCTTCGGCCGCCGCTTCGGAGCGGGCGTGTCGAGCTCGGCCGCCGTGGCCGCCGCGACCGGGATCAGGTTTCGCGTTCCGAAGTGGCGCTCGAGCGCCATGGCGTGCGCGGCCGTGTAATGCCGGCCGAGGTTGTTCCAGTCGAAGTGCTCGGCGCGTCCTTCGGCCCGGTTGCGGAGGTCGATCCGCGCCCGCCGGGTCATGTGCGCCAGGTCATGGATCCAGTTCGCCACCTGGTCGACGGTGTGGTTAAAGGCCGCGTAGCGTCGGCGGGCGACGTACATGCCGCTGCGCTCGGTGTCGTCGAAGTGCTGGAGCACGTAGTCGCCGAAGCCGCTGAGGTCGCTGGTGATCGCCGGGATGCCGCGGACGATGCACTCCATCGGCGTATAGCCCCACGGCTCGTAGTAGGAGGGAAACACGCCCAGGTGGCAGCCGTGGACAAACTGGTCGTAGTCCATGCCGAGCAGCGGGCTGGTCGCGGTCATGAACTGCGGGTGGAAGACGACCTTCACCCGGTCGTCGCTGCCGTTCCAGAGCCCGCGGTGCCGCAGGTGTTGGAGCGTCGAGTCGTGGGCGTCGTCCCACAGGTCGTGGGTGACGATCGGCGGCGGCATGATTCGCCGCAGCGCATACATCAGCCGCTTGAGCTTCACCGACTCGTATTCCTGGAGCAGGTCCTCGGTCGTCGGCATCCGCGCGGTGGCCACCGTCTGGAAGAGCCGCCGGCCCATCCGCTCCTCGATCTCCTCGCAGGCGTCGCGGAGCTCGTTGAACATCGCCTGCCGGTTCAGCGTCTCATTGTTGATCCCGCGAACCGGCGCCCGCGTGATGATGAAGGCCACCACCGTCATCGGCGACTGCTCGGCCCGCATCCGCTGGTTGAGCTGGTGCAGGGCCTCGATGAAGACGTCGATGCCCTTGTTGCGGTACTCGTAGCGCCCCGACGTGAAGACGTAGATCGTCTTGTCGAGGTCGAGCGTGTAGCTCGGAAAAAAGTGGCCGAGCACGAACTCGTGGATCCGCTCCTTGAACGACTGGTGCAGGTTCTGGAACTCGTGCGGCGCCGCGAAGCGCTCGATGTTCAGCCCGTTCGGTACCAGCACGTCCGGCTTGCGGCCGAGAAACTGGATGGCTTCCAGCGCCGTGATCGACGACACCGTCGTGAACACGTCGCAGCACTGGGCGGCCGCGCCCTCGACCGCGTGGCGGTGCGCGAAGCCGTGCTCGTGCGCTACCGCCCCCGCGTTGATCCGCAGCAGGCTCTCGTACAGGTCGGCGTTGGCCGCGCTCAGGCTGCGCCCCACCAGCGTCGCGTGCGTCGTGAACACCGACGCCACCGGCGTCTGGCGGTGCCGCAACACCGGCAGCGCCGCGCCGCCCTGCCATTCGTGGCAGTGCAGCAGCACCGGCCGCTGCCCGATCCGCCGCTGGAACGACTGTAGGAAATCCGCGATCAGGTAGCCCAGCAAGACCACGTTGTCGTACTCGCCGTCGTCCGGCGGCGAGCTGATCCCGTTGTCCTTCCAGAACAGGTACTTGAACTGGGCGAGGCGATAGCGGGCCGAGTCGAGGTCGAAGAGCACCGCCTGCGGCCGCCCGGTGATCAGCCACCGCCCGTAATGGGCCTTGATGCCGGCAACCGCCAGGTCATCCATCGCCGCCTTGATCGGCCCGACCGGCAGGTGGGGCTCGAGCTCGATCTTCGCGCTTTCTTCCCAGTACGGCCCGAGCAGGCAGTAGGAGTCGCCCCAGCCGGCGTTCATGTACGGCGCCTTGCTGCGCAGCACCGTGTAGATGCCGCCGACCTGCGCACAGACTTCCCAGGCGGCTTCGAATAGAAATCCGCTGTGAGCGGGCAGGCCGGTCTGAATCGGGGCGGGCTGGGCGTTGGTTCGGCGGACCGAGTTGCGGCGCGGCGTGCGGGCCATCGCGTGCTCGCGGCGAGAGGCATTCGAGGCAGTGCCCAGACAGCACTGCTGTCGGCGAGAGTCTACCACCCGGCCTCGTGCCGATCCAATCACCCGAGCCGCCCAAGATCCCGCACCGGCGGCCGGTTCGTCAGGTGGTACCGGCGGCCTTACACTACCGTCAGTCGCGATACGCGTTGTGACCGGTCGCGTTTCTCCCAGTTTCTGCGCCTGAGGTCCCCTGATGAAACTTCGCAGCTTCAACCGACTCGCCCAGTTCGTGATCGGCGTGGTCAGCGCGGCCGGCGTCGCGCTCGCCCAGGAAGTGTTCGTGCCCCAGCCGCTGCTGGAGCAGATCGACAAGCTCGACGCGACCCAGCTCGACATCGGCAAGCCCGAGCTGATCTTCGACCTCGACCCCGAGACGCTGATCCGGACGCCCTCGATCAACCCGGCCTTCGTCCGCGGGTCGTTCAAGCAGCCGGTGACCTTCGCCCACCTCCGGCTCCAGCTCATCCAGACGAAGCACACCTGGTCGCTGGCCGTCGCCGACTCGCTCGCCGACCTCGAGGCCGAGCGCGGCAGCTACCGCCTGCTGTTCAAGGACCAGGTCACGCCGGACGGCCGGGTGGACCTGGCGCTGCCGGCGCCGGTCACCTTTCAGGCGTTTGAGCTCAACGTCCTGCGGCAGGGGGGCGATGATTACGTCCACATCTCCGAACTGCAGTTCTGCACCCCCGGCCGCGTCGAGGCCATCGAGGTCGAGCGGATCACCGCCCGCCGCAGCGCGATTGCGGCCAACGCGCTCAGCCCGGTGACCGGCACGATCACCGAGCCGGTCGAGACGGTCGTCTGGTTCAAGGGCAGCGCCGTCGCCAACGGCGTGGCGCTGAACGTCGGGCAGGACATCACCTGGGAGCCGCTGACCGCCGGCCTCGAGCCCTTTGGCGAGGAACCCGGGATGTTTGTGCTCACTGAGACGGGGCCGCAGAAGCTCGGCGTTCGCTACGGCGACTTCGAGCGGGAGATTGCCCTGGAGGCCACCCCGCGGAAGCTCGCCAACCGCCGGCCGGACGTCGAGATCCTCTTCATCGAGCGGCTGCCGCGGATCGACTATCCCGGCCCGGACAACCAGGATCCGCAGGCGGGCTGGCCGGCGCCCGGTTCCACCGTCACCTGGCGGGCGCACGTCTTCAACTGGGGCACCGCGCCGCTGCCGGTGACCTACGAGTGGCGGCTCGACGACGAGGTCGTCGCCAGCGGACGCAAGACGATCCCGGTCGGCCCGCCGGGCGTGACCGGTACGCCGATCGACCTGGAGTGGGAGTGGACGTTCGACCGGCACGACCTGACGTTGACCGTGCAGCCGATCCCGCGGATCGCGGAGCTGCTCACGAACAACAACACGCTGACGATCCAGACCAACGCGATCACCTGCGGCTTCTGGGTCGAGCGCTCGCTGTGGGACTACATGCACGAGCATCAGCACCGCCTGCCGACCAAGGACGCCAACAGCTTCGCCGGCTGGGGGCAGCGGATGATGCGGCAGTGGAACAAGATGTTCCGGGCGGCCCGCTTCGCCGAGTATCCCGACGGCATCGTCGAGCGCGTGCGGCTGGACCGGGTCGTGGTCGTGCCGGACTTCGGGCTGCCGCTGGCCGGCGGGTTGCCGAGCAACAACCCCGACCTCCGCGACAAGACCGTCGACATGACCTGGGGCATGGAGTCCGGCGAGATCAAGCCCGGCACAGAGCTGCCCCCCGATCACTGGTGGTCACCCGAGCGGGCCATCCGGGCGTTCGAGAACGGCGATATCGAGAACCAGCGGCAGGATCCGCCGTTCTGGTGCGGTCTCGGCTACATCCACGAGCTCGCCCACGCCCGCTACCTCGTCGACGCCTACGGCTTCAACGTGCATACCGGCCACGGGACCGACATCACGCAGCGGATGCTCCACGTCACCGACGAAGAGGGGCCGATTCTCGGTCGCTACCTGCCGCTCGACGTCGATCTGGTCCACTGGCGAAACTACCCGGGACAGATGGGCGGCAACTATTGGGCGTGGAGCGTGTTCGACGCGATGTGCTGGAACCGGCGAGCCGGCTGGCGGGCCCGCGGCGGCAACTGCAACTCGCCGCCGGTGATCGGCGAGTTCCTCAACGACATCCCCGAGACGCTCGTTTACCAGTTCGAGGACCCGGACGGCAACGCGCTCGCCGGCGCCGAGATCTGGATCTACCAGGCGGCCGGCACCGGCCAAGGCTGGTACACGAAGCTCTACGACGACGAGCCCGATCTGCAGCTGACCGCCGACAACCGCGGCCGAATCACCGTCGACCGTACGCTATGGGCGGAGAACGGCCAGATCCGACACACCTTCGGCCAGGGCAATGGCAAGGTGTTGGTCCGGGTCACGTACGAGGGCCAGCACTACTACCTGTTTGAGGAGGTGACGCACGCGAACATCGCCTACAACCTCGGGCACACGGATCGCCACGTGTTCCGGCGGCAGGTAACGCTGCGGACGGGCGACCCCTCGCCGGACGAGTGGGACGTCAACCGCAACTGGGCCCCGCCGGAGACCCGCTTCGGCCGCCCGGCGCCGGCAGTGGGGCAACGATGACGGCGATTACGTGGCTCACGCGGTGCTGTGATATCGGTCACGTCGTGGGGGCTCGCGCGCGGCTAGCATCAGTGCGAGCCACGCGAGGTACGCACCATGCCGCGAAACAATGTGCTGCGGACTGCGACCGTCCTGATGCTGGGATTAACGCTCGGTGTCACGGTCGGCTGCGAGCCGGAGGCCGGCTCGGCCGCCGCGAGCGAGTCGGCCTCACCCAGCGACACGCCACGCGGATCGACGGTGACGACCGCTGCCGCAGCCAGTGCTCAGGAGGGCAAAGTGACCAACTCAGACCAGGATTGGAAGGCCCAGTTGACCGATGAGCAGTACCGTATCGCCCGGCAGGGCGGCACGGAACGGGCCTTTACGGGCGAATACTGGGATCACAAGGGCGACGGGGTCTACAAGTGCGTCTGCTGCGGGCAGCCGCTCTTCGACTCGCACACCAAGTTCGAGTCCGGCTCCGGCTGGCCGAGCTTCTACCAGCCCGTCGACAGCGAGCACGTCGAGCAGAAAGCGGACCGCAGCCTCGGCATGGTCCGCACCGAGGTGATCTGCAGCCGGTGCGACGCGCACCTCGGCCACGTCTTCCGTGACGGACCGGAGCCGACCGGGCTCCGCTACTGCATCAACTCCGCCAGCCTCGACTTCGACCCGCGTGACGGCGACGGGGCGATCCAGAAATAGGGCTCCGTCGCTCGGCTCGCCTCCAAACAGCAACCGCCCCGCACTGGCGACCAGTGCGGGGCGGCCATTACGCCCTGGCGGGCTCAGACATCCAAGCCGGCTTCCTCTCCTCAGCGAAGCCGCAAGATCACCACCCCCGCTAGCAGCAACAGCAGCGTCACGACCTCCGACGGCCGCGGCCACGATGTCCCGACGCCCGGCGACGGCGACGCCTTCGCCCGGTCGACCGGCGCCAGCATGTCGTCCCCGAACCCCAGGCGCGGGCCGACCCGAAACGAATCGTCCGGGCGCCACAGCGGCCGCGAGGCGGCCAGCAGCAGGTCATCCCGAACCAGGTCGAGGTCGGTCAGCGGCCACCGCTCAGCCGACCCGGCTGCGTCATCCGCTTCCAGCCAAATGAGCGCGCAACCGGCCGTGCGGGCCGAGCTCCCACCCGTCTCCGCCCCCGCGGGCAGGGCGGTGGCAGCCAGGATCAGCCCACCGCCTGTCAGGAGTCGTTGCACCGCACGGGACATCGTCTCGAACCTCACGCCGACCGCCGGGCGGCACGCGCGGCCGTCCATCGTTTAAGATGCCAAACCTTCACCGCCGCGGCAAAGTCGGCGGCGGGAACGGTTGCTGAGGTTGCGTGAGCAGCCGAGCGTCCGGTACTTCGCCGGCTGATAATCGTCCGGGAGATGGGTGTGGCCACGACAATGCTCGCCGCAACAGCCGCGCCGCAAGGCGATCTCGCGGGAATCGTGATTCTGTTCGGCGCGGCCTTGGTCGTTGCGTGGCTGCTTCGCGCCCTGCGCGGTCCGTCGATCCTGGGCTACCTCGTTGCCGGGATGGTGATCGGACCGTCCGGGCTGGTCTTCTTCGACCGTGACGTCGAGGAGATCCGCTTTTACGCCGAGCTCGGGCTCGTCTTGCTGCTCTTCACCGTCGGACTCGAACTCTCGCCCGCACCGCTGATCCGCATGGGGCGCTCACTGATCATGGCCGCGAGCCTCCAGATCGGCGTGACGACCGTGCTGGCCGGTGCGGCTGCGGGGTGGCTGCTGCAAACATCAGTAGGCGGAGCGTTGCTGATCGGCCTGGGCGTCTCGCTCAGCAGCACCGCGATCGTGTTGAAGCACCTGGCCGACCGCGGCGAGACCAACACCTCGAGCGGCGGGCTGATCACCGGCATCCTGCTCATCCAGGACCTCGTCGTGATCCTCGTGCTGATCGCGCTGCCGTTCCTGGCGGCGGCCGGCGGCAACATTCCGCTCATGGTGTTCAAGCTCGTGGCGGCGCTGGCGGGCCTGGTGATCGTGGTCGGCATCGCGCACTTCCTGATGCCGAAGATCGTCGACCTCGTCTTCTCGCTTGGCGGCCAGGAGCTGATGACCCTCTTTGCGATCGTCATGGCCGCCAGCGGCGCCTGGCTCGCCGGCATCTTCGAGTGGTCCTGGGCGCTCGGCTCGTTCATCGCCGGCCTGCTGCTCGCCCAGAGCGACGTCCGCCACCAGCTCCAGGCCGAGATCACCCCGTTCCGCGACGCGTTCAACGCGCTCTTCTTCATGTCGATCGGGATGCTGGTGAACCTCGAGCTCGCCTTCGCCGCACCGCTGACGCTGCTCGCGATCGTGATCGGAATCCTCGTCGTCAAGCTGGTGATCACGTCCGGATCGATCGCGATCGCCGGCTGGACGCCACGCTTGGCCATCGTCGGCGGCCTCGGCCTCTGCACCGTCAGCGAGTTCGCCTACGTCCTCGGCGCCGGCGCCCTCACCCACGACATGCTCTCCCCCGAGATCCTGGAGCAGCTCATCTCCTGGATCGTCGGCACGATGCTGCTCGGCGCCGTCCTGATCCCGCTCTCCGGACCGCTCGCCATCGCACTCGCCAACCGCCTCCCCAACGCCGCCAAGAAATCCGAAGCCGCCGCCGAAATCACCGCCGCCGCGGGCGAGGCCGGCCACGTCGTCATCGTCGGCTACGGCACCAACGGCCGCAACCTGAGCCGGGTCCTCAAGGCCGTCCGCATCCCCGAGCTGATCATCGAGCAACACCGCCCGACGGCCCGCGTCGCCCAGCGCGCCGGCCTGCCCGTGCTCGTCGGCGACGCCGCCCGCCGCACCATCCTCGAGGAGGCCCGCCTCTCCGCCGCCCGCGCGCTCGTCATCGCAATCGCCGACCCGCTCGCCGTCCGCCGGATCGTCGCGCAGGCCCGCGATCTCTGCTCGGAAATCTACATCCTCGCCCGTACCCGCGACGAGGCCGAGCTCGAAGCCCTCTTCCGCCTCGGCGCCGACCAGGTTATCCCCGAGGAGTTCGAAACCTCCATCGAGATCTTCGCCCACGTCCTCCGCAAGTTCGCCATCCCCGACAACATCATCGAGCAGCAGGTGAACTTGGTCCGTTCCGGCCGCTACGAGATGCTCCGCCGCCCCGGCTATACCCAGACCGTCCGTCCCGACTGGCTCCGCGTGCTCGAAACCTCCGTCACCCAGACGTACTATGTCCAGCCGGACTCGCCCGCCAGCGGCCAGACCATCCGGCAACTCGACCTCCGCGCGCGCTCGGGCGCGACCATCGTCGCCATCAACCGCGCCGGCCAGCCCGTCACCAACCCCGCGCCCGATTTTGAGATCCAGCCCGCCGACGTCCTCGTCCTCGTCGGCACCCACCACCAGCTCAACCGCGCCCGACAGCTGCTCGAAGATCACGCCCCGGCTGATTAGCACCCGCGGCGCGGGGCGTCTCGACCGCGCTATTGTTGCAACGTCCCCGCGATCGCGGCGATGTGTTCCGGCCGCGAGCCGCAGCAACCCCCGATGATCGACGCCCCGAGCTTGCGCCAATCCGCGGCCGTTTGCGCGAGCTTTTCGGGCGCAACGTCGCACTCGGCGAAGCTCCACCCCGGTAGCGGCCGCGGATCGTTGATGTGCGCGTATGCCGCCACCCGCCGCTTGGTCAGCGAAACCAGCCCCGGCAAATGCCGCGTGATCCCCTGCGGCGGCATGCAGTTCAGCCCGAGCGCCAGCGGTTCGTGCGGGTCCACGGCCGCCACCGCCTCCGCCAAGGGCTCCCCGCCGAGCAGCGCGCCCGCCTCGTCGAGGATGAAGCTCAGCACGAACGGAAACGCCCGCGCTGTGGCCAGTTCTGCCAGTACCGCCGCCTCGCGCACGGTTCCGATCGTCTCGATCCACAGCATGTCCGGGTCGGCCGCCAGCAGCCAGTCGAGCGTCCAGTCGTGTTCCTCCTGCAGCACCTCGCGGCCGGGGACGTCTTCCGGCGTGTAGCAATCCCGCGCCGGCCCGACCGACGCCGCGACGATTGTCTCCGCGCTGCGCCCGCTGTGCGCCACGCCTTCGCGCGCCAGCTTTACCGCCCGCCGCGCGAGTGTTGGGCCGTCATCTGCCCGCCCCACGCTGTCCACGGCACGAGCACTTAATCGAAAGGTGTTGGCGACGATGATGTCCGCGCCACTGCGCGCGTACGCCGCGTGCAGGTCGCGTACCAGTCCCGGGGTGCTGTCCAGCGCGGCCGCCGACCACAACGGGGCCGGCGTCGGGACACCGTGCCGCTCCAGCTCGGTGCCGATGGCACCATCCAGCACCAGGACCGGCCGCTGCCAGACGTGTTCGGCGATTTCGTGCTGCCAAGTCATCTCGTTTCCCGGTGGTCTAGACCCTCGCGAACGCGCGACGCTTGCGTCTATGATACGCACGGCTGGCGTGGCAGGAAGCGCCGCCGCCTCACGACCCTACCAGGAGGTCGCATGGCCGAGAGCTTGTTCATCACCCGTGGTCGGGTCATCGATCCGGCGCAGTCGCTCGACGCCGTCACGACCGTCACCGTCGCGAATGGTCAGATCGCCGCACTCGGTGAAGCCGCGCCGCCGTCCGGCGCCAAGACCATCGACGCCAGCGGGCTGATCGTTGCGCCGGGCCTGATCGACATGCACGTGCACCTGCGCGAGCCGGGCGGTGAAGCGGCCGAGACGGTCGCCACCGGCACCGCCGCCGCCGCGGCCGGCGGCTTCACGGCCGTCGCCTGCATGCCCAACACGCAGCCGGCGATCGACACCGACGCCGAGGTCGAATACGTCCTCCGCCAGGCGCAGCGGGCCGGCGCCGCGCGGGTCTACGTGATCGGCGCGTTGACGAAGGGACGCGCAGGGGCCGAGCTCGCGGAGATGGGCGTGATGGCCCGCGCCGGTGCGGTCGCCTTCAGCGACGACGGTTGCGGCGTCGCCGACGCCGCGGTCTGCCGGCGGGCGATGGAATACGTCGCCATGCTCGACAAGCTCTTCGTCCAGCACTGCGAGGACGCGTCGTTGGCCGGCGGCGGCTGCATGAACGCGGGCCCGCTCGCCACCAAGCTCGGCCTGCCCGGCATCCCCAACATCGCCGAAGAGGTCATGATCGAGCGCGACCTCGCGCTGGCCGAAGTCACCGGCGTGCGCTATCACGTCGCGCACATCTCCACTGCCCGCGCGGTCGAGCTCGTCCGCCAGGCCAAGCGGCGCGGCGTGCGCGTCACCGCCGAGGTCACCCCGCACCACCTGCTGCTGACCGACGAGGCCTGCGCCGACTACGACACCGACTTCAAGATGAACCCGCCGCTCCGCGCGCCGGCCGATGTCGAGGCCTGCCGCGCCGGCGTCCAGGACGGCACGATCGACTGCCTCGTCACCGACCACGCCCCGCACCCTCCGCAGGCCAAGCAGCTCGAGTTCCAGTACGCCGCCTTCGGCATCGTCGGCCTCGAGACCGCGCTCGGCCTGTTCATCCGGGCCCTCCGCGAGCCGGGACTGCTGAGCTGGTCCGACCTGATCGCGGGGCTGGCCACCACGCCGGCGCGGCTATTGAAAATACCGGGCGGTAGCCTGGCCGTCGGGCAGCCGGCCGACATTACCCTGATCGATCCCGACCGCGAGTGGACCGTCGCCCGCGACGCCTTCGTTTCCAGGAGCCTGAACACGCCGTTCGATGGCTGGCGGCTGCGCGGCCGGGCCGTTCGCACGATCGTCGGCGGTGAAACGATCTTCGCACTGCCGGCCGATGCCGCTTCCACAACCCTTCACGGGTAGTCGCCATGCAGTTCCACAACGCGACGCAGCTCGACAACGATCGCCTGCGGGCGCTTTTCGAGCGGCACAGCGCGCCGTACCGCCACGACCAGCTTGTCGTCCGCGTGCGCTACAGCCGCGGGGCCGACTTCTCCGGCACCTGCTACTACCGCGAAGGGCGCATCTTCGTGAACCTTGGCGCGCACCTGCAGTATCCCTACCGCGTCGCGACGCACGTGGCGAAAGCCAAGAGCGTGCCGGGCTACTGGTTCCGCGACACTTACTTCCTGACGCTCCGCGATGCCTACCAGCTGGTGCTGTTCGTCTACCTCCACGAGTTCTATCACTACCTCGTGAAGCGGGCCGGGCGCAACCCGCGGCGCAAGGAGTCGATGTGTGACCGCTTCGCCACCCGCGTGCTCGTCGACGAGCACCGGGTCCGGCTGACCGACTCGCGCAACGGCGTCCCCGAACGCTCGAGCTGGGACTTCCGCGACGTCCACCGCTTCGTCGCCAAGGCGCCCAAGGTCACCACGGCAGCCCCAACCCCGACGCCCAGCGCGCCGTCCGCCCGCCCGGTTCCTGTTCGAATCCTCGGCCGCCCGCCCTCCGCCGCCCGGCGCTAGGCGACGCCTTGCGCTACTTCGTGTTGGCGAGCCGGGCCAGGTCCAGCTCGCGCCCCAGGATCATCAGCGTCTCTTCGGGATGCATGATCGTGTCGGCCGCCGGCAGGAACTGGAACTCCTCCGCGTCGGGCCGCTTCACCGCGATCACGAGCACGTCGTACTCCTTGCGGAGATCGAGCTCGACGAGCGACTTGCCGGCCATCTTCTCCGGCACGGTCAGCTCCATGATTCGGTAGTGCTCGGAGAGCGGGAACATGTCCTTCAGGGCGGGCGTGGCGACGCGGCGGCTGGTGCGTTCGGCCGACTCGCGCTCCGGGAAGATCACGTCGGTCGTGCCGACCGCTTTCAAGATTGCGGCGTGGTCGTCGGAGATCGCCGTGCAGCGGATCGTCGGCACGCCGAGCCGGGCGAGGTTCAGGCTCGCCAGCACGCTGGCCTCGAGGCCGCGCTCGCCCAGCGACACGACCGCCTCGTCGATCGACTCCGGCAGCACCGACTCCAGCACGTCGTGCCGCCGCGCGTCGCCGATGATCGCCCGGTGCACGTGGTCGCGGATGTTCTCGACCCGCTGCTCGTTCAGGTCGATCGCCAGCACTTCGCAGCGCATCTTCACCAGCGTCCGCGCCAGGTAGTCACCGAACTGCCCCAGCCCGATTACGCAGATTTGTCGCACGGCCTTGCTCCCTTAACCGATGATCACACGCTCTTCGGGATAGCGCAGCGGCAGGCGGTGCACGTCGATCACCACCAGCGCCACCGTCAGCGGCCCGAGGCGGCCGACGAACATCGACAGGATAATCCAGATCTTGCCCACCACCGACAGCTCGGTCGTCAGCCCGGTCGTCAGCCCGACCGTCCCGAACGCCGACACCTGCTCGAAAATCAGCGCCTCGAACCGCAGCGCCGGGTTCGCGTCCAGCTCGACCGCTGCCAGGATGAAGACGCCGACCGCGTTCCACAACGCCGCCACCGCCACCACCATCCCCGCCCGCCGCAGGATCTGGGCCGGAATCCGCCGCTCCCAGATCACCACCTCCTCTTGCCCGCGGAGCCGCGCGCTGATCCGACCCGCCCAGACCGCCAGCGTGGTCGTCTTGATCCCGCCCGCCGTCGAGCTCGGCGACCCCCCGATGAACATCAAAGGGATCAGCACCAGCAGCGACGCGATCGGCAACTCGGCGATCGGCACGGTGTTGAAGCCCGCCGTCCGCGCGGTCACCGATTGGAACAGCGCGTGGGTACTGCGCCAGACCCAGAAGCCGCTGCCGCCGCGGACCCCCTCCGGCAACCCGCCCTCACCGAGCAGCCCAAGCGCCAGCAGCAGCACCGCCCCGCCGACCGTCAGCCACAGCGAAAACCACAACACGATCCGCGCATTCAGGCTCAGCTTCACCGTCCGCCGCTCGGCCCGCCGGACCAGCCCCACCAGCCGCTGTCCGAGCTCGAGCAGCACCGTGTACCCCAGCCCGCCGAGCACGATCAGCACCATCATCGCAAACAGAAACAGCGGGCGGTGGCCGAAGCCCTCGATGCTGTCCGCGTAGACGCTGAATCCCGCGTTGCAAAAAGCCGACACCGCCATGAACACCGCGTCAAACCAGTTGCCCCCCTCCGCGACAATGTCGGGGTAGATGACCAGCATGCCGGCCACCTCCAGCACGACGACCAGCACCAACACCTTCAGCAGCAGCCGCCGGAAATTCCCGACGTGCTGGGCTTGGAAGAGCACGTCCTGAACCGCCGCCTGCGCGCTGAACGAGATCCGCCGGCGTAGCAAATACGCCCCCAGCGTCCCGAAGCTCATGATCCCCAGCGCCCCGAGCTGGATCAGCACCAGGATCGCCACCTGCCCGACCCGCGAAAAGCTCGCCGCCCCGCCCTCCACCGTCGACAGCCCCGTCACGCACACTGCCGACGTCGCCACGAATAACGCGTCCAGCCAGCCCACCGGCGCTTCTCCATGGCAGACCGGCAGCCGCAGCACCACCGTGCCGGCCAGGATCAACACGACGAAGGTGCTCGCCAGCAAGGGCGCCGGCCGCAGCAGCAGCGGCTGGTGCCGAGCCAGCGAGGCCCCCTCGGATTGTCGCGGTTTCGGGCTCATGACGGGCTTCCCTCCGGAAGCCTAGCGGGTCGGCGGCCGCGCGGTAAGCACCCCGCTCAAGCCCGCGGCGGCCGCGTTGCGTCGCCGCCGACCGGCAGGTATCTTGCATTCCGGCGTTGAATTCAAACCTGGACAACCCGTTGCCGCCTGCGGGCGGCTCGCCATCGAAGGAGACTCACACATGCAACGGTTTGTGATGTTGCTGACCGCGACGGCCTTGCTGGGCACGACTGTCGCCATCGCCCAACAGCGGATGGCGCCGCAACAGCCGCGACCCGCCCAGGCGCGCCAGGCTGAGCCCGGCCTCTCGGGAATCGAAGAGCTCAAGTACATCGTCGCAATGATCGACCTTGACGCCGAGCAGCGCCAGCAGGCCGAGGGACTCCTCGACGAGTACGAGTTCCAGGCCTCCCAGGAGCCCGACCGCTCCCGAATGGTCGACATCCTCCAGCAGTTCGGCCAGGCCCAGCAGGCCGGTGACCAGGAAGAGGTCCAGCGCCTCCGCGAGGAGCTCCGCAACCTGCAGCCCGAGCCCCGCGCCCGCCGCGAGTTCATGAGCTCGTTCAAGGCGATGCTGACGACCGAGCAGCTCGAAGAGCTCGAGCGCGTCACCACCCTCCTCGACAAGAACCCCTCTGGCAAGCTGCGTCCGTACGACGTCGTGCGGATCGTCACCCGCGAGATCGACCTCGACGCGGATCAGCGGACCGAGTTCCTGGCCGTCCACAAGCAGTTCCGCGACCAGGTGGCCGGGGAGCGCAACCAGGGCACGATCCCGGATTCCGACATCCCCAAGCGGTTCGCGTTGGCCGTCCGCGCGATCCTCACGCCTGACCAGGCCAAGATCTACGACCGCCAGGTCGGCATGATCACCCTCGAGGTTCCTGAAGCGTCTGGCGAAGCCGAAAAAGCGGACGCGGAAGAGCCGGCTGACGAAGCTCCGTCCGAGGAGTAAGCCTCACCTCACCCGGGTAAGTCGACGTTGAGCATCCAAAAAAGCCCGCTCGAGCGACGCTCGAGCGGGCTTTCGTTTTGCTGGCTGCTGTCAATTCCCAGGCTGCCTTGAGCCCGGCGGTCGGCTACAGCGCGTCGAACCGCGCCTGCTGCCGCTGCCATGCCTTGCAGCCCTCGTGATTGTTACAACAGACGTCGCGAATCTCCGGCAAAAACACCTGCTCCGACTCGCCAATCGCCTTCTTCAGCGGACATCGCAGCGAGATCCGCGGCCGGGTCGTCCCCGAGCCTGTCAGCAACGATCGCACATAAACCTGGTTCTTGCCCGCTGGGCACTGCATCTCGCGGTTGAGCTCCTTTTCCAGGTCGCTCAGGTTGCTCCGCTGCTCCTCCTGGGTCAACGGGGGACCGAAGGCCTCGGCCGTCGTCTGGCGACGACCGACGCCCTGCAAGGGCGCACGCATCCACACACTCCTTCTAACAAAAGCTCCGTCGGGTCCTCCTACGCGTGAAGACCACCAGGGCGTGTGGAGTTGGCAGGAAGTAGCAGGATGATGGATGGATTGCTGATCGCAGAATCCAACCCCAACACACCGGGAAAATTATAGCACCTCTAAAGTGTCCCGCGTCGTCGTGGCCGGGACCGCTCCCCCCACGAAGCCGAGGCCGTCGACGCGAAAAAGCTCGACGTCGCCAAAAGGCGGTGCCGTGGCGCAACGCGCTGCTAACGGTCGCCGTAGCCGTCGGGATGCGTCGAGTGCCAGCGCCAGGCCGACGCGATGACTGAGGTGATTGCCCTATGTTTGGGTTCCCACCGCAGCACGTGGCGGATCAGGTCCGCGTTCGCGTAGAGCTCCGGCGGATCGCCCGCCCGCCGTTCCGCGACCTCGACAGGAATCTCGCGGCCGGTGACCTCGCGCGCCGCCGCGATCACCTCGAAGACACTGGTTCCTTGGCCAGTACCGACGTTGAACGCCCGCGTCACGCCCGGTTCCTGCGTCTCCAGCGCGCGGACATGGGCTTCCGCGAGATCCTCGACGTGGATGTAATCGCGGATACACGAGCCATCCGGCGTTGGATAATCGGACCCGAACACCTTCACCGCGGTCCGCTGTCCCAGCGCCGCCTCCAGCACCACCGGAATCAGGTGCAGCGTCGGCTTGTAATCCTGCCCGATCGACCCGTCGCTAGCCGCCCCCGACGCGTTGAAGTACCGCAACGCGGTCGAGCCCAGCCCCCAGGCCGCCGCACAGTCCGCCAGCGCCCACTCCATCGCCAGTTTCGTCTCGCCGTACGGGTTGATCGGCGCCTTTGGCAGGCTTTCGGTGATCGGCAACTCTTCCGGGATCCCATACACCGCACAGGTGCTGCTGAACACGAGGCGCTTAATGTCGACTTCCTGCATCGCCTTCAGGAGACCAACCGTGTTGCTGACGTTGTTGTCGAAGTACATCAGCGGTTCGTGAACGCTTTCGCCCACGTTCAGCGATGCCGCGAAGTGCATCACCGCGTCGAAACCGCCTTCGCGCAGCAGTGCGGCCACCTGAAGCCGATCCGCCAGGTCGCCTTTCACGAACGTCGCCCGCGGGTCGACGGCCTGGCGATGGCCCTTGGATAGGTTGTCGTAAACGGTTACGGCATGCCCGGCACCGATCAGCGCTTTCACGCAGTGGCTGCCGACATAACCGGCCCCGCCGGTGACAAAAACGTTCATACGCGTACCTTCTGGTCAGGATTCTACGCCGCAAGGCGCATCATCGTGTCGCCGCCGCCCTCGTCAACCGTCCGAGAATGAAATCGGCGTAAACGGCGGCGCCGCTGGAGAGGCGGCCGATTTGCGTCGCGCCGCCCGTCGACTACATTCGCACTGTGTCCTCCCAACGTACCCAGCCGCAACAGCCGCCCGCCGACGCCGCGCTGACCCCCGCGATGCGCCAATATTGGGAACAGAAAGCAGAGGCCGGCGACGCCATCCTCCTCTTTCGCATGGGCGATTTCTACGAGCTCTTCTACGACGACGCCGAGCTCGGCGCCCGCGTTCTCGGTATCACGCTGACCAGCCGCGACGGCGGCCGCACGCCGCTCGCCGGCATCCCCCACCACGCCCTTGAAAGTTACCTCGCCCGCCTCGTGGCCGCCGGCTACCGCGTCGCCATCAGCGAGCAGATCGAGGACGCCAAGCAGGCCAAGGGCGTCGTCAAGCGCGCCATCGTCCGCGTCGTCACCCCCGGTACCCTCACCGACGACGCGCTGCTTGATCAGCACGAACGCAACCTGCTCGCCGCCGTCTGCCGCGACCGTGACGACGCCGGCCTCGCCCTGCTCGAGCTCTCCACCGGCCAGTTTCACGTCCAGCTCCTCAGCGCCGCCCGCCTGCCCGACGAGCTCGAACGCCTTGCCCCCGCCGAGATCCTCTTCGCCGAACAGGCCGTCTCCGACGCGGAGGCCCCGCTCGCCCAGCTCCGCGACAGGCTCACCGCCGCGTTCACCCCGCGACCGGCCGCCGACTTCGCCCCGCACTATGCCGAACAGCTCCTGCGTGAGCAGTTCGAGGTCCAGACCCTCGAAGGCTTCGGCTTCAGCCGGATCGACACCAGCCTCCGCGCCGCCGGCGCGCTGCTTGCCTACGCCCGCGAAACGCAGAAAGGCCTCGCCGCCCACATCCAACCGCCCCGCAGGCACCACGCCTCCGCGCACATGGTCCTCGACGCGGCCACCCTCCGCGCGCTCGAGGTGATCAAGACGATGCGCGGCGGCGGGCGCAGCGGTTCCCTCTGCGCGGCCGTCGATCGCACCGGCAACCCGATGGGCGCCCGGCTGCTGCGCACCTGGCTTTGCTACCCGCTGGCCGAGATCAACGCGATCGAGCGCCGCCAGACGATGGTCGCCGCCCTCCGCGAAGCCGACGCCCAACGCCAAGGCCTCCAGCGCGCCATCCGCGAAGTCGGCGACATCGAGCGGCTCGTCGGCCGCGTCGGTGTGCGCCGGACCAACCCCCGCGACCTGCGCGCCCTCGGCGACGGCCTGACCGCGCTCGCCACGATCCGCGAGCTCCTCCACCAAGTCCAAACGCCGGAGGCGAACGCCGTCGCCGAAGTCCTTACCGGCCTCGACCCGCTGGCCGAGCGCCTCACGAGCGCCCTGAAGTTCGCTGCCCCGACGACGCTCCGCGAAGGCGGCATCTTCAACGCGGGCATCAACGAGGAACTCGACCGCCTGCGCCAGATCAGCGAGGCAGGCGAAACGTGGCTCGCCGAGTTCCAGGCCCGCGAGGCCGAGCGCCTCGGCATCCCGAAGCTCAAGGTCGGCTTCAACAAGGTCTTCGGCTATTACATCGAGGTCACGAACCTGCACCGCGACCGCGTCCCCGAGAACTACGTCCGCAAGCAGACCGTCAAGAACGCCGAGCGCTACATCGTCGACGAGCTCAAGCAGTACGAGACTGAAACCCTCACCGCCGCCGCGCGCGCGAACGAGCTCGAGCACGACCTCTTCCAGGCCCTCCGCGACGAAGTCGCGCAGCGCATCCCCGCGATGCAGCGCGCCGCCGAGGCCCTCGCCGAGCTCGACATCCTCGCCGGCTGGGCCGAGCTCGCCCTCAAGCAACGCTACTCGCGCCCCGAGTTCGACCCCCACGCGACCCTCGAGATCACCGCCGGCCGCCACCCCGTCGTCGAGCAGACCCAGGACCACTTCGTCGCCAACGACACCCGCCTCACCAGCCCCGACGCGCTCGTCGCCCTGATCACCGGCCCCAATATGGCCGGCAAGAGCACCTACATCCGTCAGGTCGCACTGCTCACGCTGTTGGCCCACTGCGGCTGCTGGGTGCCGGCCGAGCAGATGCGCCTCGGCCTCGTCGACCGCATCTTCACCCGCGTCGGGGCGGCCGATGAGCTCGCCCGCGGCCAGTCCACCTTCATGGTCGAGATGCTCGAGACCGCCAACATCCTCCACAACGCCACCGCCCGTAGCCTCGTCATCCTCGACGAGGTCGGCCGCGGCACGAGCACCTTTGACGGCCTTGCGCTCGCTTGGGCGATCGCCGAGCAGCTCGCCGACCGCGTGAGCTGCCGGACGCTCTTCGCCACCCATTACCACGAGATGACCGAGCTCGCCGAGCTCCTCGAGCCGGTTTTCAACCTCAACGTCGTCGTCAAGGAGTACGAGGAGCAGCTCGTCTTCCTGCACCGCATCGCCGCCGGCACGGCCGACCGCAGTTACGGCCTACACGTGGCGAAGCTCGCCGGAGTTCCCCGCAACGTCCTCGAGCGGGCCAACGCCGTGCTCAACGAGCTCGAGCGGACCTTCGCTCGCGAGTCCCAGCGCCCCGCTCTCGCCGCCGTCCAGCGCCGCCGCAGCCGCCAGCTCCGCCTCTTCGAGGAGCCCGAAGAAGCGATCGTCCGCGAGCTCCGGCGCGTCGATCCGAAAGCCCTCCCGGCTGATGAGGCCCGCGAACTCATCCGCCGCTGGCACCAGCGCCTCGCCGGCGAGGATCCGCCGCCGAACGCTTGAGTCCCACCGCTCGATCCGTCGATAACCAAAGGGGCCTGACATTCGCCACAAGGAGTGCCGCCCCCATGCGCATCGCCGGGATCATTCCCGCCCGCTCTGGCTGTAAGCGGTTTCCAAGCAAGAACTTGGCCGAGCTCGGCGGCCGTCCGCTGCTGGCGTGGACCTGCGAGGCCGCCCGCGAGAGCGGCATCTTTACCGACGTCTGGATCAATACCGACGCGGCCGAAATCGCCGCCGTCGCCCAACAGTACGGCGCACGCTGCGCCGGACTGCGACCGGCTGCCCTCGCCCGCGACGAGGTCCCGACGCAGCCGGCCGTCGCCTGGCAGCTCCGCGCCCTCGCCAAGCAAGGCTTCCGCTACGACGCGGTGGCCGTTCTCCAGCCGACCTCACCGCTGCGGACGGCCGACGACATCCGGGCGGCCGCCGAGCTCTTCGACGAGCATTTTCCGTGCAGCGTGGTCTCGACCGTCGCGATCGCGCCCGCGCACTGGCTTGGGCGCGCGACGCGCGACGGCTGTTTTGAGCGGCTCGCGGGCGGCGATTTCATCCACCGCCTCAACGGCGCCATCTACTTTCACGTCGTTGACGATTACCTCAACGAGCGGACGCCGCGCAAGACGCTGATCTACCCGATGCCGGCCAGCCGGAGCGTCGACATCGACACCTACGAAGACTTCCAGTTCGCCCAGACATGGCTCGCACAGCTTCAGCCGATCTAGTCCCGCGCGTCGCGGTGAACGACGTTTGCCTCGGCGCGCGCCGCGTCGGACCGGGCCGGCCCGCCTACATCGTCGCCGAGATCGGCGTCAACCACGACGGCGAAATCCAGAAGGGCGCTGAGCTGGTCGCCGCGGCCGCGCGCGCCGGCGCCGATGCCGTCAAGCTCCAGATCTTCCGCGCGGCCGAGCTTACGACCGCGACCGCCGCGACGGCCGACTACCAGCGCGCCTCGAGCGGCGACTCGCAGCAGGCGATGCTTCAGCGGCTCGAGCTCGACGCCGACGGGCTAAAAGCGCTCGCGGCAGCTGCCACCCAGGCGGATATCGACCTGATCGCCACCACCTTTGCCCTAAGCGACGTGCCGCGGGCGACGGCGTTGCCGCTCGTCGCGCTGAAGACCGCGTCGACCGACCTGAACAACCTGCCGCTGCTCAGCTCGCTGCTCGACACGCGGCTGCCGCTGATCATCTCCACCGGCGCCGCGACCCCCGGCGAGATCGAAGCCGCTGCGACCCTGGTCCACCGCCGGACGGCCGCCGCACGTTGCGTGCTCCTGCACTGCGTCAGCGCCTACCCGACGCCGCTCGACGCGGCCAACCTGCGGGCGATCTCCAGCTTGCGCAGCACCACGGGCTGCGTCGTCGGCTATAGCGACCACACACCCGACACCCGTACCGGCGCGTGGGCCGTCGCGGCCGGCGCCAGCGTGCTCGAAAAGCATCTCACGCTTGATCCCACGGCGCCCGGGCCGGATCACGCCACCTCGTTGTCGCCAGCACAGTTCGCCGAGTACGTTGCGGAGGTTCGCGCTGCCGAGGCGGCGCTCGGCCACGGGCGGCTCGGCTTTGCGCCGATCGAGCACGACGTCCGCCAGGTCGCCCGCAAGAGCATCGTCGCCGCGACCGCGATCCCCGCGGACACGGTCGTGACGGCCGCGCTGCTCACGACCAAGCGTCCCGGGACCGGCATCCCGCCCGATCAGCTCGGCGAGATCCTCGGCCGGCGAACCACGCGCCCCATCGCCGCCGACACGCTCCTGCGGTGGGAAGACGTGCAGTGACCCGCAAGCGCATCGCCGTCGTCACCGGGACGCGGGCCGAGTACGGCCTGCTGCAAAGCGTGATGGCCGCGATCGCGGCGCAGCCCCGGCTGGAACTCCAGGTCATCGTGACCGGCATGCACCTGCTGCCGCAGTTCGGCCGTACCGTCCGGCAGATTGAACGCGACGGGTGGCCGATCGTCGCCCGCGTGAAGATGCAGCCGGGGAGCGACGAGGCGCTCGACCAGGCCCGTGGCCTCGGGCGCGGGATCGGGGGGATCGCCACGGCGCTGGCCGCCGCCCGCAGCGAGGTCGTGCTGGTGCTGGGTGACCGCGTGGAAGCGCTCGCCGGTGCACTGGCGGCCGTCACCGCCGGCTGCACGCTGGCGCACATTCACGGCGGCGACGTGGCAGTCGGGGACTTCGACGAGTCCTTTCGCCACGCGATCACCAAGCTCGCCCACCTGCACTTCGCCGCCACGCGCTCGGCGGTGCGCCGGCTCGAACGGCTCGGCGAGCGACCGGATACGATCCATCTCGTCGGCGCGCCGGGCCTTGACGACCTTCGGCCGCTGCTTGACCACGCGCCGCCCGCGCGCGATCCGTTCGCCCTCGTCGTTCAGCACGCCTACGGCCGCGACGCCGATACGGAGTACCGCGCCACGCGGGCGGTCCTGGAGAGTGTCGCCGCGCTCGGCCTGCCGCGGGTCGTGATCTATCCCAACAGCGACCGCGGCCACGCAGGCGTGGTACGCGCGATCGAGGCGCACGCGGCCGCCGCCAACGGGACGGTCGAGTTGCTCCGCTCGATTCCGCGCGAGGCGTACTTGCGGAAGCTGATGGCCGCCCGGGTGCTGGTGGGGAACTCGTCGTCCGGGCTGCTCGAGGCGCCGCTGGCCGGCACGCCAGTGGTCAACGTCGGGGCGCGCCAGGCTGGCCGCGAGCCGGGCGGGGCGGCGATCGTGCACACGGGCGAGACGAAGGCGGCGATCACCCAGGGGCTGCGGCGGGCGTTGCGGCTGCGGCCGCGGCGGGGTGGGAAGAGCGTCTATGGCGACGGGCACGCGGGTAAGCGGATTGCCGCGCTCCTCGCGCGGACGCGGCTCACCGGTGCGTTGCGGCGCAAACAAATCACGTATTGAGTGCGGAGCAGGCGTGCCGCGTCGTCAGACGGCGATCCGCGTCGTCCCGGGCGCCTCGCCGAGCTTGCTCTTCGCTGCGCCCACGATGTAGACCGAGCCGGTGATGCAGATCAGGTCGTCGCGCGTCACGCAGTTGCCCGCGATCTCGTAGGCCTCTTCGAGCGTGGGCGCGACCTGGGCCATCTTCTGCGTCAGCTCCTGGAACTTCGCCTGTAGCTCGTGCGGGTCGGCCGAGCGGGGCGTCCCGTTGCTGGTGAAGATCACCTTGTCCGCACCGAGTCGCAGCTGCTGGAGCATCCCGTCGATGTCCTTGTCGGCCGAGGCGCCGAAGATCACCACCATCGAGTCATAATTGAAGCTCTGCCCGATCGCCCGCATCAGGGCAATGATGCTGGCCGAGTTGTGGGCGACGTCGACGACCGTCAGCGGCAGGTTGCGGATGACCTCCACGCGGCCGGGGGCGTGTGTCTTCGCCAGCCCGTCGATCGCGTCCTGCGGCGTGATCGGATAGCCGTGCTCGGTCAGCACGTCGACGAGGCCCAGCGCCAGCCCGCAGTTGTACGCCTGATGCTCGCCGTAGAGCGGCACCTCTAGGTGGTCAAAGCGCGACGACGCGGTCGACATGCAGACCCGGTTCTGCGGGCCGCCGATCCGCGACGATTCGAAGCGGTGGCTGAACTCGATGTCCTGGCCCAGGAACTTCAGCGGGGCCCCCACGTGGGCGGCCATCTCGCGGAAGACCTTCACCACCTCCGGCGCCTGGGGCCCGCTGATCACCGGGATGCCGGGCTTGAAGATTCCGGCCTTCTCGGTGGCGATCTTCTCGAGCGTGTTGCCGAGCTGCGCCATGTGGTCGTAACTGATCGCGGTCATGCCGCAGGCCAACGGCTTGACGACGTTGGTCGAGTCGAGCCGTCCGCCGAGCCCGGTTTCGAGCACGACCAAGTCGGTCGCCTGCTCCTGGAAGTACAGGAACGCGACCGCGGTCATGATCTCGAAGAACGTCGGGGTGTCCTTCATCTTGGCCGCGATCGGGGCGATGCGGGCGATCAGCTTCGTGAAATCGGTCTCGCTGATCATCTCGTGATTGACCATCACCCGTTCCCGCAACTCGACCACGTGCGGTGACGTGTAGAGCCCGACGCGGTAGCCGGCCTGCTCGAGCATCGCAGACAGCATGTAGCAGGTCGACCCCTTGCCCTTCGTGCCGGCAATGTGCACGCACTTCAACGTCTTGTGCGGGTTATCCAGCCCCACCAGCAGCCGGTTCATCCGCGAGAGGTTGAAGTTCTGCGCCGAATAGCTCGGCCGCAGCATTCGTTCGTAGTTGGTGGTGGTGTTGAGATAACTGAGGGCGGCCTGATAACTCTTGATCGCCGGGGCCCGACTACGCTGCGACGTCCGGGCGGTCGCGCGGGCGGGTTTCTTCGACGCCGAGCTTCGGGTTTGCGAGCGGCTCGTGGTCCGCTTACCCTTTGGGGAGGTCGATTTGGCCATGCGGCGAGATTATCAAAATCGATACATTTGTCAAGATCGCGCCCGGTGGGTGATCGTAGCGTAAGTGTCTGAAAGCAAAAGAATTACAGTGATTATTCCCGGACCAATCAGGGGGGTGAATCCCTACCGGGAATACCGCTTGCTAGTTGATTTCGGATGGCCGCGGACGGCCCGCTTACCGTCGCTACCCCTCAGAAAAGGCAACTGGTAATTCAGGTAAATGCCCCTGTTGATGATCGGAGCGGGACCCTTCTGTGAAGACGGTAACGGTTGAGCTCGGCCCCCGCGGCTACCCGATTCACATCGGGGCGGAGACTCGGAGTCAACTCCGCGCGGTGATCGACAGCCTCGGCGGGGTCCGCAAGGTCGCGGTGATCGCCGACGCCCGGGTCGCGGACCTGCATCTCGACACGCTCGAGCCTTGCATCCCGAACCTGACCGCGGTCCTCCATTTTGAGCCCGGCGAAGCGTCAAAGTCGCTCGCGACCGTCGCCGCGTTCCTGGACGGGTTGGCCGAGGCCCGCCTCGAGCGCAGCGACCTCGTGCTCACCTTCGGCGGCGGGGTTGCCGGCGACATGGGCGGCTTCGCGGCCGCCTGCTGGCTCCGCGGCATCCGTTACCTGCAGGTCCCCACCACGATCGAGGCCGGCGTCGACGCCTCGGTCGGCGGCAAGACCGGCGTGAACCACGCGGCCGGCAAGAACCTCATCGGCGCCTTCCACCAGCCCAGCGGCGTCGTGATCGATCTCGACTTCCTGGAGACGCTTGACCAGCGGGACTTCATCGCCGGCCTGGCCGAATCCGTTAAGCACGCCGCCATCCGCGACGGCGCGTTCTTCGACTGGCACGAGCAGCACGTGAGGGCGATTCTCGGGCGGAAGCCGGACACGGTCGCCGAGCTCCTGGCGCGCAACTGCGCGATCAAGGCCGCCGTCGTCGCCGCCGACGAGCGCGAGGCCGGCCTTCGTGCGATCCTCAACTATGGTCACACGATCGGCCACGCGATCGAGCGGCTCACCGACTACCAGCTCCGCCACGGCGAAGCGGTCGCGCTGGGCATCGTGGCCGAGAATGCGATCGCGGTCGCGCGGGGCCTGCTGTCAGCCGGGGACGCCGAGCGGGTGCGGGAACTGTTCACGGCGCTCGGTTTACCCGTGATGCTCGCGGAGCCGCTGGATCCCGAGGCCGTCATCGACCGCTGCCGCCTCGACAAGAAAAACCGCGGCGGCGAGATCAACTGCGTCGTGGTCCGCCAGTGGGGCGCGACCGAGCGGCTCGACAACGTCACCCCCGCCGAGATCCGCACCGCCCTCAGCGCGCTGACGGCGGGGTAGGTTCCCGGGCCGCCCGGCGACTCGACCAATGCGGTACAGGGCACGCCCGATGAGCATCACCTTTTCCCCGGCTGAAGTGCCTGAGCAGCAGCTGTTACGGACCGCGCCGCGCTGGCTCTACGCCGCGGCCGTCACGCTGCTGAGCCTCGTCACGCTCGCGCTGCTGGTCAGCGGCGCGGCGGCCGTCACCGGCGACGACCCGACCCCCGACTTCGAGTACTTTTACCAGGCCGGCCACTGGCTCGCGACCGAGGGCGTCTACGACCCCGGTTACGACTGGACCGCCCCCGGCGAGCGTCGCGCGCGCGGCACGATCCCCTGGTACTTGCCGGCCGTCTCGCGGTTCCTCGCGCTCATCGGCTGGCTGCCGTATCGCGTGGCCGCGGTCGTGTGGCTGGCCGTCAACCTGTTCGCGTTTGTCACGATCGTGCGGCTACTCGGCCAGCACGTGATGGGCGTTCCGCGCCGCGAGTGGCCCGTCGTTCAGCTCGTCCCGATCCTGCTCCTGCTGCCCGCTTGGCTCTGGGAATTCAAGCTCAACCAGGTCGACACCCTGACGCTGCTGCTGATCGTCGCCGGCTTCGTCCACTGGCAGCGCGGCAAGAAGCTACCGGCCGGCATCTGGCTCGGCCTCGCCACGATCCTCAAGCTCACGCCCGGCCTGATCGTGCTCTGGTTCGCGCTCAAGCGGCAGTGGCGCGTCTTCTGGACCGCTGTCCTCACCGGCCTCCTCGCCGGCCCGCTCGCGGACCTCGCCATGCTTACGACGGCCGAGTTGATCGCCGAGCGGCGCCCGCCCACCGCCGCCGTGACGCGCACCGTCGAGCGTTACGTCGGCTGGATCGAGCACGCCGTCTTCCAGGGCAGTCACCGCGCCCTGATCACTACGGGCCGCGAGCTCGACTGGCGCAACCAATCCAGCAGCGCCGTGCTCAGCCGCTGGCTCACCGAAACCAACATCCGCACGACCTGGGACAACGACCCCCGCTGGGTCAGCGACACCCGCCCGCCCCGCTACATCAACGTCGCAGACCTCAGCCCCGCCACCGTCGCGAAGCTCCAACTCGCCGCCAGCGTCGTTCTCCTGCTTGCGCTGCTCTGGCTCTGGCGTCGCCCGGCCGCCCGGCTGACCCTCTGGCAGCTCCGCCTCGAGTTCGCCCTCGCCGTCCTTGCGATGCTCTGGTTCATGCCCGTCATGCGCTGGTACCACATGGTCTTCGCCTTCCCGGCCGTCAGTGCCCTCGCGGCCGTCCTGCACTACCGCCGGTTCCGCGGCGGCTGGAGCGGGTTGGCGCTGCTCTGCCTCCTCACCGTGCCGACCCTGGCGGTCCTGATGGCCGGCGACAGCTTTGAGTCCCCGAACCGCATCGCGGCAGCCGGCGGCGGCCTCGGTGCGACCATCGCCATCGGCATCCCGCTGGTCGCGGCCCTTGTCCTGCTCCACCGCGCGCCGAGCGCCCTGCGCCCCGACCCGCTCGGCCCACCCCATCCCGCCCGCCGCCAAGCACCGACCGCGAAAACCGACGCGCACAACGCTGCCTCGACGCCCGGCTAAACGACGCGACGCTTCCGCGGTACGCCCCGCGACTCAGCGTTCTATTCCAGCAGAGTCTGTGTTCGATAAGTGGAGGGGGAGCGACCGCGTCGCGAGCGCCCCGTCATCGCGGCTCAGCCGGTGAACTTGCGCAGCACCAGACAGGCATTGTGACCGCCGAAGCCGAACGAGTTGCACAGCGCCACCGCGACCTTCGCATCGCGGGCCGTGTTGGGCACGTAGTCCAGGTCGCAGTTGGGGTCGGGCGTCTCGTGGTTGATCGTCGGCGGCAGCGTGTTGTGATACACCGCCAGCGCGCAGGCGATCCCCTCGAAGCCGCCGCTCGCGCCGAGCATGTGTCCGGTCGCACTCTTCGTGCTGCTGATCGCCAGCTTGTAGGCATGCTCGCCGAAGACCCGCTTGATCGCCTGGGTCTCCGCCACGTCGCCCAGCGGCGTGCTCGTTCCGTGGGCGTTGATGTAGTCGACCGCCTCGGGGTTCACCCCGGCACTCGCCAGCGCCGCCCGCATCGCCCGGCCGGCACCGCGACCTTCAGGATCGGGCTGCACCATGTCGCCCGCATCGGTCGTCGCGCCGTAGCCGATCACCTCGGCATAGATC